>CAIWAO010000063.1 GCA_903910745.1 uncultured Burkholderiales bacterium
CAACTGACTTCTTTGCTACAACTTTTTTAGCAACTACTTTTTTAGCAACTACTTTTTTAGCAACTAGTTTCTTTGCAGCTGGCTTAGTCGTAGATTTTTTAGGCTTGGTAGCTTTGCTTGTGTTTGTATTTTTAGTCACAGCTTTTTTTGTTACCTTTTTTGTAGCAATTGCTTTTTTGGTCTTAGGGGCTGTCATAAATTTGTCTCCTGTTTTCCAGTTGCTAATTTGGAATTAATTTTAATTTTTCAATTTATAAATAATCTCAAAAAGACGAACATCTTAAAGTACAACTCTTAAACCAAAATGCAACCTATGTAATTGAGAGCATAAAAGTACTGAAAAAGACGCGTTTCTCAAAAAAACATATCAAACTGAATGATTTCATGATGCGCGCGGATTGTACTCATACTAGGCACTGTTCTAACCCTTGAAGAAAAATATCTCTTGGTAAATCTATGCCAATGAATACCATTTTATTCATTCGGGGCTCTTCGCGACCCCAAACAGGACCTAAATCGCTACCCATGAGTTGATGAACGCCTTGGAAAATAACTTTTTTGTCCGTCCCCTTCATGAATAAAACGCCTTTGTAACGCAGCATTTTGGGACCATAAATATTGACGATAGCTCCCAAGAAATCTTCTAACTTGGCTGGATCAAAGGGGCGTTTTGATTTAAATACGAAACTTTTCACATCATCGTCATAATGGTGGTGGTGACCACCACCGTGATCATGGTTGTGTGAGGGATGATCGCAATTGGGGCCATGGTCATGGTCATGGTCATGATCGTGGCTGTGTTCATGTTTATGGTCATGATGGTGAGCACCGTCCGCTTCTGCTAAAAAGTCAGGATCAATCTCCAGCTTAGCATTGAGATTAAATCCCTTTAGGTCAAAGACATCCGAGATCGCAACATCTCCGAAGTGAACACTTTTTTGCGGAGCCCTTGGGTTCATGTGAGTTAAACGGTGCTGCAGGGCACTTAGGTCTGCGGGGGACACGAGATCTGCTTTGCTGATAAAGATTTGATCAGCAAAACCGACCTGCCTTCTCGCCTCTTGACGGTCGTTTAGTTGAGTCTGTGCGTGAACAGCATCAACAAGAGTTAATATCGAATCCAACAAATAAGATTCAGCCACCTCATCATCCATGAAGAAGGTTTGAGCAACAGGCCCCGGATCCGCCAAACCGGTAGTCTCAATGACAACTCGGTCAAAATTTAGCTCCCCACTTCTCTTCTTGGCAGCAAGGTCTCTGAGTGTGGTTCTTAAATCTTCTCTAATCGTACAACACACGCATCCATTGCTCATTTGAATGATTTGCTCGCCCTGGTCAGACACCAAAATATCGTTGTCAATGTTTTCTTCGCCGAATTCATTCTCAATTACAGCAATCTTTTGGCCATGAGCTTCACTCAATACGCGCTTTAAAAGTGTGGTTTTACCTGAGCCTAGAAACCCGGTCAGTACGGTTGCTGGAATTAACATCGTGAGCCCTTAAGAAATGAATTCTAAATAATTCTTAAAAATTAATAATGTAGTTAATAATGTTTAATTTAAATATGTTGATTCTTTTTTAAATCAACTCAGCATTTTAATCGATTTAAATTATTTTTTCAAGACAACCAAGCCCTTGAGGTATTCGCCCTCTGGGAAATTAATGGTCATTGGATGATCGGCAGCAGCGCCTAAACGCTCAACGATGTAGCCGTCGACACCTGCGTCCGTGCCTGCCGAGGCAACGATTTTATGAAACAAATCAGCTGACACTCCCCCAGAGCAACTAAATGTAAACAAAACCCCTTTGGGCTTTAAAAGCTTGAAAGCCAATCGGTTGATGTCTTTATACGCCCTTGCGGCTCGCTCAGCGTGGGCAGCTGAGGGAGCGAATTTGGGTGGGTCCAGGACAATTGCATCAAAACTCTCCCCAGCCTTGATCAGATCTCTCAAACTAGCATTCACGTCGGCGTCTTTGAACTCGGCACAAGGGGTATCGATGTTGTTTAGTGTGAGCTGTGCTTTGGCTCTAACAAGCGCGGGGCCAGAGGAGTCAATGGAGAGCACATAAGCATCTTCGGGCAATGAATCACTGCCACTATTTTTTACATTTGCATACATCCCTTTTAATGCTGCTACGGTAAATCCACCCGTATAGCAATAGCAATTGAGAACTCTCTTAAATGCAAGCCTTTGGGCGTAATCACTAAAGAGTTTACGGCTGTCTCTTTGGTCTAAATAAAACCCCGTCTTGTGTCCCTCCTCAATATCTAGGGCAAGGAGCCAGTCATGTTCGCGAATCACTATTTGAGTCTCAGTTGCGCCAGAGTGGATTGCGTTCTGGTCGTAGCTTGCGTTCTTGTCAATTGATCCTGGGTGCATATCACTAACATGCGATCGGATTGGATTGGCAGGGCTTAACCATCCCGTTTTGGGCTCAAGTCCCTCAAGAGTCCTGACCCCAGAGTCAGATCTCTCGTAAATACGATGGACTCCATTGACTTGCAAAAGCCCTTTTACGATAGCCGCTTTAAAACGCTCAACCCCTGCACTCAAAAACTGAGCAACTGCGGTGTCTTTGTAGCGGTCAACGATCAGGCCTGGCAATCCATCCGCCTCCCCGTGAATCAGCCTCATCCCATCGCTTTGAATGTCAAAGAAGGACCTGGCTTGTGCGCTTTCAAGGATCTTTCTCACAAAAAACTCTTCATCAATTCGCTCAGTTTCTATAAAGCTCCAAATTCGTACACGAATTTTGGAGGTTGGACTAAATGCACCCCAGCCCAGGAAAATTCCCTCCATGCTCTCGACCCGAACGGTCTCACCAAAGTCTCCTCCACCACTGGCAATAGCAGTATCAAATATCCAAGGGTGCCCCCGCAGTGCAGCACGTTCTTTTCCAGTTTTTAATCGAATGGTTTTCACAGTTTTCTAATTCTTTTTTGGAGTTGATTTGATTTTCTGAGTTTTCTTGGTTGCACGCGGGTGCGCTGCATCATATGCTTTTGCAAGATGCTGAAAATCTAGTCTGGTGTAGACCTGAGTCGTCGAAATATTTGCATGCCCAAGCATTTCTTGAACACCGCGTAAATCCGAGCTCGATTGCAATAAATGACTTGCAAACGAATGCCTGAGCATGTGAGGATGAACCGGGGTGGCAAGACCCGCATCCAAACTGCGTTTCCTAAGTCTTTGCCAAATCGATTGAGGCGTGAGTCGGGTTGCGTTATGCCCTATAAAAAGTGCATTTGAATGTTCTGATGAATCAAACCCATCGCTCGTCTTTAGTTTTAAATCTCGAACGTGGATCCAAGCCTTTAAAGCCTCTATTGTTTTAGCACCCACAGGAACGGATCTTCTTTTACTGCCCTTTCCTAAAACATGCGCCTCTGAGCCATCAATATCAATCCAACCTGCGTTTTTATGATTAGGATGGTGTGAGGGTTTTAAATCAAGCCCAACCAACTCTGCAACCCTCAGACCACTTCCGTACAAAAGCTCAACAATTGCAGCGTCCCTTGCCTCATACCAATGAGCGTCTAAGGGATCATTGGTATGAACACTCTCATCATACTTGTCTTTGGTATTCTTTTCTCCGTCGTACTCAGCCAAGCGGACAGCATCATCCACGCTCAAAGCCTTGGGTAGCGGTTTAGATACTTTGGGAGATTTAACGCCTAAGATTGGATTTATTTTTATATGCCCTTGCCTGCCAAGCCAGTTGTAAAAGCCGCGCCATCCAGAGAGTATGAGCGCAATCCCTCTGGGGGTGCGACCCGTCGAGTTCATAAGGACCAGCCAACGCCTGATGTCGGCACTTGTAACTTGAAGAGCGGTGAGCTTACTTTGTGTTAGCAAAAGAGAGAGTTTTTTCAAATCCTCTATGTACAAAGCAACGGTTCTCTCAGCCAATCTTTTCTCGAACCGAACGTGGTCCAAGTATTGATTCATTAAATGATCTTCAAATTCCTTGGCCACAGCTTTAAACTTTTAAACTTTTAAACTCTTAATCTAGCAAGACAAGAACTTGCTAACTCTCCAATTTGTTCTAAAAACACAGTCCCCATACCTGCATGGTATCTGTGCTCATCATCTGAGGCTAGAACCAAAAGTCCAATCGCTGGGGGCGTGACCTTCAAACTGTCGTTGATTGACGTGACACTAAACGTCTCGTACGCCCTGAGCGGAATCAGCGCCAAGGACTTTGCCTCTGAGGGTCTTGGTAACCAATCGACCGCCTCAAAGCCAGTGTTCACGCCGCAGTAGGGGAGTGCAAGTGAGCTTGCAAAAGCTTGCGCTTCTTCGCTTACTCCCTTAGCAAAACTCTCCTTCTTGGCTGCCTTAGATACATCCCACACTTTGATTGCGGCTTGCGGGACATCAAAACAAATCTCCAAGCGCTTAACAATCATCTCAGGAATTTCGGTTGCTTTACTGATTTGAAGTAAGTTCAACGTCCATTGGTGCAGGTGTTCAGCGATCACGGAGTAATCTCCTCCGTTGCGCATCATCTCCATAAGTCTGAGCTCAAGTCCTTTGATTTTCTCGCGCATGAGTTCAGCCTGGCGCTCTTGCAAACTCACCGCTCTGTTCCCGTGAGGGCTACTCAGGCGAATGGTGCCTAGTGTCTCAGCGTGACGCACAAAGAAGTCCGGCGTATTGACAAGGAAATTAGCAATATCGTCCTCTGTGATGGGTGACATGTTTGAATTACTCATTGATTTTTATCTCGCCTTTAAAAACACTAACCGCTGGCCCTGTCATGAATACATGCTCTAGGGTGCTTGAATCTTTAAGACCGGCCCATTCAATGGTGAGCAGTCCACCGTGAGTATGCACATCAACGCTGGAGTCTAACAAGCCTGCACTTATACCTGCAACCACTGCTGCACAGGCACCAGTACCGCAAGCTAAGGTCTCACCTGCCCCGCGCTCAAATACTCGCAAATTAATCTCAACTCGGTTCAAAATTTGCATGAACCCAACGTTAACACGGTTTGGAAATGCAGGATGGTGCTCAATTAGCGGGCCCAGTTCTAGTACTGGGGCACTTTCTGTATTTTGAACAACACAAACGGCGTGAGGATTCCCCATGGAGAGCACACTTAGAGGGGGATACTGAACCTCTGAACCCTCTGAACCCTTTGAATCCTTTGAATCCTTTGAGCCGTTCAAGCCCTTCAAAACCCATTGGCTCCAATTACCTGATGCACCTGATGCACCTGATGCACCTGTTGTGTCTGATATAACTGTTTTTTCTTTTGATTTGAAATTATTGTTTGAAGCTTCAAAATATCCAGTGGCACCAGGAGTAGCAAACGCAGGGTCAAAGGGAACTTTAGTTAATTCAAATACTGGAGGTCCCATATCAACTCTAACGCGCCCATCCGGTAAAGCCCTGAGCTCAATCTCACCTGTATGCACCTTCACTCTAATTGGATTTTTATCTGTCAAACCAGATTCTTGAACAAAACGAACAAAGCACCTCGCTCCGTTACCGCAGTGCTCCACCTCACCCCCATCCGAGTTGTGAATCACATATTCAAAATCTACCCCTGCATAGGGAGGTGGTCTAACACTTAGAATTTGGTCTGCTCCGACACCGAAATTTCTATTTGCGATAAACCGGTAATGCTCTGGGGTCAAGGAGTACCTCGTCTTTGTCTCGTCAATGACAACAAAGTCGTTTCCTGCTCCCTGCATTTTTGTGAATGGAATGATCATTCCCTAATTATCCGATATAAATAGCAAAAAGAGGCATTAAGAATTACTCAGCCAAAACTTATAATGAGTCATGCTTTTTAATTTATTCAAATCTAAACCGCCTGAAACTCCTGAGCACCCAAGCATTGAGGTGGGATGGTCGTTGCTGGATTTTCCAGCCACTGTGATTTGGGATGATCCCGAACCTTACAGCAGAAAACCCGCCCCTGGCTCCCCATCCCCCCAAAAAAGCGATGCTACTTTACCCAAAGACCAACAAGATTTGAACTACGACGGTCGGTATTTTGTAATCAAAGCGCCAATAGACATGCATTTGCGCTTTTTTGTGGATCCAAACGGCCGCCCCAATATTCAAAACATGGATGGGGAGCGCTCATCGGTGAGGGACCATTTTTTGAATCAATTGATTCAAATGACTGCCCCAAACGAGTGGCGCCATCCAGAGCGCCCCATGATTCAGGTCATTACACCCTACATTTTTTTGGCTGATGCCCCGGTCTACATCAACCAGTTTCCCCCATTCATGGACTACCCTCAAAGCCCCTTGCCGGGCTTGTTGATGGATGGTCGTTTCCCAATCGATGTCTGGCCCAGACAGTTGATGTGGGCATTTGAGTGGTATGACATTAAGAGCGAAATCAACATTAAACGTGGGGATCCTTGGTTTTATGTCTACTTTGAGACAACAGACCCTCACAGCGAGATCCACCTCGTTGAGTCAGAGATAACACCGGAGGTTAAGAAATACATCACCTCCATCAACGGGGTATCCAATTACGTAAAACAAACCTACTCGCTCTTTAATACTGCTAGACGCAGAAGACCAGAGAAATTGGTTTTTCCAAAGTAAGTCTCCAACATAAACTTTCATTAAAAAGGCATTTATGAGAATTCCAGATTGGTCCCAAGAACAGCACCCCACCCCAAAAGACCTTGTTGACTCGATACTTGAGCGCCGAGGTGGGGAGCTATTAAATTTAGATAAAGCTCTGCTTTGGAGTGAGCCAGTTGCTAGGGGATGGAATGTTTATTTGAAAAACGTGAGAACCGGCTTGTCCACAAGTCGCAAACTACGTGAACTTGGGATATGTACGGTTGCAGTTCTAACTGGCGCCACATATGAATACCATCACCACAAACCAGACTTCTTGGCCGCCGGTGGTACAGATGCAGAGTTAGAGGCCTTGAATCAAGTCTTGGCCAGCGCTCCAGGATCTAAAGTGAGCGATCCGCGTCTAGAAGAGCTCGAGTCTTTGGTGATCCAATACGCAGCCCAAATGACACTCACTGTTAAAGTTGAGGACGCAGTTTTTGACAAACTAAAGAGTCACTTAAATACCCAAGAAATCGTAGAGCTCACATCTGCCATCGCAACCTACAACATGGTGGCTAGATTCTTGGTTGCACTAGGAGTTACGCCTGAGCATTGACCGTTGTGTCCCCTTGGATATGTATAGCAAGCTCCAAGGTCAATACACTTAACTACCTTAAAGTGTATTTTGTATTACGCAACTTGACCAGACATCCCCCAAGCGAAGCCGTGAGGCTTGCTGGAGTCCTGGCATGTATTTCACTCAACTCTGACATTATTCTCTTTAACCACCTTCGCCCAGGTGATGATTTGTTTATCAATAAAAGCTTTTGCACTTTCTGTAGAACCCCCAATCACATCGATACCTTGGGCGTCTAGTTTCTTCGCAACCTCTGGATTCTTAAGAACTTTATTCAGTGCATCATTCATTTTCTTCACAATATCAGGTGGAGTTTTTGCTGGTGCAAGAAACGCCCACCAACTAGGGGCCTCAAATCCTGGGTAGCCAAGTTCCTCAATAGTTGGCACGTTCGGTAAATCTGGGCTTCTTTGCTTGGAGGTCACTGCAAGCGGGCGAAGTCTTTGCGCATCGATATGAGGTTTAGTCACAAATATTGACGCCATGGACAAGGGAACATGGGTCGCGACGGCATCTGTCATCAAAGGGCCTCCGCCTTTGTAAGGGATGTGAGTCCATTCAACGCGGGCATTTTTTGCAAGTAACACCATCGATAAATGACCTAAACTACCATTACCAATGGTGCCGTAGCTAACATTTTTATTGGCTTTAGCCGCGTTCATCACGTCCCCAAAGGTCTTGTACTCAGATGCTGTGTAAGTCGCCAAAACCATGGGAGAAGTTCCCACAAGGATCAGGGGAGTTAAATCCTTTTGTGCGTCATAGGAAAGGTTTGGATAAATACTGGAATTTACTCCGTGCGTATCAAACACCACAGCAAATGTGTAGCCATCTGCAGGTGCCTGCGCTACAAAGGCCGTACCAATGGTGCCTGAGGCACCACCTTTATTGTCCACAATCACATTCTGACCCAGCTCCTGACTTAAGGGCTGAGAGATGATTCTTGCGACCTGATCAACAGATCCTCCTGCGGGGAACACAGCTATCAAAGTGATTGGCTTACGAGTGGGCCAAGCAGATTGCGCAAATGTGCTTGTTTGAAATTGCAGTGCTAAGAAAAGCAGAGTACAAAAACCAGTCATCATTCGTGCAATGAAATGGGGTTTGGTCTTACCCAAAGTGATTGAAATATCGTTGATAATGTTTGCGTTTGTTGTCATCTTTTGCATCAAAGTCCCCTTCTGTTTTATTTATTTTTTGTGATAGTAGTTCGCAGTTAAGCTTTAATTCCTAAAGACTCACAAACTATCCACATCAATTCTGATTTAGTTCATTCTAGGACAACCTCACATGGTCAGACGTACACAGCTTTTATATCCCCAATCTGTTGCTCAGTTTCAAGAATCAATCCTTAATCAAGTCGATCAAAGTCAAAGCATACCTCGCATTGGGATGTTTGGCCAACAATCCAAGACTTTTACCGAAAAAGAGAGTGCTTACGGTGAGCTTGCACTGACACAGGGTATTGAAAATTTGGATATCAATGATCAGACTGAGGCAGAACAAGCCAGTAATATTGAGGAGATTAATTCAAAGGGCAGAAAATCTCTTACTTTGCACTCTCTTGATTGGCAGTCAATTGCTCCAGTGCAATTGACAAAGAACGTTCAACGATTGACTTCCCCCAACCCTAGCATCATGACTGGGCCAGGTACAAATAGCTATATTGTTGGAACCCCAGAGTGCGGCTTCATTGTCATTGATCCTGGCCCGTTGGATAACGAGCATACAAAGCGTATTTACAAAGCCTGTGCAGGTGATATCCGAATGATCATCTGCACACACTCCCATCCTGATCATTCCCCAGGAGCCTTGCCGCTAAAAAACCTTTGCAAAACCGGGTCAAACTCAAACCCTCCCATACTAGGTCTGTCCTCACTCCCCAGTGCAAGGGCTCATAGTGAGTTTAAGCCCGAACGGGAACTATACGACTCTGAGCGATTGACACTGCAACCATCCTCTGGATCTTTCAACTCAGATCAGCACACTCTTAGAGTGGTACACACGCCGGGTCATGCAGCGAATCATTTGTGCCTGGTTTTAGAGGAAGATGGATTGCTCTTTAGCGGAGACCATATTTTGAACGGGAGCACAACTATTGTCGATCCACCCGATGGACATATGGGGGATTATCTAAACTCTTTGGAAAAACTCATCCACATATGCGGAGATGAGAAGATTGAATTCATATTGCCTGCTCACGGATATGTACTCGGAAACTTTTGGACGAGACCCAGAAGTGCAATTGATGTTGCGAAAGGATTGCATCAACATCGACTCACCAGAGAGGAGAAGATTTACCGTACCATACAAAACAATTTAAGCGGCACGATGCAAGATTGGGTACAAAAGGCATACGACGACGTACCCTCAAGCATATGGCCGATTGCCATGCGCTCGCTCTTGGCCCACGTTGAGCATTTGAAACAAACGGGACGAATTAACTGAAATATTAAGTTGTAAATCTAAATTACAAAGAGCCATAACTGAATATTTAAGAAGTGGAAAAACTGACATTTACCTTGCTGCTAATTATCAAAAATTTGATAATGGTAACCAATGGGCTACTGTTTTTTCTGACGGAATACAAAAAGCACAATCAGCCGGAGGTAATGGTTTGATGGGTCAATCCATCAGCTTTATCGGTGCTGGCTTAAGCGTCAAGTTCTAATCGAACGCTGACTCTTAGTCAGCTGTTAGGTTAAATATTTTTGAAACCCACTTTGGCAACACAGTGGGTTTTTATTGAGCTCTCGAAAATCTCGAAAAGTTAGTATTAATTTAGACCTATACGTTAACCATATCACAAGGTATTCTTACTTTAATATCTAAGAAAACCTAGACATAATTAATATCTATACTATTGAACTTTTTCTATTCGAAGAAAGTTATTCGGAGAAATTTTTCAGGCACTCTTTTTAAACGGTGCTGCAAATTAAAGTGTGAAGTCCGCCGATACGCCGGATTCTGTGCACGGAGTTTCCCCCGCGTGACCGTCATTCCTCTGGGCCATGGGTCACCCACATGGCTCGATGCTACCCACCCGCCAACTCCGCGGACCACATCAACGTTGGCCTATTCGGTATTGCTGCGCGCAGAGATTGCCCGTTTCACCCAAAGCCCAAGTTACCCCAGACTTTGACTCGTCTCTGTTGCTCTAATCCTCACCTCACGGTGGAGAGGCGTTACCTCCTGCGCTGTCCTTTGCAGTCCGGACGTTCCTCCAGTGCGGCGTTTCCACCCTTGCACCAGCGACGGTCTAGCGAACTTCACATCTGTATTATCCTCCGCGCAACTTCTCCAAGTCCAATCCGTTTGAATATTAATGAATAATAGATAATAATAAGGCATCTAACTAACACTTTGCTCGATCACCACGAGCCAGTTGCAAAATGATCAGAATCAGTGAACTTAGACTTCCCCTTGAAGTCACGCCTTCAGAACTTGCCGAGCATCCAGATCTGGGGATAAGGCCCGTTTATTTAGAACCTTTGTTTTGCGAGCTGTTACAAATTGAGCTGGCAGAGGTGGATCATTGGAGAGTTTTTAAACGAAGTTTTGATGCCCGTAAATCACAGATCTATGTGGTCTACATACTCGATATTGCACTGAAAGATATAAATAAAGAGCGGCCACTCATTGTTTTTTTAAAAAACTCTAAAAAATCAGAAAAATTTAGCGTCGTTCGTATCCAAGAGACACCCGATATGCGGTGGCACCCCCCCCTCCCTATTAGTGAGAGTGCGAGCTCAAACCCAGAGGGGTTAAAGTGCAACGACCAATCCGCATTAAATTTGACTCAAGATCTTGAATTCCAAAGACGAGTTCAAACTGAATTGAGGCCTGTTGTGGTTGGGTTCGGGCCATGCGGTATCTTTGCTGCACTTGCATTGGCCCAAATGGGACTTAGGCCCATCGTTTTGGAGCGGGGTAAAAAAGTGCGCGAACGTACCAAAGATACCTGGGGGCTTTGGCGCAAGTCTCTTTTAAACGAAGACAGCAACGTTCAATTTGGCGAAGGCGGAGCTGGAACTTTCTCAGACGGCAAACTCTACAGTCAAATCAAAGATCCAAGATTCTTGGGTCGAAAAGTCATTGAAGAGTTCGTCAAAGCGGGTGCGCCTGAGGACATTTTGTACGCAGCTCACCCACACATAGGCACTTTCAAACTTGTTAAAGTCGTTGAAAACCTGCGCGCGCAAATTGAAGCTCTGGGGGGTGAAGTTCATTTCCAGCAACATGTTGTTGATTTGGTTGTAAAGGAAAATAGTGCCCCCATGGGTAGCAAACACGTCAAAGGACTTATTGTTCGTGATTTACAAACTGGCCAGACTCGTGAAGTACAAACAAACCATGTGATTATGGCGTTAGGCCACAGTGCTCGAGATAGCTTCCTTATGCTCTATAACCAGGGCGTTTGTATGCACTCTAAACCTTTCTCGGTTGGGTTTAGGGTTGAGCACCCCCAGGGTCTAATTGACCGCGCAAGGTGGGGTAGACACGCAGGCAATCCCCTGCTGGGGGCCGCGGACTACAAGCTCGTACACCACGCAAGCAACGGACGGGCTGTGTACAGTTTTTGTATGTGCCCAGGCGGAACAGTGGTTGCAGCCACCTCAGAGGCCGGGCGAGTCGTAACCAACGGGATGAGTCAATACTCCAGGAATGAGCGCAACGCCAATGCAGCCCTGGTGGTAGGAATTGAGCCTTCTGACTATCCAAGTAGTCCAGAGCTTTTTGAGAAAAATCTAGGCTCTCACTACAACGTATATAAATCACCAACCTCTTCTAGTTCTAGCTACATGAACTCCACCCACCAGGAGGTTCATCCTCTTGCTGGAATCGTTTTGCAGCGTGAATTGGAGTCTAAGGCTTTTGTGATGGGCGGTTCAGACTATAAAGCACCGGCTCAAAGAATTGAGGATTACGTTCTTGGACGTGCGTCCCTGAGCCTTGGATCTGTTATACCTTCATACAAGCCTGGCGTGCTGATGACGGATCTAGCAGAGGCTTTGCCAAGTTACGCAACATTTGCACTTAGAGAGGCGCTGCCTGAGTTTGGTCGTCAAATAAAAGGATTTGATCTCCCCGATGCTGTTCTCACTGGCATTGAGACCAGAACATCATCACCACTGAGGATTGACAGAGATGAGACTTTTCAAAACTCTGCTGTAAGGGGTTTATATCCTGCAGGAGAAGGAGCGGGATATGCAGGGGGTATTTTATCTGCGGGGGTTGACGGAATTAAGGTAGCAGAGGGTCTTGCAAAAATACTTAATGATTACTGAGTGATGTTTGAATTTAAATTATGAATTCAATGTTCAATTAAGAAATGAAAATTCCATTCACTCATTTGAACCCATCTGGGCAAGCCATAGCCTAATCTCTAAAAACTGATTTATTCTCATAAAAGCCTGGCTCAGAGTTCTCACTCCACCAACCAGGGATCCCTAGTACAGGTAAAGGAGAGAAAGGCTTTTCACGCCAGTTGATCCCCAGAACTTGACTACTTAACCACGCATCAAGGCTATCAGTGTTTACGGTGTTTAATGTGTCTAAGGTGTCTAACCCACGGGGCACTTTTAACTGCAGCACATGACCCGTTATAGGAAGCCTGGGGTTGAGGAGTTTCTCCAGCAGTGCGTGACCAAAGAGCCAGACCTTTGCCTCACTCCACAAGTGTCTGTGCTTAACAAACAGACTTTGCCAGTCCTTTGCGAGAAGTGCTTCCCATATTTGGTCATCTGCACAAAGGAGTATTCCGTTCTCATCAAACACAGTCATAGAGTCTCTTAAGGGACCTCTGCCAGTTTTACCGCTTGTAAAGAGATCGGCATTGTTTTCCGCTATCTTTTTTGTTACCTCTTTTGTTTTCTCTTTTGTTATCTCTTTTGCTTGAACTGAAAGCATTGCACTTTTAGTTGCGACAAACTCTATCCAACTGAGGCCATTAAAAAAATCATGTGCATTCTCTCGTGTAGGAATATTGCGGTTTTTATGGATAAATGACTCGTATGTGAAATTACCATCAATATCGGCTTGTGGCACAAAGGCGAGTTGCAAGCGACCCCTGGATGCGTTTAAAGCATCAACCAAGGTGTTTGTTTGAGTTTTAAGTAAAACTTGTTCGCCAAGTTTCTTATAGTTTTTGAACCAGGGGGCATCCCAGGAAAGAGCCACAAGTGGGGGTTGAAATTTCAAGTCTGGTGAGGGATTAATTAATTTCTTTACCACTTCACATCCTAAATGAATTGGCTAGTTTACGCTTTTAAAGATGACGTTTGAACTGTTTTTCTAATGTCAGGGGGTAGACAAGAAAATAGAGTTTTTCATCAAACTGTACAGGCAAATTAACGAGCTTAAAAAAAACGATTTTGCATCTTTTGTCATGCTATTGAGTTTTGGAAAAGTAGCTATATCAGTTGAATTACTTGCATTACTTGCATTACTTGCATTACTTGCATTATCTACATCAAAAGCATGAGTAGCTTTTGAAAACTGATTTTCAAATAATTTTTTGCAAAGCTACTCTCTTGAGAGCACTCATTAATTAGGATACTCTGTCAACTGACAAACCGCCAAGGCAAAGCCTCCCCCGCTCTGAGCGGAATCAACTTAGCACGACCAAAAGCCAAGTACTCTGGCATCTGACAACTCTCACGTCTTAAAGTGATCTTCCCAGTATTGCGGGGCAGGCCGTAAAAATCTGCTCCGTTAAAACTTGCAAACGCTTCCAAATGCTCGAGTGCTCCAACTGAGTCAAACGCCTCTGCATAAAGCTCCATCGCACTAAAAGCCGTATAACATCCTGCGCAACCACTGGCATGCTCTTTTAGGTGTGCGGCGTGAGGGGCACTGTCTGTCCCGAGAAAGAATTTAGGACTGCCGCTCGTTGCGGCTTTAACCAAAGCAACTCGGTGCTTCTCACGCTTAAGCACGGGTAGGCAGTAGTAATGGGGTCGGATACCGCCGGTGAAAATTGCATTTCGGTTGTAAAGAAGGTGATGGGCTGTGATGGTTGCACCCAAATATTGATTCCCTGCCTGAACATACTGAGCCGCTTCCTCGGTGGTGATGTGCTCCATCACAATTTTGAGTTCGGGAAAATCTTTTCTGAGTTGAATCAGATAACGATCTATAAAAACAGCTTCTCGGTCAAATAGATCAACTGAGGAGTCTGTTACCTCTGCATGAATGAGTAGCGGCATCCCTAGGCGTTGCATTGCCTCAAGTGCAGAGTAGGTCTTGCGAATATCAGTGACGCCGGAGTCACTGTTGGTGGTGGCCCCGCTTGGATAGAGTTTGACAGCGACTATACCGGCACCCTTAGCTTTCTCAATCTCTGCAGCAGTTGTGGTGTCAGTAAGGTACAAGGTCATTAATGGCTCGAAAGCAAAACCTACCCCTTTGAGACCAATGGGCAGCTTCACCTTAGCCAGAGAGGCTAATATTCTTGCTTTATAGGCTAAAGCTTGCTCAGTTGTGGTGACAGGAGGTTTTAGGTTGGGCATCACAACCGCTCTTGCAAACTGAAAGGCTGTGTGTCCAACGACTTTGGACAAAGCGTCTGAATCCCTCAAATGAACGTGCCAATCATCTGGGCGTGTGATGGTGATCTCTTGGGGTGAATTCATTTTGTAAATGTGATTGACTGTCAGATTAATGCTGAAGAATTTTCGCTAAAAATTCTTTTGTCCTGTCTTTTCTGTTCTCGGGGTGGTTGAAGAACTCATCGCTTGAGCAGTCCTCCAAAATCTTGCCCCCAATGTCCATGAAAATCACGCGGTCGCTCACCTTTCTCGCAAACCCCATCTCGTGAGTGACACAAACCATGGTCATGCCGTCTTTGGCAAGACTCACCATCACATCAAGCACCTCACCCACCATCTCAGGATCAAGCGCAGAGGTGGGTTCATCAAAGAGCATCACAACTGGGTCCATGCAAAGAGCGCGAGCAATCGCTACCCGCTGCTGTTGACCGCCCGAGAGCTGCCCTGGGAATTTATCTTTGTGAGCGGTAAGCCCAACCCTCTCCAAGTATCTATGCCCTTGATCGAGGGCCTCCTCGCTTGAGCGTCCAAGCACCTTGATCTGAGCAAGTGTTAAGTTCTCCGTCACGCTCAGGTGAGGGAAAAGCTCAAAGTGCTGAAACACCATACCGACACGAGACCTGAGTTTGGGGAGCTCTGTTTTGGGATCATGAACTGAGATGCCCTCAACAAAGATCTCTCCCTCTTGAATGGGCTCCAGTGCGTTGATGGTTTTAATGAGTGTTGATTTCCCCGAACCCGATGGGCCGCAAACAACCACCACTTCGCCCTTTTGAATGGTTGTTGTACATTGGTTCAGTACTTGCACTGAGCCGTACCATTTAGAAACATTTTTCAGTTCAATCATTTGAACACCTTAATAAAAAATCACTTATCTGATAATCGAGATTTTGGCCTGCAAGCGTTTCACCAAGCTTGAGAGGGCAAAACAAATTACAAAGTACACAACAGTTGCAAGCAAATAGGCCTCCTCAGGCCTGCCGTAAATTTTGCCTGCAGTTACAAACCCTTTTAGCAAATCGTAGGCGCCAATTGCATAGACAAGGGAGGTGTCTTGAAACAAAACAATGGTCTGGGTGAGTAATACGGGCAGCATATTTCTAAAGGCCTGGGGGAGAACTACGAGTTGCATGTTCTGCGCATAAGTCATCCCAAGGGCTTGCGCTGCGTAGACTTGACCCTTGGAGATTGACTGAATACCGGCGCGCACGATCTCAGAGAAGAACGCTGCCTCAAAAGCAATAAAGGTGATAAAGGCCGAGGTCTCGGCGCCAATAGAGTGACCTATCAGGGTGGGCATGAGAAGGAAGAACCATAAAATCACCATCACCAACGGAATGGAGCGCATACCGTTAACGTAGACCACTGCGATTGAACTCAGCACCCTGCGCCCCGACAAGCGCATAAGGGCCAAGATGGTACCCAATATAACGCCTCCAATTGTTGAACCAACGGTTAACTCAACACTGAAAAACAGGCCTTTGAGCACAAATTTACTGATGATGTCATAACTAAAGAAGCTTAAATCTAGTCCACCCATATCAGTGTCCCCCACTGATAGTTGGCACGGACGGGGCTCCTGCTCCTGGGATTTGCATGTGCGACTCAAGTGCAGCCATCATCCGGTTCACAGCAAATGCAGATATTGCGTACATTGCGGTGACTGCCAAATAGATCTCTATTCCGCGGGAGGTTTCCTCCTGGGCTTGCATGGCGAACATCGTGAGCTCAGGGATAGAGACAGCAAAAGCGACCGATGAGTTTTTGAGCAAATTCATAGACTCACTGGTAAGGGGGGGCAAAATAATTCTCAGCGCCATGGGCAATATCACATACCGGTAAGACTGAAGAGGAGACAGCCCAAGCGCTAAGGCAGCCATGTTTTGTCCTTTAGGCAGTGCATTGATGCCTGCTTTAACCTGCTCAGCAATTCTGGAGGATGTGAAAAACCCAAGGGCCAAAACAACCAGTAAAAAACCTGGCCAATGTTGCATGGGGGTGTAAATCTTGGGGAGCACAAAGTACCAAAGAAAGACCTGGACCAAAATCGGCACATTTCTAAAGACTTCAACCCAAGTGTTTCCAAGCGAGACAAGAAGTGGATATTTGTGAAACGTCCTCAGTGTGCCAATCACAAAACCAAAGCTAATCGCAATCACCCAGGCACAGGCCGCAACTGAGAGAGTCCAGCCCCAGGCCTGAATCATCCACTCTAAATAGGTGCGACCTGAACCGTCATCGCTTAAAAAGACCTGCCACTCCCAACTCATAAATTAGGCTCCAAGAATTTTGTATGGGAGGGGAGAATAGATAGTAGTCAAAGCTTTAGACTTTATTTTTTTGAATACTCTTCCATTGGTTTGTCATTCAAATTAGCCCATGCTGCCTTTGTGTATTCGCTTGCTGGCAAGCCCACTTTTGTATTCTTAGGAGGGATGGGTTGCATGAACCACTTGTCATAGAGTTTTGCCAGTTCACCTGACTTGGCTAGGTCACGAACTGTGTTGTCGGCTAGTTTTTTGAGACCGGCGTCATCTTTTCTGATCATGATGGCGATGGGCTCAACGGATAAGACTTCGCCAGCGATTTTAAAGTCAGCCGGGTTTTTAGAGTTCGCAATGTTGCCTGCCAGAATCTGGCCATCCATTACAAACGCATCTGCACGTCCGGACTCTAGCATCAGAAAACTCTCAGCATGGTCTTTTGCGTATATCTCTTTGAAATCAACATTGGCCGCACGCTCGTGCTTTCTCAAATGCTGGACAGAGGTGGTACCTGTCGTGGTCACAACGTTTCTGTTGTTGAGTTGATCAATAGAGGTGATCCCTGAGTTGGCTTTAACGGCCATCCTCACCTCTTCCACGTAGGTGGTTAAGACGAAAGCTACGTCTTTCTGACGGGCCAGGTTATTGGTTGTAGATCCACACTCAATGTCTACTGTTCCGTTTTGCACAAGCGGGATTCTGTTTTGTGAGGTCACAGACAAGTACTTGGTTTCTAACTGCTTACCGACTGCTTTTTCTAGATTGGCGATGATACGTTGGCAAATCTCGTAGTGAAAGCCTGCATATTTACCGTCACCGAGTGTGTAGGAGAGAGCTCCGGATGAGTCGCGGACACCCATTGTGACGATGCCACTGGATTTCGCTTTTTCTAAGGTATCTAAACTCTCAGCAAAAGTAGTTTGAGCCCAAAGAACACCAAGGGATAGTAAAACTGTGGTTAGTATATTTTTTCTCATCATTTGTCCTTAATTTAATCGATCAACAAACTAGACTTCAAAGGAAGCAATTTCCATTTACCTATCTTTTGCTCAACACTTACTCAACACTTAATCAAAATTTGCCCACCATTTATCAACCATTTATCAACCATTTATCAACCATTTATCCAACATTTACACTTTTGTAGGACTGTAATCAAGTATACATTCAGCTCTTGGGCTAATTTGACTCCATCCCGCCGTATTACCCCTATTACCCACTAGAACACCCTATAGGATTAAGAAAAATGCCATTTTAAAAGGTGATGAGGTAGTTTTACAGGCTTTTTTACCCTTTTAAAACTCACCAAATTGATCATGACTTGTGCTGAAGCACAAAAACAATGACCGCGTAGGTGTTAACCTACAATGAAGTCGTTAAATTTGGAGACTTGTTTTACAGGTGTGGAGGAGAAAAAATGCTACTTTTGCAAACCAATTGCAACGACAACAACAACTCTTATAACCTCACTCCCTAAATTACATTGAAAATAGATCTCATTTTTCAAAAAGCGTATCTAGCTCACCAAAATGGGGACTTGCAAAGCGCTCAAAAGCTTTATGAACAAGTGCTCAGCATCAATAATCAGCATTTTGATGCGCTTCATTTACTTGGGGTTCTAGCTCAACAAGTGGGGCAACCCAGGCATGCAGTTGCATTGATCTACAAAGCAATTCAGATCAATCCGAATATTTCGCTGGTTCACAACAATCTGGGTCTGGCACTGCAGGCGTTTGGAGATTTTGAGAGCTCCATCAAAGCATTTGATAAATCTATTGAGCTCCAACACGCAAATTATGAGGCACTCTTTAATAAAGCCAACTCATTGAGTGAGTTAGGTAGATACAGGGAAGCATTAGATTTTTACAACACATCGATTGCACAAAACTCTGAATTTGCCCCTGCCTACAACAACAGGGGTAATGTGCATCAAGAGTTAAACAACTTAGATAGCGCCTTAGAGGACTTTTATACCGCAACTCAGATTTCTTCAAACTACGCTCAAGCTTATGCCAATATGGGCAACATACAGCAAGAATTGGGGAAATTCGAGCAAGCGATGCTCAACTACGACAGAGCTATTGCACTAAGTCCTGATGATGCTGAAACAAACTGGAACAAATCTTTACTTCTCTTATTGATGGGGAATTACAAGGAGGGTTTAAAACTTCACGAATGGCGCTGGATGAGGAATAACAGCGACACACCCAAAAGAGAATTCAAGGAGCCACTTTGGTTGGGAGAGGAATCTCTCAGTGGTAAAACAATACTAGTTCACGGTGAGCAGGGATTGGGGGACTCGATACAGTTTTGTAGATTTGTTAAAAATCTAACTATGCTGGGCGCTAAAGTAGTCCTGGAGGATGATAGAGCACTTCAAAAACTATTCAAATCACTAGACGGTGTAACTGAATTTGTTGTGAGGGGCAACCCTCCACCTAAGTTTGATTTTCATTGTCCGATGCTGAGTCTACCGTTGGCACTTAAGCTCACTTATGAAACCGTTAAAGACTTTACCCCTTATCTTAAGCCTGACGAAATAAAAGTGAGTTTCTGGAACTCTAAACTAGGCCCCAAGTTAAGGCCTCGAGTTGGGATTTGTTGGAGTAGCGTCTCAAAATTTAAATACGACAGAAAAAGAAGCATGTCGTTTGAGGAATTCTCTAAAGCATTGCCAAAAGGCGAAATTGAATATATTTCTCTGCAAAAAGAGACTAAGGAAAGCGATCTTATGTCCTTAGAAAATAGAACTGATGTTCGCACCTTCGAGTCCGATCT
Organism: uncultured Burkholderiales bacterium; assembly: GCA_903910745.1. GTDB lineage: Bacteria > Pseudomonadota > Gammaproteobacteria > Burkholderiales > Burkholderiaceae_C > Limnohabitans. Next base: position 19,767 of record CAIWAO010000063.1, read on the forward strand.
AAATGATCTATCTGACACTGCGGCTTTAATCAGCACTTTGGACTGCGTTGTCAGCACTTGCACAAGTATTCCGCATTTAAGCGCTGCATTGGGAATTAAGACGCTGACTCTTTTATCGTTCGTACCAGATTGGAGATGGGGTGTACGCTCCTCTGATACCAATTATTACAAGTCGATGCAACTTCTTAGGCAGGAAACTTTAGGCAACTGGGAGTCCCCAATAAACGAGGCAAGAAATGTCCTTTTTTCGCTAACATAATGAATCACGCATTAAAAAACCCACTGTGTTGCCACAGTGGGTTTTAAAAGATTTAACCTAACAGCTGACTAAGAGTCAGCGTTAAATTAGAACTTCATGCGGATACCAACACCGTATTGGTTGATGCTCAAACCAGCCAATGTGGCCCATTGTGATTGTGGGGTTGTTGCAGATGCAGCAGTAGAAGGTTGACCGTCAAACTGGTTGAAGATGGCATAAGCGTAAACGTCAGTTTGCTTGCTCAAATCACGGTCATACATTGCTGTATAAATGTTTTGCTTGCCATCTGAGTAAAGAGCGGCTGTTCCAGCAGCGGCTGATCCTGCGCCAGTCGCTGCATTTGTTGTATAAGCACTGTAAGCGCCAACACTTCTCAAGTAGTAAGCAGCCATGATGTGGTTTTGCTTATCTAAATCATACTTAACACCAGCCCAAGCGATCGTGGTCCTCAAGTTTGATTGGTACTTGGCAACGTTCAGACCGTTGTAAGCTGTCATGTTGATTGGCACGCCCTGAACTTGGGTAATGAGTTTGTCAGCTGCAGCATCTGTTGGGTTTGACTGAACAATGCTTGTGTAACCAGCAAACAACTTAGCTTGGTTAGTTGCCATCCAATTACCCATGATTGAAGCTGAGCTTGAATCATAGTAAGTTGCGCTTAAAGC
>CAIWAO010000064.1 GCA_903910745.1 uncultured Burkholderiales bacterium
TAGATGCGGTTGCATGGCAGCTCAACACCAGACCGAGAAAGAGTATGGGCTGGAAATGTCCAGCCGAGATGTTCACTCCCGAGGCGTTTGACTTTAAAAAGCACCACGCCTCACTCTTTGCACTTGCTCATTGAAACCGCCCTGTTAGATATTTTTCGCAATCCAACCAATTCATTAATTGTAATGATAGTTAGTTAAACACTAATGCATCGAATTCAGATCAAATCAGTTATTCTTGAATCTTTCTAGTCTAATTGTCACACTAAACAAGGGTATCCAAGGTGAATTCAAGCTATACAAATGTTCTTAACGCTGCCAAAGATGCATTAAGTCATCAAGATTTTCCTCTTTCATGCTTGTATATGGTTGCTACTCCCATTGGAAATCTTGCTGATATTACACTTCGAGCCTTGAATACTTTGTTTATTTGTGATTTTCTTGCCTGCGAAGACACCAGAGAAAGTAAACATTTACTAACCAATTATGGAATTGACAAGCCCTCTTCTTCTTGGATTGCGGTTCATCAACACAATGAGGCTGAGCAATGTCCGAAAATCATTTCTTTATTGTCCGAAGGCAATAGAGTTGCCGTTCTTTGCGACGCGGGCACTCCCGGCATAAGCGACCCGGGGGCTTGGCTTGCTAGGGCGGTCTCAGACGCAGGCTTTCGCGTCATTCCCATCCCTGGCGTTAGTAGTGTCACTACATTGTTAAGTGCAAGCGGGGTTGTTGGTCATGGAGGATTTGATTTTGTTGGATTTTTACCTACAAAGGCCTCAGAACGCACTAGCTTGCTTAAATTGATTGATTCACAGCCAAAGGCTACTGTCCTTTTAGAGGCTCCGCACCGAATAGATACATTGGCTAGCTCTATCTCCTTTATGGCCAATCGCAAGGTGACTATTGGACGTGAACTGACTAAGCAATTTGAGGAAATCGCGACTCTTGAAGCATCTCAAATCTCTAATTGGCTAAAAGCTGACGGCAATAGAAAGAGAGGTGAGTTTGTAATCGTTATTCATCCAAGCGAAGCAAAACATACCGTTGACACCTCTAGCCATGAACCCCTCATAAAGACCCTTCTTGAAGAGCTTTCTCTGAAAACTACTGTTAAGTTAGCTCAACAGCTCACTGGGGCGCCCAAAAACGAACTTTATGCCCTGGCCTTGAAATTCTCTAAGCATGAGAATTCTTAATTTTTCACAAATTTAGCCGTTTAATTTCAGCATTTATTTAAAACTCTAGTCTCAAGACAAAAATAAATTCTTCATACAATTTCACCCCAGAATTTATTGAATTAAATTATTGAATTAGAGGAGCACTCGTAGAGAACATCTTTGGGTTTAAGCTTTTAAGTCCGTGATCGGTTAGATCTGTAACAATGTGTCCGTTATTGACCATTAAAAAATTGGTGCGGCTGGCGGGGATCGAACCCACGACCCTTGGCTTCGGAGGCCAATACTCTATCCACTGAGCTACAGCCGCACTATTTCTTTGCCTAGTGTTTGATTAATTGTAGGCTTACTATGTATTTTTGGGGATTCTTTGGTTAACACCGCTCACTTTATTGTGAACTTAAGGCCATAAATCTCTATCTAATTTCTTTGCGTAGCTATAATCTGTGATTCTAATCGACAACGCCTATTTGAGGATACTATGAGCGACCACGAAGAACAAGCACACGATGGACCTATTAAAACACCAAAACAATTTCTTTTGGCCGTTTTTTACTCTTTTGTACTTCCGATTTTCATAATTATTGGACTAGTTTATTACGTTACTTCTGCTAATAAACCAGCAGAAGGAGCGTCTGATTTGCCCAAATCAATTGCTGAACGGATTCAAAAAGTAGGTATCGTTGATATTCGAGATGCTAACCGTGAACTCAAGACTGGCGAACAAGTCTATAAAGCTCAATGTACAACTTGTCACGCAATAGGTGCACTTGGTTCACCCAAGTTTGGTGACGCTAGTGCATGGGGACCTAGAGTTAAAAAGGGTTACGAGACGTTGCTAACCTCTGCCCTTAAAGGCAAAGGAAGCATGAGTGCTCAAGGCGGTGGTGAATTTGATGATGTAGAGATCGGCCGAGCTGTAGTCTACATGGCCAATGCTGGGGGTGCTAAATTTGTAGAACCGAAGGTCCCTACCCCTACAGCTGCAAATAATAATATGCCTTCTACTGCCGCCAAATAATACCTGATCTACTTTTCTAATATTCAAATAGCCAGTAAATACTGGCTATTTTTTTAAGTTATTGATTGGGCTTTTTACGTATCCAAATTGATCTTCCAATAATGATTGCTGAATAGGTTGTGGGATGAATTTTTTGTTAATGATTTGATCTGCTAATAAATCCATATCTAAACTGTGTATCAGACCAAGACCGAGGTTTGTTTTTAAGTAAACTCGCCCTTGCTCATCAACATAGCATTCCTCTGCTTTTACACCCACACCAGTGTGAGTATATATACTCTGATCTCTATTAAATCTAAGTATGTAGGGCGCAAGTTCTAGTTCTACAAAAGCTTTTTGCGGTCCATTTTGAAAAAAATATCGACCTGCCTCATCTGGCTGGTAGTTCCTATTAATGAATTCAATTAGCTTGCTGTGTACAAGCTTAGATCCTTTGCTTAGTGGAAAAGGCCCTTTGTTTTGAGCACTTTCGTCCCTTAAATACCAATCCCCTCGGCAATCGAGGGCGAGCCACCCGTAGCAAGCTGGCACTTTTGGCCACTTGTGGATTGCCTGTTTTACGATTTCATCCATGAAGAGACAAGTTTAGGTATTGCACACAAATCACCGGGGAATGGCGATGTTGCAAATCCTACATGACCGCCATATTTTGTGTTAATTTGAATCCCGTAGCTATTAAATTCCTTTATATCCGGTAATGACTCTTTAGGGATGAAGGGGTCATTTAAAGCGTTTATTACTAAGTGTGGGATTTTTATTTCATTTAAATGTGGTTTTGACGAGCACAGTCGCCAGTAATCATCCGCATTTCTAAATCCGTGAATGGGCGCAGTAAAGTGATTATCAAACTCATATAAGCTATTGGCTTTCATAACTTTTTCATGATCAAACAATCCTGGATATTGTTTTATTTTTGAACGCGCTTTTTGTTTCATAGTACGCAGAAATCTATTCTCATAAATATAGTGATTTATGCCTTCACCAATTCTTCGCCCACTTTGATCTAGATCTAGTGGCGCACATACAGCCACAACTCCTTTAACTATCTTTTTGGCAGCTTCTCCTTGCTCCTGAGCCCAGCGCAACAGTGCATTTCCTCCTAAAGATATACCAACAGCCCAAATATCCCCTTCAAATGTATTCCTAATTTTTTTTAATATCCAATCTATTTCTTCATAGTCCCCACTGTGATATGCCCGAGGAGCAATATTTATCTCACCACTACATCCCCGAAAATGTGGAACACATAGTTGAATATTCTCTTCCCCCATTTGCACCGAGAATGCTACAGCGTAATGACTTTTTGAATTCCCTTCCAAGCCGTGAAATAACACACACAATGAAGATGCTTCATTTATATTTCTCGTCCAATCAATATCAATAAAATCTTCGTCGGCTGTTGATATGCGTTGGCGCACCCATGTCTGGGTTGGATAAATATTTTGTGCGAACAGGGATGGGTAAATAGTCTGAGCGTGTCCACCTATTAACCATGCTGGGGGCTTATAGCCCCAGTTCAATGAAGCACCTGGCTTGAAATGCTTAAGTCTTTTATCTCTGTAGGTGTTCCAGGACTCGCATGATGGATTACAAGTTTCCATCCAAGGGGGGTGCGTTGATAAACATTAGTTGTAGAGACGAATGCCTTTTGTGGTCCATCTGGCAACATGATCTCAACTTTTTCTACAACGCTATGAACTGCACTCGTAAGTGAGCTTAATTTAATAACCCTCTCAGGCCTTGTCTGTATCGAACCATTTGCAAATAGATCCTCAAATGAAGCTCTGATTGCCGCCAACCCCACTATTCTTGGACCGCCAGGATGGATGCATACAATTTCATCATCATCGGCCCAACAAGACATTAATTTGGTTAGGTCGCCGTTTTGAAGTGCCTCATAAAAAGCCGCTTCAACCTCATCTGAGCTCCCCCCTATAGTCGCGGCATGTTGTTTTGATCTACTCATGCTGGATTTTAGGGATTGATGATATTTAGTTGCCCAATCTCGAAGAGAATTTTTGAGATTTATCTCTTTTTACCGTGTATGCGACGAACTGCAGCAAGTTGTGCAGCCAAAATTACCAATTCAGATTGCGCCTTTGCTAAGTCCCGCTCACCTTTTGCGTTTTTAACTGATTCTTCTGCTGCAATTTTGGCTTGCATTGCTTTTTCTTCATCTAAGTCTTTGGCTCTGACAGCTGTATCAGACAACACAGTTACACCGTCAGGTTGTACTTCTAAGATTCCACCGGCAACAAATACGGCCTCTTCTGAACCGTCCTCAAGTTTGATTCTCACTGTGCCTGGACGTATTCTAGTGATAAGAGGTGTATGTCTTGGAAATATACCTAACTCCCCAGACTCTCCAGGAAGCACAACGAAATTTGCCTCGCCAGAGAAAATAGATTCCTCAGCGCTTACAACATCAACGTGAAATGTGCTTGTCATGGTATTACTTTCTTTTATTGGAACCGGCTAATAAACCGGCTCACCTCTTTATCGTGCTTTAAATTTTCTTGGCCTTCTCAAAAGCCTCATCAATGGTGCCGACCATATAAAAGGCTTGCTCAGGCAGATGATCACACTCACCACTTGCGATCATCTTGAAACCACGAATGGTTTCTGCTAGTGAAACATATTTACCGGCTGTGCCTGTAAAAACCTCAGCAACGTGGAACGGCTGCGACAAAAACCTTTGGATTTTACGTGCGCGCGCTACAGTTAACTTATCCTCGGGCGCCAACTCGTCCATACCCAAAATAGCAATAATATCGCGTAGTTCTTTGTAACGCTGTAATGTTCCCTGAACAGCACGAGCAGTGTTGTAGTGTTCCTCACCGACCACATGTGGGTCCAATTGACGACTTGTCGAGTCAAGTGGATCCACGGCGGGATAAATACCTAGTGCTGCAATATCCCTGCTCAAAACAACAGTTGAGTCAAGGTGAGCAAATGTTGTCGCAGGTGATGGATCGGTTAAGTCATCAGCTGGTACGTACACAGCCTGAATAGATGTAATTGATCCAACCTTAGTTGACGTAATACGTTCTTGCAAACGTCCCATTTCTTCTGCAAGTGTAGGCTGATAACCCACAGCTGAAGGCATACGACCTAACAATGCTGATACTTCAGTACCTGCGAGTGTATAGCGATAAATGTTATCAACAAAGAATAGAACGTCACGGCCCTCATCTCTAAATGATTCTGCAATTGTCAAACCTGTCAAGGCTACGCGTAAACGGTTGCCAGGAGGCTCGTTCATCTGTCCATAGACCATTGCCACCTTAGACTCTTCAAGATTGTCTGAAACAACCACATTTGATTCCATCATTTCGTGATAGAAATCGTTACCTTCACGTGTTCTCTCACCGACACCGGCAAACACGGATAAACCTGAGTGTGCCTTAGCAATGTTATTGATCAACTCCATCATGTTAACTGTCTTGCCCACACCAGCACCACCAAACAGTCCTACCTTACCACCTTTTGCAAAGGGACAAACGAGGTCAATCACTTTGATACCTGTTTCGAGCAATTCAGTTGAAGGAGAAAGCTCATCATATTCTGGAGCTTTTCTGTGAATTGAAGCTGATTTGGCGGCTTTGATTGGTCCGCGCTCATCAATGGGTTGTCCCAACACATCCATAATACGACCTAGTGTCGCTTTACCTACTGGTACTTGAATTGCATGACCAGTATTGCTCACCATCAAACCACGTCTTAAGCCGTCAGAGCTTCCCAAAGCAATGGTTCTAACGACTCCATCACCTAGCAACTGCTGGACTTCTAACGTGAGGGAGGTACCCTCTAGTTTCAATGCGTCATACACTTTTGGCATTTGATCACGTGGAAATTCCACATCAACGACTGCACCGATACACTGAACAATTTTTCCTTGCGCTTGAGCCATTTTTTGCTCCATAAATATAAATTCTTGTTACACCGCCGCCGCACCGGCAACGATTTCTGAAAGTTCTTTCGTAATCGCTGCTTGACGAGTTTTGTTATAAATCAGTTTTAATTCACCGATTACGTTTCCTGCATTATCTGTTGCTGACTTCATTGCAACCATTCGAGCCGACTGCTCAGAGGCCATGTTTTCGGCAACCGCTTGGTACACCAAAGCCTCAATATAACGAATCAATAAATCTTCGATCACCGAGGGAGCATCTGGTTCATACAAGTAATCCCAAGTGTTTTTCTTGTGGTTTCCCTGTATTTGTGAATTCGACAAGGGCAGAAGCTGTTCAACGACTGGCTCTTGTTTCATAGTGTTAATAAACTTTGTATAGCAAAGGTAGACTGCATTTATTTCTTTAGAAACATATGCGTCCAGCAAAAGCTTAACAGGTCCGATCAGCTTATCAAGATGTGGCGTATCGCCAATTTGTGTTACGTGAGAGACCACGTCAACACCTGCTCTGTTTAAAAATCCAAGTCCCTTATTGCCAATTGCCATTGCCTTTGCGCTATGTCCAATTGCTTGTAGATCTTTTAATTTTTGAGCTACGATACGAAGCATGTTTGTGTTGAGTCCGCCACACAAACCTTTATCTGTAGAAACCACTATGAAGCCCGATGCTTTAGCATTGTTGTGCTCCATAAACGGATGGACATATTCAGGGTTTGCTTGTCCAAGGTGAGAAGCTATTTTCCTAATCTTCTCACTGTAAGGTCTAGCAGCGCGCATCCTTTCCTGAGCTTTCCTCATTTTGGATGCGGCTACCATTTCCATGGCTTTAGTGATCTTCTTGGTATTTTCTACCGATTTGATCTTGCCTCTAATTTCCTTACCTGCTGCCATTAAAGCTTCCTTAGTTCATCAGGTTCGGATTAGACAAAAGACTTTTTAAACTCAGCCAAAGCCGCAGTTAATTCAGCCTCAGCATCTTTATCCATTGCCTTGTCAGCCTCTAGTTTCGCTAGTAATTTTGCGTGCTGGTCTTTAAGATGAGCATGAAGCCCTGCTTCAAACGCAAGCACTTTGTTAACTGCGATGTCGTCCAAATAGCCTTTGTTGACAGCAAAAAGCGTAGCCCCCATCAAACTAATGGTTAGTGGACTGTACTGAGCTTGTTTGAGCAATTCTGTTACACGTGCGCCCCTATCAAGTTGCTTTCTGGTCGCCTCATCCAAATCTGAAGCAAATTGAGCAAATGCAGCCAACTCACGGTACTGCGCCAAGTCTGTACGAATACCGCCTGATAAGTTTTTAACCAGCTTGGTTTGTGCAGCACCACCCACACGAGATACTGAGATACCTGCATTAATAGCAGGACGAATTCCAGAATTAAATAAACTTGTTTCCAAGAAAATTTGTCCATCCGTAATTGAAATTACGTTTGTTGGAACGAATGCTGAAACGTCACCAGCTTGTGTTTCAATTATTGGCAAGGCTGTCAGCGAACCCGTTTTGCCTTTAACTGCGCCTTTAGTAAACTCTTCAACATAATGCTCGTTGACACGAGCTGCACGCTCAAGCAATCGGCTATGTAAATAGAACACATCACCTGGGTAAGCCTCACGACCTGGCGGCCTTCTTAGCAACAGAGATACTTGCCTATAAGCTACCGCTTGTTTAGATAAATCATCATAAACTATCAATGCATCTTGTCCACGATCTCTAAAGTACTCACCCATTGTGCATCCGGAGTAAGCAGAAACGTATTGCATTGCAGCAGACTCGGAGGCCGTTGCAGCTACAACAATGGTGTAGTCCATTGCGCCTGCCTGCTCTAAAGCCCGAACAACGTTTTTTACAGAAGAAGCTTTTTGACCAATTGCAACATAGATACAAGTCATGTTTTGGCCTTTTTGATTGATGATTGCATCAATCGCAACTGCCGTTTTACCTGTTTGTCTATCTCCAATAATTAATTCACGCTGTCCACGACCAATCGGAACCATTGAGTCAATGGATTTCAATCCAGTTTGCATCGGTTGAGAAACTGATTGACGAGCAATAACGCCTGGTGCAACTTTTTCAATAACATCGGTCATCTTTGCATTGATTGGGCCCTTACCGTCAATTGGGTGTCCCAAGGCATTTACAACACGTCCGATGAGCTCAGGCCCCACAGGAACTTCTAAAATCCTACCAGTACACTTGACTACGTCACCTTCAGAAATGTGCTCATAATCACCTAAGATCACCGAGCCAACTGAATCACGCTCTAAATTTAGTGCTAATCCAAATGTGTTGTTAGGAAACTCTAACATTTCCCCCTGCATTACATCACTTAAACCATGAATACGACAGATACCGTCGCTAACGGAAATTACCGTTCCTTGGTTACGGATGTCTGCACTAGGTGCTAATCCTTCGATACGACTCTTGATGAGTTCGGAGATCTCTGCGGGATTGAGTTGCATGACTCTTTCCTTCTTTCTTATTTAATGGTCTTGTCCCAACCTCGGTTATGAGGTCAGGGCTACTTTCATTTCTTCAAGGCGGGACTTTACAGAAGTATCAAGTACCTCATCTCCCACCACCACTCTAACGCCGCCAATTAGGCTCTCGTCAATTTCAACACTAGTTTGCAATTGTCGAGAAAAGCGTTTTTGCAAAAGCTCTGTCACTGCCTTTTGTGCCACAGCGTCCAGAGGAAAAGCACTGTAAATGACTGCCTCAGAAAACCCAGACTGCGCATTTACCAATGCCCTAAACTGATGTGCGACTTCCGGCATCGCACTTAAACGACCGTGCTCAAGCATAGTATTGAGAAAATTAAGCATTCCTTCAGAAAACTTAACCTTCGATACCGACCCAAGCAAGTCAATCACCTGGGAGACAGTGACTTTGGGACTTAAGGAGAATTGCTTGACTTGCTCATCATGAGACAGTTGAGCAAGTCCATCCAACAAGTCAGCAGTCTGATGAGCTGGCCCCAAGACTTTTGACTTGAAGAGTGCTTCAGCATAGGGACGAGCTATTGTTGCAAGTTCAGCCATAAGTCCTCTTACAACTCAGTCTTTAAGCGAGTAAGCAACTCTGCATGCACAGAGGCATTTACCTCTTTGCGCAAAATTTGCTCTGCTCCCTTGACAGCCAAATGTGCTACTTCATCACGAAGTGATTCTTTCGCCCTTATGACTTGTTGCTCAGCCTCCACTTTCGCGGCTGCAATAATTTTGTTGGCCTCCTGCGTCGCAAGTGCTTTTGCCTCGTCGACAATAGCCTGCGCACGACGCTCTGCATTTGCAAGAATTCCAGCACCCTCTGTACGCGTTTGATTGAGTCTTAACTCAACTTCTTTGTGCGCATTAGATAGTTCTATTTTTGCATGCTCAGCAGCGGCCAATCCGTGTGCTATTTTTTCAGCTCGCTCATCCAAAGCATTGGCAATGGGTGGCCACACGAATCGCATCGTGAACCACACCAATATACCAAATACTATAGCCTGAACGAACAGCGTTGCATTGATACTCACGGCAACACCTTTCTTTTAGCGGTTGTAATACTTACTTTAAAACGAATGGGTTTGCAAATGCAAACATCATCGCGATACCCACACCAATCAAGAATGCGGCGTCAATCAAACCTGCAAGCAAAAACATTTTTGTTTGCAATTCATTCATTAGTTCTGGCTGACGGGCTGCCGCCTCTAGGTATTTACTACCCATAATGCCAATTCCGATACAAGCGCCAATGGCGCCCAGTCCGATGATCAAGCCTGCGGCGAGTGCTACAAAACCGAGTACATGTTCCATTGATAGCTCCTGTTGTCAAATAAAAAAATGGAAAGGTTAAAAAAAGATTACCCAATCAATGCGCGTCGTGCGCCTGACCGACATACACCAAAGTCAACATCATGAAAATGAACGCCTGCAGTGTGATGATCAAAATGTGGAAAATAGCCCAGATTGTTCCAGCAATTATCTGCCCAACCGGCAGAAGTATTCCAGGCAAAGAGATTGCTGCAGCACCACCCATTAGGGCGATCAACATAAACACCAACTCACCCGCATACATGTTTCCAAAAAGTCGCATTCCGTGCGAAACAGTCTTCGCTGCAAACTCTATCATCTGCATCAAAAAATTAATTGGCCATAAAATGGGATGCGATCCAAATGGGGCAGTAAATAACTCGTGCAACCACCCGCTTAAACCTTTGATTTTGATGTTGTAAAAAACACAAACAAGCAAAACAGATGTAGACAAGCCCAGAGTTGTTGAAAGATCGGCCGTCGGCACAACCCTTAAAAAAGCATGATGAGGACTCTCGCCAGCCATCTCAAATATCGCACCCCAAATTGAGGGCAGAAAGTCAACTGGCAACAAGTCCATTGCATTCATCAAGAAGATCCATACAAATACAGTCAGGGCCAAGGGCGCTACAAACGCACGACTCCCCTCGTTATGGATAATTGCTTTTGACTGGTTATCAACTAATTCGAACAAAATTTCTACTGCCGCCTGGAACCTACTCGGCACACCTGGCGTGACCTTGCGCGCTGCGTTCCAGAGCAAAAAAGCCCCGATCACACCCAAAATCAATGCCCAAAATACGGAATCTAAGTTGTAAACAGAAAAATCAATAATGCCAGACATCGGCTTATTTTGCAGATGCGTAAGGTGGTGACCTATGTACTCACCAGCTGTTGGGGCGCTTTCTACTGACATATTCCAAACTTTAATAGTTAACTGTATTATTTTAAAGAGATTTGTTTGTTGAATAACTTCTCCAAACAACAAAACCCCAAAAACCCTTAAAAGCTAAAACCATTCCTATCAAAAGGGACGGCCAACTTAAACTCTCACCTAACAACTTGGATGCCGAAAAAAGCATTGCCACCGACAACGCAACTTTGACGAACTCCCAAACAAAAAACTTCGCTACTGATATCCCTAGACTGCCACGACCAAATTTTGAATTTAGCCCCCTGACACATACTGCACCAGGAAAAACGACAACAAAGACACCGTAAAGACCAGACACTCCCCATCCAGTTTGACCAAACATCAACTGGCAGAAATACAAAAAAACAGTTCCGACCAACCCTACCAAGCCTTGCGATAATATCACCCCCCAAACATTGGGTTGCGGATGCTGTTGTCTCCACTGCTCAGCATCCTTTGCGCTCATCGCAACAAACTCTTCAAGGGCTTCGTTTTCGTCTGATTGAACCACCGACCCAGAGAATCCGCTACCCGCTGAATATACGACTTGTTTCTTATTAGTCATAGTTGTTATGCCTATTACAAAGTCATATAAGCTTCAGCAAAGCCTGTTATTGTAAAGCATAAGTTGGCCATCTGTACAGGGAAATTAATTTTTTGAAGCCAACCTTAATGATTATAGAGCTACCGTATTTGTAATCCTTATATATGACTTTATTAGCAAACCATTGTGGGAAGTAAGAAAAGTTGGATAATTGGCATATGACTTCAAAATACTCATTCACACCTCCCGAATTACCTTCAACCATCTGCTATCTCAACGGGGAATTTTGTCCTCTTGCACAAGCAAAAATAAGTGTGCTTGACAGGGGTTTTATTTTTGGTGACGGCATATATGAAGTTGTCCCGATTTATTTCGGCAAACCTTTTAGATTCGAACAGCACATGAACAGGTTTCAGCGTTCTTTAAAAGAATTGAGAATTGAGAATCCTTTTTCAAATGTTGAGTGGTTAGAAATTATTAATACTTTGGCTAGTCGATTTGCAGAAAGCGTGAATCAAAAAGTTGAAGACACCAATCAAATTATTTATTTACAAATAAGTCGAGGAGTTGCGCCACGAGATCACGTCATGACAAAGGGCATTAGTCCTACGGTTTTTGTGATGACCAATCCACTAAAAGCAATTTCACCTGAGCTAAGAAATGCCGGAGTCCACTGCGTAAGCGCACACGATTTCAGATGGGAGAAAGCCCACATTAAGGCGACAAGTCTTTTAGGTGCCGTTCTCTCAAGGCAAATGAGTGCAGATATGGATGCCACTGAAACCATTATGTTCAGGGGAGACAATTTAAGCGAGGCCTCATCTAGCAACGTTTGGATTGTCTCGAATGGAACAGTATTTGCTCCTCCTAAAGATAATTTGCTTTTAGAAGGTATTCGGTATGGCTTGATCGAGGAAATATGCGGCGAAATTGATATTCCATTTGTTTTACGCCCAATTTCTCGTAATGAAGTTTTTAATGCCGATGAGGTTTTACTATCTTCTGCCACCAAGGAGGTACTGGCAGTCACTAAGATTGACGAGACTGTAATTGGCTCACATACTTCACATTCTGGTCAACCTGGTCCTGTCTACAAACGAATCTATAAAGCCTATCAAAATTATATTGAGCGTATTTGTAAAAATACCAATTAAATCGTATTTCTCCAGCTATGACCATTAAACCAAATAACATTAAAGATATAAGTGAAATAGTGCAAGTTCAAGAGTCTTTGATTGAGTATCCCAGTTTATTTCCAATTAAAGTAATGGGCCAAAATGCTGATGGTTTTTTGGAGGCAATAACACATATTGCTCAGTCTTTTGATCCTTCATTTGATCCCTGCACCATTGAGTTACGTCCCAGTTCTGGCGCTCATTACCTAGGCATTACGCTCACCATAAATGCAACTAGCCGCGAGCAATTAGATGAGCTTTACCGGACTTTATCTACACATCCGATGGTAAAAGTTGTTCTGTAATGCTTATCAAGTTCTTAGGCAATGTTGATTATTTAAGCTCATTTGCTGATATGCAGGAGTTCACCCAAAACAGGACTGACTCTACGGCGGATGAAATATGGATTTGCGAACACCCACCAACATTTACGCAGGGCTTAGCGGGAAAAACTGAGCATTTATTAAGCCCAACTCACATACCCATTATTCAAACCAATCGAGGTGGGCAAGTCACATTTCACGGACCAGGTCAAATTGTCGCCTACCCACTTATTGATTTAAAACGTTTGGGGATTTTCGTCAAAGAATACGTTTATCGCCTTGAGGAGGCGATTTTAAAAACACTGCTTCAATTTAAAGTCACAGGACACCGTGTTCAAGGAGCACCAGGAATTTACATTATTTTAGATTCACCATTTGGTCACCAAGTTTTAAAAAAAGATCAAGGGCTTGCTGATATGACTTCAAGCTCAGCGTTCTCTGGTCTTGGGAAAATTGCGGCCTTAGGTATTAAAGTGAGTCGTAACAAAACTTATCATGGCCTATCTCTTAATGTTCAGATGGACTTACGGCCATTTGACTTTATAAATCCCTGTGGTTTCAAAGGTTTAAAAACCATAGACCTCTCTACAATCGGATGCTCACCAGATAAAAATGAAGTGGCTCAGGTTCTTACAAAAAAACTAGAAATGTATCTTTCATGATATAAGAGACTTAGATTTCTTAATTTATTACTTATTGCGTTCTTTACTAATTTTTCTCGTATGAATAACGAAAATACATTCCCTCCTAAAGAAGCAACCCCAAGCGTAGTCGATGCTCATTATTATGATCCTATGATTAAGCAAAAAGCTGCCGCAAAGTTATCAAGAATTCCAATTAAAGTACAACAATCTGATGAGGTCTTAAAAAAACCAGATTGGATTCGTGTCAAAGCGGCCTCAACAAACACTCGCTTTTATGAGATCAAGGACATTCTTCGTAAAAACAGTTTAGTCACAGTTTGTGAAGAGGCCTCCTGTCCAAACATTGGTGAATGTTTTGGAAACGGCACTGCAACATTTATGATCATGGGCGACAAATGTACTAGACGTTGCCCCTTTTGCGACGTAGGTCACGGTAGGCCAGACCCATTAGATGCAAATGAGCCTCTTAATTTAGGTAAAACCATAAAAGAACTAAAGCTCAAATATGTCGTGATCACAAGCGTAGACAGAGATGATTTAAGAGACGGTGGCGCCAATCATTTTGTGTCTTGTATCGAGAATGTCAGATCTTTATCTCCAGCGACTCAAATTGAAATCTTAGTCCCCGATTTCAGGGGAAGAGATGACCGAGCTCTTGAGATTTTAAAAAAATCGCCCCCAGATGTGATGAATCACAATATTGAGACAGTCCCAAGGCTATATAAACAAGCCAGACCGGGGAGTGACTATGATTTCAGTCTTAAATTACTTCAAAAATTTAAAACGCTTTTTCCTCATGTTCCTACCAAAAGCGGACTTATGGTTGGTTTAGGAGAGACTGATGAAGAAATATTGCAAGTTATGCAAGACATGCGAAACCACCAAATTGATATGTTGACCATTGGTCAATATTTATCACCTAGCAATAGCCATTTGCCGGTACTACGGTACGTCCATCCTGACACATTCAAAATGTTTGAAGAAAAAGCTTACGAAATGGGCTTTAAGCATGCTGCAGTTGGAGCCATGGTCAGATCAAGTTATCATGCCGATAAGCAGGCGCATTCAGCTAATAATATTTGAGTTGATGCTTTTTAAATGTGATCTCTAGGTTTTATTTTTGGGTATTTATTAAAATTATTATTAATAATTTCATAAACTAACTCCTCTGCGCCACTCTTCCATTAACTTACTCCAACGAATTTCAGCCAATTTTATACTCCGTTCTTTCACGTGTCCAAATCCTTTAATAGAGTCTGGCACATTGGCGATTTGGATAATTAACTCAAGATTTTTAGAGCCCTCTGAGTTCATTAACTCTTGAATCAGTGATTTATAAGTAACGATCAATTGACGTTCTTGTTGACGCTCCTGGGTTTTGCCAAAAGGATCGAGCGCAGTAGCTCGTAAAAATTTAAGTGGGGCCAATATTCGAAATAAAACTTTTGTCATGGGCCCCATTTTTTGCTTGATCAGTTCGCCCTTATCGTTTCTTTTCGCCAAAATGGGAGGAGCTAAATGATAATTTATTTTATAGTCTCCCTCAAACATATCTTTTATGCGCTGATTAAAGTTTGATTGAGTATGCAACCTGGCTACTTCGTACTCGTCTTTATAAGCCATCAATTTGAAAAGATTTTTAGCTACTACAAGCCCTACTTTTTCGCCTAGCTTTGCGTGTACTTGGTCGACAAACTCTTTATAGGAGTTTGCATAAGATCTATTTTGATACGCTGTCAAGCGCTGGACGCGATTGGCAACAACGGTAGCCCATTTTTCCCTTTGCAAGAAAGATATTTTTTTAAATTCTTCCCCAGCAGTGTCTTCATCCGTGGAAGCTTCTATGGCAGCAAGTCTGCCTATCTCAAACGCTGATTTATTTTTCTCAACAGAGACTGCATTCAATTCGATAGCTCTTAAAATCGACTCTCGTCTTAAGGGAATCCAACCCCTTTGCCAGGCAAATCCCAAGATAAGTGGATTCACATAGATACTGTCGCCGAGTTCTTTGACGGCCAAATTGTAGGCGTCAAAATTTCCAAAGTCTGCCTGAGTGCCCCCTAACGCGTTTAGTAAATCTTCTTTGCATTTATCGCTTGGATTTTTCCAATCTCGGTCTTTGACAAATTGTGCTGTCGGCGAGCTGTGTCGATTCAAGACTACCTTGGTTCGTCCAGACGCAATTTTTAAAATAGTTTCTTTACTTGTTCCAACAATAGGATCACAAGCCATCACCAAGTCTGCACTCACGGTGGATACTCTGGTTGTACGAATGGTATTTTGTTCATTCGCAATAATCACATGACTCCATGTAGCGCCACCTTTTTGGGCTAAGCCTGCAGAGTCTTGAGTAACTATGCCCAAGCCTTCCATGTGCGCTGCATATCCAAGTAACTGTCCTATAGTAATGACTCCAGTTCCACCCACACCAGCAACCACAATTCCGTATCCTAAGTTATATTTTTTTAAATCTGGTAGTACCGGCTCAGGCAACTCATCTTTGTCACTATGTAATTGATAAGCATTGCTTGCATTCGATTTAGAGTTCTTAGGTTTTAGACTCCCCCCCTCAATTGTCACAAAACTCGGACAAAATCCCTTCAAACAACTTAGGTCTTTGTTGCATGCACTTTGGTTGATGGTTCTTTTACGTCCCAACTCCGTCTCTAATGGCTCAACGCTAATGCAGTTACTTGCAATTCCGCAGTCTCCGCACCCTTCACAGACCTCTTCATTGATCATGACACGAACGGCAGGATCCACCATCGTTCCACGTTTACGCCGTCTACGTTTCTCGGTTGCACATGTTTGGTCGTAAATTATGACGGTAGTGCCGCCAATTTCTCTAAACTCTCGCTGAATCCTATCTAATTCATCCCGGTGTTTTACCAAAACACCGATTGGTAATTCCTTTACTTCATCGTATTTTTCAGGCATGTCCGTCACGATGGTGACTTTTTTAACTCCTTCTGCTTTCATACTTTGAGCAATTTGAATAACCGTGTGCCCCTCGGATCGCTCACCAATGGGTTGCCCTCCAGTCATAGCGACAGCATCGTTATATAAGATTTTGTAAGTGATATTTACACCTGCAGCAACACTTTGCCTAATTGCCATGATGCCACTGTGAAAATAAGTACCATCCCCTAAATTGGCAAAAATATGTTTTTCATTAACAAAGGGTTGCTGCCCTATCCAAGGGGTACCCTCTCCCCCCATCTGAGTGAAACCAGCGGTTTGTCGGTCCATCCAAAGACTCATAAAATGGCATCCAATTCCAGCCATTGCCCTTGAGCCCTCAGGCACTACAGTACTGGTGTTATGTGGACAGCCAGAGCAAAACCAAGGTTGCCTCTCACTGGTTAAGCTAAGTTGGGTCATTGCACGCTCTTTAAGATCGAGTCGTTCTATATGTTGATCAATTTTCGCCTGGGTTAGGTTGTCAACTCCTAGTGCTTTCAACCTTCTAGCGATAGCTCTAGCAATAATAGTAGGATTCAAATCTGCACTAGCTCTTAGAAGCGGCGCTTGATTTGAAGCATATGCGGTCCATTGCCCTTGAGATGTATTTGAATTGGGATCCAAATCAAACTTACCCAATATTTGTGGCCGTTTGGAATCGCTCCAACTATAGAGCTCGTCTTTTAATTGCGTTTCTATTAAGGCTCGTTTTTCTTCTACGACCAAGATTTCTTTTAAACCACTGGCAAAATCGAACACTCCATGAGGCTCAAGTGGCCAACTCACGTTAACTTTGTGAACACGGATTCCAATTTGGTGGCAGACTTCATCTGTTAGTCCTAAATCTGCCAACGCCTGACGTGTATCGTTGTATGCTTTTCCACTTGCAATAATTCCCAGCCTATCTTGAGCACTTTCAATGACATTGAAATTAAGTTTATTTTCTTTTATGTAGGCAAGAGCAGCCGCCCATTTAAAATCAAATAGTCTAGACTCTTGACTCAAAGCGTCATCCGGCCAACGTATTGCCAACCCGCCTGAGGGTAATTGAATAGAAAGTTCTGGTATTTTGACCACCACTTTAGAAGGATCTATGATCACAGTAGCGCTGGATTCAACTATTTCTTGTATTGTTTTCATGCCCGACCAAAGACCACAAAAACGGCTTAATTCAAATGCATGAACACCCAAATCCAGAATATCTTGAACGCTGGAGGGGAAAAATACTGGCATGCCACATGCCATAAAAATCTGATCACTTTGGTGTGCAGCAGTACTACTTTTGGCGATATGGTCATCCCCTGCAATTGCAATTACTCCGCCCCATCGAGTTGTACCTGCCATGTTTGCGTGTTTGAAGACATCTGCGCACCTATCCACCCCAGGTCCTTTGCCGTACCAAATCCCAAAAACACCGTCGAATTTATGTTCCTTTGGTGGGGAAAAACCCAGTTGTTGCGTACCCCAAATAGCTGTGGCAGCCAACTCCTCATTCACTCCGGGTTGGAAAATAATATTTTCTTTCGCAAGAAAATCTTTAGCTTTCCAAAGAGATTGGTCGTAAGCTCCAAGAGGGGATCCGCGGTAGCCACTTATCAGTCCAGCGGTATTTTTGCCTTCCAACAAGTCTCTTTGTCGTTGCAGCATAGGCAGTCTGACTAGAGCCTGTACCCCACTCATAAACGCCCGTCCACTGTTTAAGGCATATTTGTCTTCGAGTGAAACTTCTTTTAAAGCTTTAATTAGATACTCTGGCAATGGAGCGTTCATGAAGGTTAGTCCAAAAAGCGAAGATTGTTTATATTTAAATGCTAAGGCTTAACCTCCAAAGTGTACGAGGAATTTAAAAAAAAGTATTGCAGATAACTACCTAGACTATCTAGGCAGAAGAGCCCACATATTTAAATTTTGTTTCAAACGGCCCGCTATCTCACCGGCCTCTGTACCCGTTCCCACGAAATAATCTGCTCTTAATGGACCAACAATTGCGTTTCCTGTGTCGTGCGCCAGTACAAGTCTTTTAAGCTGAAGCGTTGGACCATCAGAAAAAAGCCAGAGCGGGGTACCGTAAGGTATATTTTGAGGATCAACTGCGACGGATCTCCCAGCGGTTAGAGGAATTCCCTGTGCTCCTTTTGGACCCAGACTTGGGTCCTTTAAAGGCTCTTCCCTAAAAAAGACGTACCTTGGGTTTGACCACATGAGCTCATTCACTCTTAAAGGATTTTTATTAATCCACGCCTTTATTCCGGACCAAGACGCGTCTGTGATTTCACCCCTGTCTAGCAAGTAACGACCAACACTTTGATAAGGTAGTTCGTTTGAAGCGGCATACACTGCCTTAATCCATTTCTTGGAGCCATCTGGCTCCATTACGTTAATTCTTCCGGATCCCTGGATTTGTAAAATTAGGAGATCAACAGGATCCGCCAACCAAGCAATCTCACGCCCAATCAAGTTTTTTTGGACAAACTCAGATTTATCAATTTCTTGGCGGGAGTACCATCTTGAGTGGTTTGACTTTAAGCTTAGTATTTCATCTGTGGGCATATAAATTGGAACTTCAAACCCAGGTTTTTTTATCCTTGATGCACTAAATACTGGCTCGTAATACCCTGTCAAAAGTCCACCTGATTCACCCGCTTGACCCAAAATTTTATAAGGTTGGAAATGGGACATCAAAAAAAATCTCTGTTCTTGTTCATCAGCAATCACGAGAGGTTTAATAAGCGGGCAAAGATTAGCCAACCATGATGCGGGTTGATCACAACTCATCAAAAGGGCGGCCCAAACTTGCGGCAACGACTCCTGATACCAACCAGGCAATTCGTCCCAAGTTGATGCTATCCAACGTGCTTTTAATGATTCAACGCTCGTTCCTAAGGGAGTAGACAAATTGTTAGGTGCGGTTAAAGATGAGTTCTGTTTTTTATCTATATATTTTTCTATTGTGGATGCTCGTCCGATTGTTGGATTTGTTGAAATATGGTTCGTCTCGTTTACAGTCTGGTTTGAGGCATCTGACCTTTTTTGAACAGAACTGCATGAGCACAATATTAAATGAAGCGATAAAATGAAGCACCAGCTAAAAATGGTCATGCCATAGCATCTGGTTTTAATTCCTTTGAACATATTTTTCAGGTCGTACATGTATTTAATTTTATTAGAAGCTTTTATGGCCGGCCTCATTTTGGTTGTGATTGTTTGGTGGACTATGTTCACCGGGCGACCCAAGAATTTAGAGACCCAGAAAATTGGGAACTTAGTTGAAGACCCTAGTCCAAAGAATAATCAACCAGACAGCAACCTGAAGAAATAAGTTGGATCAAAATATTCTGTGCTCCAGTGCCGGGAGTTGTCTTCTTGCTAAAACGTTTTCAGTCCAGCTTATATCTTGAACGACACACCCTTCACCTGATTGTCTTTGAGCAACAATTTTTCCCCATGGATTGATGATCATCGAGTGTCCCCAGGTTTTTCTATTATTTTCATGTAGCCCACCTTGAGCAGCGGCAACAACCCAAAGCTGATTCTCAATAGCCCTAGCTCTTAGAAGTACTTCCCAATGAGCCTGACCTGTGGTGAATGTAAAAGCGCTCGGTACCAAGACCATATCAGCACCTAAATCGGTCAAAACTCTGTAAAGCTCAGGGAATCTGAGGTCATAACAAATACTAAGTCCGACTCTCCAAGTATGACCATCTTTGCTTGGTAGATCCAAGACAACTGGCAAAGCACCCGGAATAAGAGTTCTTGACTCATCGTACTCCTCATTTTCATTCTTAAACTTAAAGAGATGAATTTTGTCGTACCTTGCAACGCAATTCCCACTGGGATCGAAAACCAAAGTGGTGTTATTGACTTTATTGTGATCTCCCTCAATAGCCAATGGAAGAGTCCCCCCTACTATCCACATCTTATGACGCGCTGCTTTTTGGGCAAGCATGTCTTGAATTGGCCCTGAGCCATAAGTCTCTTTTATTTTTACTTTATCAGTGTCTTTAGCACCTAAGATACAAAAATATTCAGGTAGCAAGGCAAGCTCAGATCCAAGCCCGGCTGCATCATCTAGCAAAGCAGCTGCGGTTTGTAAATTAGGGGCCGTCTCAACTCCTGAGACCATTTGTATTGAGGCAACTTTCATTTTTTAATCTCACCTCTTGAATCCACCTTGGTAACGGTTGGATCGCTCCAAGTACCGTCAATAATAAAATCTTTAGTCGCTGCCTGAGATATTGGTTTTTTAAGAAAGTATTGAGCAAGATATGAAGAAATACCAACAATTGGATTTATAGCTGCGACAACCAAAGAGGCTGTTCCAGCATCTATCTCCGGTATCACGATAACTTTTAGATGTTGGGTTTCCCGACTTATGTCTGCAAAACCCTCCATCAAAATTGCTGCATTGACGCCCTTCATCTGTAAATTATTGGTTTTTGCAATTCCCAAATCAATACCGATATCACCTCTAAAGAAATCAAAGGAAAAGCCGTCACTGAATATATCTTTGAAATCTAAAAACAAACGTCTAGGCAAAGCTTGTAAATTTAACACACCTAGCAACCTCGCCGCCCCTGGCTCAGTTTTCAGAAAAGATCCTTTTTCTACATTCACATTGAAATGTCCATTTAGGCTTGGATAGTCCATTTGAAGCGGTGAGCCGTTCCAGGAAACTTGTCCAGCCAATTTTCCTTTGCCTGCATTAACCGCACCTTTTGTACCCAATCTATCTAAGAGTTGTCCTGCATTTTCTATGTCTAGATTGAAATTCAAAGTTGTTTTTTTAATATTTTGAGATTTTTCAGATTCTTTAATCAATGCCCAAACCCCAGTAGCTTGGAACTTGGCTTCTGGAACGGTCAAATTAAGCTTATTTATTCTCCACTCTTTGCCGCCATCGGATTGCAGTTGATTTGTGGCCTCTATCTCAGCCCGGCCTAACTTTTTTCCTTTTATTTCAAGCTCATCAACAACAATGTCAAGTGTTGGCAGCAGTGAATCTTTCTCATTTAACAAAGATTCAACCGAGTCAACTGCGGCAGGAGGAATATTTAACAAAGTCATTCTTGCATAGATCTTGGCTGCGAGTGACTGAGAGGATATTTTGTAATCCATGGCTCCCTTAGCCTCAGTCGAATTTATGTTTAGATGCCACAATCCGCTGGGCAATGCATCTTGGTAGCCGGCATCCAAAGATACTTGGTGTATAGATCGCCTAGAGAAAATCATTTCTGCAGCTTTAATCCGAATTCCTGTTGGAATAAATTTTCCCTGAGTTTGCAAAGGAGCATTGAGATTCGAATTTGCATTAGTTCCTGAATCTCTTTTTAAATTTTTATTTCCCTCTTTACTAATATCCCTTGAAAGATCTGTTGTCTCATCGAAATTAGAGATGACAGACTCCCAACTATCTGCGTCTAATTTTGGAACATCAACATTAACAAAAATACCTGACTCAAGGACTGTAGGAATTTGTGGGCGTGCACCTGAATAAATGCCAATCCAACCCCTATCAAGAAATACGGGCGGATTCGCAATTGATTTTGAACTTTTATTATTACTTTGACTAACCGTAGAAGCCGCTTCACTTAGAAAACTCATAAATAATGTTTGTCCAACTGAGAGTGTGGTTTTGAGTGCCTTTCGCGGCATGCTCAGAAAGGCAGGATTATTTTGTCCTGTCTGAGATAAAGGCGCAGCGGCCAAGCTCTTATTTAAGGGTGCTGGGGTTGCCTCTGGTTGCAAACTTACGTTCAGCTTCAAAGGCAACTGGCTATCCATTGTTTTGCCAAGTGGTGCAGGCAAATCACTGCTGAGTCCAAATAGACTGCTATTGAGCTCAAAGTCTAATTGCCCCTTTCGAACGACGGCGGTCGCAAAGTAACTTGTTTGTCCATTAATGTATTTTGCCAACTTAGCAATAATTGGAATCTCTTTGGCTTGTTTTAATCCGTCTGAGCTAATTTGACCTTGTATTTTTATAATTGAATTCTCAGTATTGAAATCTGTCTTATCTGATACAAACTTTAATCCCCCTTCTAACTTTGCCTCTGATCCCAATATACGCGCACGAAAATTACTCAAGGTAAATCCAGCTTCATTGAAGTTCAATGACCCTCTCACTTTATTTAATGACGGTAAATTAGGTGACAAAAGTAAATCGTTATTTACAAAAGTAACTCCTCCTTGTACCTTTGTTTTAGATAAATCATTTATAGGCAAATTTAAATTCAAATTAAATTCGCTAAGAGAACCTCCGCTGGACTGTGAACCAGATAAACTATCACCGAGTAATTCACCAATGGCGCTAGTAGTAACGACTTTTAAAGCGTCAGAAAGCGACCCTTTCGCCTTCGCTTTGACGCTCACGACAGGCTTGAAAAAATCTATTATGTCAGCAGTTATATCGTAGATCTCAATATTGTTAGCCTGCGAAGTGGCTAATTTAGCTGTAGCGTTTTTGATACTTAAGCTTCTACGATCAATCACAAGATCAGCGTTTAAGTGTAGCAATTCGGGCCAATTTTTTATTTGTAATTGGCCTTTTAATTCATTGGACCCTAGAGGGTAATATTGATAGTTTAAGTCCTGCGCATGAGCAACAATATGAAATTCGCCCTCTTTTGCATTTGCAAACGGGAACTTATCTATAGGTCCCTTTATTTTGACACTTCCCCCATTTATTGAACCTTGAGTGATTGCCTCTTGTAAATATTTTCTTAGCCCAGGATCAATTTTATTGGGTAAGTATCTATAGATTTGTTTTGCTTTTCCATCCCGAATATCTATTTTTAAATCAATATTATCTTTATTTTCTGCGCCATTTCGACTGTCTGAACTCCAGTTTAGATTGAATCCGCCTTGTGCGTCTTCATTGAGAACAGTAGCATTAATTATTTGTAAATCAAATTGATTATCGGCTTGATGCCATGTCAATTCTGCATTTGCTTGCTTGATTTGAACAACTGGATCGTCTAACCAGCGCGGCAAAGAAATGAAACCATTTTCTATGCCTATAGTTGCACTACCACCATCATTTTCAATTTTGAAGTGTATATTTGCGTTTTCAACACCCGGAAGACCTTTGAGAAAACTAGCTTCTTGATTTAATTGTTTGTCAAATCTAAAGTTATCTAATACCCCATCTGCTTTGTAATTTTTAGTACTGTGTCCGTCAAAATCCCAACTAAATTTAAATTTCGTTAAATTACCTCCCACATCTATTCGTTTGAAATTTTGGATAATTTGTGAATCAAATAAGAAATTATTCAGCTGATTTTTTATTGGTTGCAATGCCACTTTATCAATGCCAATCGAGCCGGTTCCTGGCTTAAATAAACTTGATAATATGTTTTGATTTTCTACATCAACTATTACATTTGAAATATCAGCTTTCGGAAGATTTGCCGAACCATTGGGATTTGGATACCACTCAAAAAAAGCATTATTAAGATCCCAGAGCGCACCGTCTTGCGTCGTGAATTTGAAGTCTTTTGCTTTAATCTCTTGTTTTTTCGAGTCCAGATTGGCGATTAATCTACCTCCTATATTTTTTAAATTGATATTTTTAATTAAATTAGTATTTGCTTTTATCTCTGAGAAACTTATATCAGTTGTAAATTGATTGATCTCCCCTTTTTTGATCTTTGACCAAATCCTCACCCATCCTTTTGCAGAATCAATTGAAAAAGAGTTGTTTTGAGGAAAATATCTATTCAACAAGGATAGTTCTATTTCTGGCAATGTGATTTGAATATTGCCACTCCAATTTTTGAACTCCCCTGCATGAGTTGATAGCAACGACTCTTTAAACTCCCCTTGTAAGCTAAATCTTTGTCCAAACTCTGTAGGAGGTGTTGCCTCAACTTTCATTGCATGAGATTTCAATCCATTAAGGAAGACAATCTCGACTTCATTAAATTTAATAGGCTTGTTTGTTTTGTTTTCATCACTCAAAATTACTGTAGCACGGTGAACTTGTAGGTTGGGTTGTGAAAAGAACCAATCTTTTCCTTTGTTACTGTCGCTCGAGGTGAGTGGAAGTCCAGCTATATGGATAATGCCTTCTTTATCTTTTTGTATTGATACATTTGGACTTTCAATCAGTACATGATCGAATGAAAGTCTCATAATTGAAACTACCGAGAGGCCAATAGATACTTTGGGAATTTCTAATACGCCGTCATTCCCAGAGGACTGTGTAGATTTGAATCTCACACCGTCTAATAAAAAAGAAGGTATCAAATAACTTGTGTCAGCTGAGATTTGTTCGATCGATACTTGCGTACCAATATACTCAGAGGCTAGGCGTTCTATATCTGCACGCCAATACGTTACTTTTGGAGCTACCCAATAATTCAATAATCCAATACTTGTGAAAATTAATAGGCTGAGTCCCGCCGCAATAAAAATGATTGCAGTTGCAATTAATTTTGACCACTTTATTAGGGCAATAGGATTGATAATGTTCTTCAGTAGCTGTTTAGGCACGGTACGTATTGTTTGAACTGCTAACTAGGATAATCTCCTTTGAGCTCTGAGTGACAGGCCCTCAAGATATTTAATTGAAAAGTATAAGTCTTTCTCATGACAAACACAAATAATCAAGATATGTTTCCCCTAGATAGGCTTGACAGTTACTCAAGGTTTATTAGCCGTGTTCGAACTAGGTATGGAGAATTATCCAACAAAATCGTCCATACTAAGTTTTCTAAAAATGATCTGGAGTTCCTATTTCAAGAATTACTTGTCTTATTTCCTCTGAAAAATGAATCCCTTAGGGTTTTACGTCAACTAGCTGTTACGCATATTGCAAGTGAGGATTGCAAGGGTAATTTAAATCTAGTCGACGTCACACAGCAGATGACAATTCTGGCTGAATGGGCACTAGAAAAAGCTTATACATTCGGCATGGAGTCTCTTATCGCTAAATTTGGTGTACCTTTAAATTCATTGGGCGAACCTTCTGTATTTTGGATCATTGGTATGGGCAAATTAGGAGCTAATGAACTAAACGTTTCTAGCGATATTGATCTTATTTATGTCTATGACGAAATGGGCTCTACAAGACCAGTAGCGGTCAAAAATGATGGCTCAGCTCCTAGCGAAAATACCATTAGCGTTAAAGGCACAAGCATCAGTAATCAAGATTTTTATACAAAGTTGGTTTTTGAAATACAACACTATCTGGATGCAGTTAATGAACACGGGCGTGTATTTAGAGTCGATTTAGCGCTGCGACCTAACGGTATGTCTGGACCAAGCGTTCTTTGTTTATCTGCCTTGGAGGATTACCTGCAAAGCCAGGGAAGGGAATGGGAGAGATTTGCTTGGTTAAAAAGTAGGGTTGTTGCGCCTATTGCGCATTCTGTATTGCCTAGTCCACTCTTGCAAGTTATTACGCCATTTGTTTTTCGCAAATACCTTGATTACCAAGTATTTGACGCTTTAAGAGTTCTTCATCAACAAATTAGAGCTCAGGCAGTGCGTTTTGCATTGGGTCGTCCTGATAGACAAAGTGATATCAAACTGGGTAAAGGTGGTATTCGTGAAATTGAATTTATTACTCAATTATTACAAATTGTGCGGGGTGGTCAATTTCCAGAGCTTAGGGTCAGACCGACATGTGAGGCCTTGATTGAGCTAGAACGAAGTCGAGTCATGAGTTCTAACAGCGTGTCAAATTTAACTCAAGCATATATATTTTTTAGGAATTTAGAGCACAGAATTCAATACCTAGATGATCAACAAACACATATTATTCCAACAGATCCAGAGGATTTAAAGTGGCTTGCACTTTCAATGGGATTTGAAAATATTGAATCTTTTTTGATGCAATTGAATGTCCACCGTGAATTGGTAAGCACTGAGTTTCAAAATCTACTTGGTGGTAATTCAGTACCAGAGGAGGAGTTCAACTTTGCAGATTTAAAGGAATTTGAAGCTTCAGAAATTAAGGATTCACCACACAAAGATCTTGTAGCTCGAATTAAAATTTTGATTAGCAGTCCTCGTGCAATCTTACTAAGCGACTCATCACGAGCCAAATTAAACACCCTCATTCATAGAACCTACCATTGGATAAAAGATGCATCCGCTCAAGAGCTAGGCGCTATCAGGTGGTGTGACTGGATGGAGTTGTTACTGAGACGAGAAATTTATTTATCCCTTTTAATTGAAAGACCCAAAGTTCATAAAAATCTTATATATATCTTAGGTGCCTCGCGTTGGGCATTTAACTATTTATGTCAACATCCTGGACTGATAGATGACTTATCAGATCCTGAAATACTTGGTCAAAGATTTAATTCGGAGCAGTTCACATTATCACTAAAGTCCCGTATCAAACATCAAGAAGAGGTAGACCCACATGATGATGAAGCATTACTAAATTTACTAAGAAGAGCTCATCATTCAGAGCTTTTTTTGTGTTTAGCCCGTGATTTATCTGGTCGCCTTAGTATCCAAGAAGTAGCAGATGACTTGAGCTTACTTGCACAAAACATAATACATATTACAGCAGATGTTGTTTGGCGACGCATCAAAAACACACATACTGAAAGTCCTTCATTCGCAGTAGTGGGTTACGGCAAACTTGGGGGCAAAGAGTTGGGATACGGCAGTGATCTAGATATCGTATTCATTTATCACGATTTTGATCCACAAGCCGCCCAGGTATACGCTGCATTTGCTAGAAAAATAATCCAATGGTTATCCGTCAAAACCACAGCCGGTGACTTGTATGAAATTGACACCGCATTAAGACCCAACGGAAATTCTGGTCTTTTAGTGACTGAGCTTGAAGCCTTTGAGAACTACCAGCTACAAAAGGGCTCAAACACTGCATGGCTTTGGGAACAACAAGCTATGACCAGAGCCAGAGTTGTATTAGGAAATGATTTTTTTATTAATCGATTTAACTCAGTTCGTCATCAAGTATTAACAATCAAACGTGAATTGACCGTACTTAGTCAAGAGATAGTTCAGATGCGCAACAGACTAATCAAAGCTCATCCAACAAAAGCTGGATTTTTTAATCTCAAACACAGTGAAGGCGCAATGATTGATGTCGAGTTTACTGTCCAGTATTTGGTTCTTGCTCATAGTTGGAAGTTTACTGAACTGACTGAAAACATTGGAAACATTGGCTTGATAAAGCTATCGTGTGAACTAGGATTGATCCCAGATGAACTGGGGCAAGGTTGCATTCAGGCTTATACAAATTACAGAAAGGCGCAACACGCAGCTCGACTAGACGAAAGGAATTTAATATTTGATGGAACTATCTTTAAGGATGATCAAAGCCGAGTTCTAGCACTTTGGAATCGATTATTTAGATGAAAATCAATTGAAGATTCGCAGGATCGTTATCATCAATTCAAATTAGATCTAATTTTATTCACCAGTTGCGTAGTTGAATACCCATTTACAAATGTTAACGACTTAGCAACACCTCCGTAGGATCTTACAAATTGAGCTTCTTTTAATTTATCCATATCATAGTCTCCCCCCTTGACTAAAACATCCGGCTTTATTAATTGGATTAACTCCAAGGGGGTATCTTGATCAAAAAAAGTAACCAAACTAATCGACTCTAATGCGGCTAAAACAACTGCACGATCATCCTCTTTATTGAGTGGTCGATCGGGTCCTTTGCCAAGACGTGCGGCAGACTTATCACTATTTAGTCCCAGAACTAAACTGGCTCCTTGCTCACGCGCTTGAGCCAGATAAGTTACGTGTCCTTTGTGCAACACATCAAAAACACCATTTGTAAAAACCACTGGACCTCTTTGTCTCAAGGCGGTTATTCGAGAGCTAAGCTCTGGTTGATGGACTATTTTGTTTAAAAATGAAAGCGTATTCAAAATTTCAGACACCTAGGATTAATACTTAACTAGACGATTTTGTAATGTACAACTAAATTTTCGAAAATATCACCTTCTCTTTTCCTAAACCCTTAATTTCAACTATATTTGTATAAAAGCTTATATTAGAAGTCTTGTTTTTTAGATATAAAACTACAATTACTACCAGTAAATTTCATTTTGGAATTATTTAATATGCAACGCCTAATACCGCTTTTCCATTTTTTTGTAATATGGCCATCAGATGCGATTAAAGCTTTGATTTCGATATCGCAATTCTTAATTATGTGTGTCGCTTGTCATCTTTCCTTTTCATCAGTGGCAATTGCAAGCACTGCGGCCCAAGATAATTCCCAACAAACCCTACCTACATCTCAAAATGGGAATAAAAATGTTCAATGTCCGAGCATATTGCAACATAATGTAACTCGTCTTCAAGACGAGAAAGAGCTGTCTCTTTGCCAATATTCAGGACAAGTTGTTTTGATTGTTAATACGGCGAGTTATTGCGGTTTTACTCCCCAATACAAGGGGCTAGAAGCTTTATATGATAAGTACAAATCTAGGGGTCTAGTGGTGCTAGGATTCCCGTCTAATGATTTTTCTCAAGAACCTGACAGTAATAACCAAATTGCCGACTTTTGTGAAAACACTTTTGGTGTTAAATTTCCAATGTTCACAAAAACCTCCGTTAAAGGGGGTAGCGCATCACCCCTATTTAAGCAGTTAACCCAAAGAACTCAAACTTCACCAAAATGGAATTTCTATAAGTACTTGGTCAGCCGAGATGGTCAATCTATAAAAAGCTTCAATAGTATGACCTCTCCTGATGACAAAGCATTTATTGCAGAAGTCCAAAAACAATTAGACATTCAATTACCGTAATTCAATCTAAATCATCTAATGACAACTCGTATTGCCATTGTTGGCTCAGGCATATCTGGGCTAAGCGCTGCCCATGTCTTGAAAAAGCACCCGAAAATAGAGGTTAGTTTGTATGAGGCAAATGACTACTATGGTGGCCATACTCATACAGTAAATGTTCAAGCTCAAACCCATTCAGGGGTTCAAAGTTACCCAGTTGACACTGGATTTTTGGTTTTTAATGAGCGCACTTATCCAAAGTTAATTGCTTTATTTAAAGAACTTAATATCCCAACTGCACTCTCAGAGATGTCTTTTTCTGTGCAGGCTCCAAAAAACGAATCTGAATTAATCGAATGGAGTGGTTCATCTATAAACAGTGTTTTTGCACAAAGGAAAAATCTTTTTAACTTGGATTTTTTATCCATGTTGAAAGATATTCTTCGTTTCAATTCATTAACAACATCTCTCGCTTTATCAGAAAAAAATGATGCTCTCAATACTCCCTTAATTGAATTTCTAAGGGAGCACAAATTTAATTCATTTTTTATTCACTGGTATCTATTGCCCATGTTGGGCTGCATCTGGAGCTGCCCTCCAGATCAGATGTTAGCCTTTCCCGTTTCTACAATGATTCGCTTTTGTCACAATCACGGTCTCCTGCAAGTCAGCAATAGGCCTCGTTGGTATACAGTGGCAGGAGGCGCAAAACAATATGTTGACATTATCACGAGTAGTATTACTCATAAGTATCTAAATACCCCGGTATTAAATATTGAGCGCGCAGGGGAAACGGTTTATGTTGATAGTGCAAGAGGAAGAGATGAGTTTAAGCATGTAATCATTGCTTCCCATGCTGATCAGGCATTGAAGATGCTGAGAAACCCCACTGATCTGGAGAAAAATCTTTTAGGCGCTTTTAAATTTAAAGACAATACGGCGATATTGCATACAGATCACAAAGTATTGCCCTGTAAGAAACTTGCTTGGGCAGCATGGAACTTTGAAAGCAATACCTCCCACACAAAAGACTTGAATACGCAAGACTCCCACTCTAAAATTAGTACACTTCCCAGTGTCTGTTTGCACTATTATTTAAACAAACTACAGCCCTTGCCTTTTGTGGAGCCCGTCATTGTTTCTTTAAATCCTATTAGAGAAATTGACTCATCTAAAATCTCAGCCGTCTTTAATTACACACATCCAATTTTTGACTTGGGTACAAACCGTGCACAAGAGCAAATGGTAAACATTCAAGGCAAACAAAATACTTGGTTTGCGGGCGCATGGATGAGTTATGGTTTTCATGAAGATGGCCATAAAGCTGGAGATGCGGTTGCCAACTCATTACTGAAACATCTTGAACAAGAGGGCACGCTTAGTTGAGAACATTAATTGGGTTTGGACAAGTCAGACACAAAAGGTACAGACCCAAAGAGAATCTGTTTACCTATCCTACCTATTTTCTGATGTTACAAATGCGTTCTGCGAGTGCCCATCAAAGTGCAGACAAATCAATTAACCCATTTATAAAGTTTAATAAAAGCGGTGTTTTCAGCTTCTTTGACTCTGACCATGGTGATGGACGAAAACTAGAACAAGGTGGTGCGTTAGGATGGATTGAAGACCTCCTCACTCAAGAAGGTGTCACCGACGCTGATGGAGAGATTTGGCTCCACACTTTCCCAAGAGTTTTTGGATACACCTTCAAACCTGTTAGCTTTTGGTATTGTCATTCGATGTCTGGAGAGCTCAAAGCAATCTTAGTAGAGGTAAACAATACTTTTGGTGAGCGTCATTTTTATCTTATAAAAAATCCAATTTATGGTAAAGATTTAATGGCCGCCAAGGAGTTTCATGTATCCCCCTTTTGTGAAGTAAAGGGGCATTATCGGTTCCGATTCTTGAGAACCAAAGAAACCGAATCGCAAACCTCCAAAACAGTCGTTAGAATAGATTACGAGGACTCCCAGGGTGCATTAATTCATACCAGTGTAAGTGGGAATTTAGAGCCATTAAATGCAACGAATAAAACAAAAGCGCTTTTAAATTATCCCTTGCTTACTCTAATGATTATTTTTAGAATACATTGGCAAGCATTAAAACTTTGGCTTATGAAAATACCTTTCCATAGTAAACCTGAACTTCCCGATAATTTGATAACCCTTGTTTCCCCCAGTGATTTGAAAACTGATACAAAGTCCCTTTAAGTATTTCGAATCGTTAACGACCTTATTATGCTGATACCTAACTCCACACACATGGAGCAAGTCGATATGACCTCGGCTCCTCGCGCCGCCAAAACTGTCCTTGGCATGCTCAAGCATCTCTCTCACGGTCAATTAAGCGTCACACTGCCCAGTAAAGAGGTCTTGCTTTTTGGTTCACCGCAAAATCAATCCGCAGATTTAAAAGCCCACTTAATTCTAAAGAACTGGAATGTTTTTCCAAGCTCTATGAAGTCAGGGGATATCGGGTTTGCAGAAACTTATATAGCTGGTGATTGGGA
The DNA here is from genome assembly GCA_903910745.1 of uncultured Burkholderiales bacterium. GTDB lineage: Bacteria > Pseudomonadota > Gammaproteobacteria > Burkholderiales > Burkholderiaceae_C > Limnohabitans. Next base: position 31,704 of record CAIWAO010000064.1, read on the forward strand.
AACACCAAACCTAACAATGCTAATTGAGCTGTTCATTCTTAATCGTCAAGCTGTAGAGTCGGTCATTTACGGTTCTTGGTTTGGACGGCTCTTTTACCAACTTCGCCATTGGTCCAGAAGGAACAACAAAAGCAACAGTAGCAAAAATATCCACGCACACTATGATCTTGGAAATAGTTTTTATCAAATTTGGCTAGATGAGAGTATGACTTATTCATCAGCCCTGTTCGACACAGATCAAGATTTAAGTCTTGCCGCAGCTCAAAAAGCAAAGATCAAAAGAGCCTGTCGAATGGCCGGTCTCCTTCAAGGGGCCAATCAACGGGTACTTGAAATCGGTTGCGGATGGGGGAGTACCGCCAAAATAATTGCAGAGGATTTTCAATCTTCTCACACTGGTGTCACACTCAGTTCCGCTCAACTTGAATATGCGAAATCAAATCTTCAGAGTTTTGATAACAAGATTGACCTGCGTCTTCAAGATTACAGGGATATCAAGGATGCGCCTTTTGATGCCATCGTATCTATTGAAATGTTTGAAGCGGTTGGTAAAGAGTATTGGGCAACTTACTTTAAAAATGTAAATCGTCTTCTCAAAACAGGAGCTCTTGCATGTATACAAACTATTGTTATCGATGACAAGCTATTTGATCAGTATATCAAGGGCACGGACTTCATTCAACAGTATATTTTTCCCGGTGGATGCTTGCCCTCTCCCAGTCAATTTAAAGCTTTAGCTGAAAATCACGGATTAGAAGTTGTAGATGAGTTTTGTTTTGGTCTAGATTACGCCAGCACACTAAGAGAATGGCGAAGAGTCTTTAAACTCGAAGAACAAAAGGTTTTAGAGCTTGGTTTTGATCAGACTTTTATCAAGACATGGGAGTTTTATCTGTGCTATTGTGAGGCTGGATTTTTGCAAAAAAATTTAGACGTTATTCAGTTTACGCTTAGGAAAGTTTAATTATTGGAATTGCCATGGTAAATAAAAGAAATCTATTTCGCACAGGTCTAGGTATAAGCGCGGGTTTATCAGCACTTTCTTTGACAGGCTGTGCCTCCCCAAACGTTAGCGAATATATAAATCAAACGCCAGCACTTGACTTAAAAAATTATTTTAACGGCGTGATCGATGCTTGGGGAATTTTCACAGACAGAAACGCTAAGGTTGTAAAGCGTTTTACTGTCGTGATGAACTGTAGTTGGAATGGTGAGCAGGGAATTCTTGATGAGGACTTTACTTACTCAGACTCAACACGTCAAAAAAGGATTTGGAACCTGACTCACCAGGGGGGAGGAAACTATACAGGTACGGCTGGGGATGTCGTAGGAGAGGCGCATGGGAATACAGTTGGCAATGCTTTTCACTGGAATTACACCTTAGCTTTGCCAGTTGGTAATAGCATTTGGAACGTGCAGTTTGATGATTGGATGTTTTTAATGAGTGAAAGAGTCATGCTCAATAAGGCTAGCATGTCCAAATTCGGCATCAACTTGGGTGAAGTTACTCTCTCATTTACCAAGCGAACAGCTTAGTTTTATTCCTATTTATCCATGTCATTGAATCCCCCTATTGATAACTGGCAAGGTAAATGTATTTGGATCATTGGCGCCTCAAGTGGCATTGGCTTTGCTCTTGCTGAACGTTTTGCCGCATTGGGTGCATTACTTTTTTTATCAGCAAGAAGTTTAGAGCCATTAGAAAAATTTACCATTGCGCATCAAAATTCCACTGCATTACCACTAGATGTCACGGATGTTGTCTCATTAAAGGACGCTTACGCTCAAATAGTTAATAAACACCCTATTGATCTGATAATTTACTGTGCTGGGTATTATTCACCCATGAGAGCTCAAGATTTTGATTTGCAAGTAGCTTTAAAGCATATGCACATAAACTATTTGGGCGCTTTAAACTTATTGAGCGCTTGCTTGCCTAATTTGATCGCACAAAAAGCTGGACATTTGAGTTTTGTCTCCAGCGTAGCTGGTTTCTCGGGATTGCCAAAAAGTTTAGCTTACGGCCCAACTAAAGCTGCCTTAACGCACTTGGCTGAGGTTTTATATCTAGATTTAAATAAATCAAACATTGGAGTGAGTGTTATTCACCCCGGATTTGTTAAAACTCCACTCACTTCTCAAAATGACTTTGAGATGCCAGCAATTATTTCACCCGAACAAGCAGCTTTAGAAATAGTTAAAGGATTTGAAAAAGGTGAATTTGATATTCATTTTCCGAAGCGTTTTTCTCTATTTTTAAAGTTTCTTAGAATTTTGCCTTACCGACTATATTTTGCGATCATATCGCGCTCTACAGGCCTTTAAAGTTAATTAATATGCATAAAGAAATCGATGTTTATATGCAAGATTTAGAGGTTTATTTTAGCAACCTGACTATAGAGAGTTTGGATAAATTAGATTATTTTTATGCTTCAGATGCCCGATTTAAAGATCCTTTTAATGAGGTTCAAGGATGTATAAAAATCAAAGCAATTTTTGAACACATGTTCAAAACACTCAACTCGCCTAGGTTTGTTGTTACCCAAAAGTTGTTTGACAACGATCAGGCCTTCATGTGTTGGGACTTCATTTTTTCTACCAATGCGGCTCCCAATAATTTATTTCTTGTCAAAGGAAGTACTCATTTGTTGTTTTGCAAAGATGCAAATGGTCAAATTAAGATTAAGAATCACCGGGATTACTGGGATCCAGCTCAGGAAATTTATGAAAAAATCCCATTACTCGGTGTTTTCTTTAAATGGCTTAGATTTAAGTCCAGCACTCCAATTAAATAATGAGTCTGTAATTTAGGATGTGAAGTTTGTATCAATGAAACTTGGTCTAAGTAGCAGTTTTTCTAAGTAAGGTCCAAGATTCTCATACCGGGTGCGCCACGAAATATCGGGAAATCTGAAATCCAAATAGGCCAGTGCGCATCCAACTGCAATATCAGCCAAACTCAAATGATTTCCAACAAAAAATGGGCGCTCCGCTAAAGCCATACTGATTGAATTCAAACAAGCATCTACTTTGTCCATTTGACGATCGATCCATGCACTTGAGCGTTGTGAATCAGTTCTTCCCGCCCAGTTTTTCTCAAGCCTTGCCAAAATACATGCATCCAATAAACCGTCAGCAAGAGCTTCCCAAGTTTTAACTTCAGCTCGCTCACGTCCCGGTTGTGCAATCAACTTACCGACTGGAGACAATGTATCCAAATATTCAACTATTACGCGTGAATCAAATATTGCGTCTCCGCCTTCCATGATCAAACACGGCACCTTACCTAAGGGATTGGAGGATTGAATTATTGTGTTAGATGCCCAAACATCTTCGATCAAAAATTCGTAATCAAGTTTTTTCTCAGCCATAACAACGCGTACTTTACGCACGTATGGACTAGTGGAGCTGCCAATAAGTTTCATCTTTAGCTAGTTTGTTTTAATCTGAAGATTTTAACCGCCCTGCCTTGCCAGAAAACAACAATGAGTCAAACCAGCATCTAAAATCAGCTTTATGACACAACATTCAATTACAGCTTTGTCCCCACTTGATGGCCGTTATCAATCCAAATTAAAGGATGTTCGTCCTCTAATGAGTGAGGAAGGATTCTTTCGATGCCGAGTTCAGGTAGAGATTACTTGGTTTATTGCCTTAAGCGATGCAGGTATGCCAGAATTTGCACCATTAAGTAAGGAAGCTCGAGTTGAGCTTAGGGCTTGGATTCATAACTTTTCCACCGAGGATGCCCTTGCGATCAAAGAGATTGAAAAAGTAACCAATCATGATGTCAAGGCAGTTGAATATTGGCTTAAAAATCAATGCAAAAAATCAAGCTTAAATGTGAATGTACAAAATGAGCTTATAAAGGCGTCCGAGTTCATTCATTTTGCTTGTACCAGCGAAGACATTAACAACACAAGTCATGCTCTTCAATTAAACGCGCTTAGAGAAAATGTGGTACTTGTTCACTTAGACAAACTTATTGCTCAGCTTAGAGCTATGGCTCATCAACTTGCTGCGATACCTATGCTGAGTCGTACTCACGGGCAGACGGCGAGTCCAACCACGGTTGGTAAGGAGATAGCCAACGTTGTTTCTAGACTGATCCATGCAAGACAGAAAATTGCGGAAGTCCAAATCATGGCAAAAATGAATGGTGCTGTTGGGAATTACAACGCCCACATTGCTGCCTGGCCAAGCTTTGATTGGCACGAATTTAGCAGGAAAGTCATCGAGTCTGAGCCTTTTCGGGAAAGTGAATTAGATTTTTTTGGTCTTGGTCTTAAACAGCAAACTTACACCATTCAAATTGAGCCACATGACTACATGGCAGAGCTATTTGACGCAATTGCTCGAGTCAATACAATTTTGATTGATTGGTCAAGAGATGTTTGGGGATATGTCTCGCTTGGCTACTTTAAACAAAAACTTAAAGACGGCGAGATTGGTTCTTCGACCATGCCTCATAAAGTCAATCCCATTGATTTTGAAAATGCCGAGGGAAACCTTGGGCTTTCAAATGCCTTGCTGCATCACTTAAGTGCCAAATTACCCATCAGTCGTTGGCAACGCGATTTAACAGACTCTACTGTACTTAGAAACATGGGTGTTGCAGTAGGTTACTCAGTATTGGCTTATCAGTCCTTATATGCAGGTCAAGCCAAATTAGAGGTGAACCAAGAAGCAATTTCCAGGGATTTAGACGCTGCTTGGGAGGTTTTAGCGGAGCCAATACAAACAGTCATGAGGAGATTTGGACTAGAAGGAGCCTACGAGCAGCTTAAAGAGGCAACAAGGGGAAAAGTAATTACTGCCGCAGATCTACATCCCCTGATTCAAAGTTTAAATATTCCTCAGATTGAAAAAGATCGATTGCTTAAATTGACACCCGCCGATTACACGGGGATTGCCCAGTCCTTGGCTAATTTGATTTAGTGCTAACTACGGATTAATGAGTTGCGTCCGGTTAAGAGTTTTAAGCTGAACAAGCGATATGCTGGAGTCTTCAAATTGATTTGACTTATTGCGGTTCTTTATTATTCTCCGCAGCTCTTTCGGCGTATCTATTAAACCGCCAAGCTACCCCTTCTTGGACGATCCTTCTCCAAGTTGCTCTCTTCTCTGTTGGACTGAGCTCAGTCCAATACTGAACCTCCTCAAAGGTACGCCCACAACCCTTGCACATGGGGTCACCTTGGCTCGTAGAGCATATAGCAATGCACGGCGTATCGGGTGTGCTGTGATACCAAGTTAGCCAGGCTTCATATGCTTTGGCTGGAAATCCCTTCACTGCAACGTCATCCTCCCTGTAGTAAACCATTAAGGCATATACTTTAGCCAGTTCACGTATTTCTTTAGGCAATGTTACCCCGTCCTTGGAGGGTGACTTATCTCTCCAAAAGTTAATTGCTGCTTCGATATCTGTAATGTGTATAGCGCTCATAATGCACTCGATGATAATCGTTTTGGGGTTGACTTTCATTGGATATGAATTTCAACATCACTTTATGACTGTTAATTTTTTTTGTTTAAAAGGTTCAAATGGATTGGCTAAGAATTAATCCATTGTTTTATGTTAAAAATATTTACCAAATGGTTTTTAAGCGCTTCTGCCTTGTTAATACTTGCTCAATTTGATCAAGGTATTATTGTGAATGGATTTCAATCGGCGTTGGTGGCTTCGCTCCTCATCGGACTATTAAATATGATTGTCCGCCCAGTCTTGTTAATTTTGACGCTTCCGGTGACGCTTTTAACCTTAGGACTTTTCTTATTTGTGATCAATGCTTTTATTTTTGTAATGGCTTCCTCATTTTTGGAGGGGTTTGAGGTCATTGGTTTTGGCAATGCATTAATAGGTTCAATCATGTACTCACTACTTGGTATCGTCATTGATTCAGCGCTCGAGCGCTTGTTCCCGCCTCGCAACTTCTAAGGTACGAAGACGAACATCAACGATCGATGCTTCAATTTGTGCTGTAGCGTCAAGTCCCTTTTGTCTTGCCATTTGGCGCGTTATCTCCTGAGCAGCTTTTAACCGGTCTACGGCACCGGAATAATCCCAGTGTGCTGCGAGAGCCTCTGCATCTGCTCTTATGCCACCGATGGTGTTGCCAGTCGTGAGTAAGGCGGTTGACATCAGCTCCCATGCATTTGCATCCCTGGGATACTGAGATAGCCAAAGTTGCAGGCTATCTGTCACCAACTTTGCGTCCTCTAGGCGGTGAGTTGCATTTCGGTACTGTGCGAGCAAAAGGATTTGAGCTCTAGATTTGCTCAAATTTTCTAATAATGCCCCTGCTGCACCGTAGTTTCCCTTTGCACTTTCGTATTCAGCGCGGAGAAAGAAATAATCTCTTTGAGCCGCAGAATCTTTTCCAACAAGAGTTGCAATTTCTTGTAAGTGTCGCTCAGCTAAAGCCCAATTTTTAAGATGAATATCGGCAAGGGCACCTGCGTACAAAGATGATAGCCATAGGGGAATGTTATTTTTTAAAACTCTAAAATTATTCAATCCAATTGGAGTAGCAGTGTTGGCTTGATCGCTGAGTAGGTGCTGCTCATCGGGCTCTGGATTTACTAAAACCTTCGCTCTTGCTGACATCATTGCATGCTCAAGTGACATTAATTTTGGCGTCATTAAGCTGTTAACAGACATTCGCCCCTGCATATCTGCAATGCGCTCTGTTGTGAGCGGATGACTTCGTAGGTAAGGAAATCCCCCGCTGTCATTAAGCCTGGAAGCTTGCTCAAGCTTTTGAAACATAGTGACAAATCCAACAGGATCATATCCGGCTTGCTCCATTACTGAGAATCCAACTCTATCGGCTTCCCTCTCCATGTCTCTTGAGAAGTTAAGTTGAGTTTGGATTGCTCCGGCTTGTCCGCCCATTATCATTGCCCCCGCTGCATTTGGACTTCTGCTTGCGGCGATTAACCCGAGTATCATTGCACCCAATATGAGCGGTGTTTGTTGGCTCTGCTTGGACATCATACGAGCGATATGGCGTTGCGTTATATGGCTGAGTTCATGTCCTAATACCGATGCCAGCTCATCTTTGTTAGAAACTATAGATATGAGGCCAAGGTGCACCCCCATGAACCCGCCGGGAAGGGCAAATGCATTTACTGTCTTATCTCGAATGAGGAGAACTTCCCAAGCAAAACGATCGTTTAATTCATTATTCAAATAACCTTTGCTCAAAGATGTCTCTCTAAGTGATCGCCAAATACCGTCCACATACTCCACCAATAGTGGATCGTCCACATAGTCTGGGTCTCTAACGATCTCCCTGACCACGGACTGGCCAATACTTATCTCTTGACCTAGTGTCATATCAGTGTTCTCCCCCAAACTGGGCAACCTACCTGATGCGTATTGCGCATTGAGAGTTACACTGCAGAATAAAATAGAGATTCCAATAGTGATTTGGAGAGAACTAGTTTTTAACTTCTTTAGTTTAAACATTGTTTTTATTTTCAAACATTTTGGTCTAACCCCATATTAACTTAATTTCATTACTTAGTGACACACTATGTCTTTAACTCACTTTAACTCTGAAGGCCACGCTCATATGGTCGATGTTGGCTCAAAAGCGCACACTCACCGAATTGCAATTGCGAGCGGAAAAATACGGATGAATCCTTCTACCTTGGATATGATTACAAAAGGTGAGGCCAAAAAAGGCGATGTTTTAGGGATTGCAAGAATTGCTGGGATACAAGGAGCAAAACGTACCAGTGATTTAATTCCTTTGTGCCATCCTTTGGCCTTAACTCGTGTTTCTGTGAACTTTGAAGTGGATACAACACAGTCACTTATAACGTGCACCGGCACGACTGAAACAACTGGACCAACGGGCGTAGAAATGGAAGCGCTGACATGTATTCAGGTAGCGCTTTTGACAATTTATGATATGTGTAAGGCTGTAGACCGTGGCATGGTGATATCAGATGTAAAGCTTCTTAAAAAAAGTGGTGGCAAATCGGGCGACTGGGAATTCAATTTGTAGGTTTTGCTTTTTTTGCTATGGTGTGTCTATTTTTAACAGATTAATTTAGTATTTAGCAATTCTGCGCTTCTACTCGTAGAGATCATTGCTTATTCGCGTCACCAAGGCCGATAAGATTTCCCTGCTCATCTTCTAGTCTGAGGGGCCCCAAAAGCCACCACTGTTGTTCCCCCATATCTGCCCATCCCAACTTGTGAAATACCCGCGACTAAACGCCTTTCGGCGCTGTAGTCGGGGCATCTGATTTCGCAATCAAATATTCCTGCTTCGTCTGCTGCTGCATGGACATGGCTTGCGCCTCACCATGGCTTATGCGTGCATCCACAGGCACA
>CAIWAO010000065.1 GCA_903910745.1 uncultured Burkholderiales bacterium
CAAAAATCAAAATAGTGAAATTAAAAACAACTCAGATGATAATAAATTACACGATAAAAGTGCGAGCCTGGATCATTTAAATCATTCTAAAGATTTGAGTTTGAAAGAGAGTTCTGATCATATTAATGGTTCGGTAGCAAACAGTAAAACCGAACAAAACGATAATCACGTGAATGGCAAAAATTATGTTAACGGTGAAGGAAAATGGCGGGAAACAATAGTTGAAAGAGGGAAAGATATTCTCTCCAGCGAGGCAAGCGGTGTTGCCACCGCAGTTGCAATAGTTGTGGGAGCTGCACTTATAGAAATCGAACTAATTCCCGGTCTTATGATAGGAGCTGGAGCGGTTGTCCTTGGTAAGTTCTTTCCTGAGATGAGCGGTTATGTACGCCCCATGTTCAAAGGCATAATAAAAGCTGGATTTTCTGCTACACACAAAGTTCGTCAAATATTAGCTGAGGCCAATGAACAAGTAAATGACTTGGTTGCAGAAGTCAAACACGAGCAAAACGAGTCTAATCATCACGATTCAGAGCAAAATTCGTCCTTGCCGAGCTCTACCAAAGTCCAGTCTGAGTCGCATCTTAAAGAGCTGTCAACACACTAAAGAAAAATCAGTTTTCAAATTTAATCAATATGCAAGTAAAAAGTCATATATGCAAAATTTAGAAGATAAACCATTAAGACAAGGCAACATCGTACACCACCTTCCTGGGAGACTCAGAATAAAAGTGATGGGTACGCAGGCTAGTCCAGATTTTTATTTGGGTTTAAAAGATGCGATTGCCAGTGTGTCAGGAGTTGACAAAGTTCGAGTTAACAGACGATCTTCTAGCATTGTTGTTGATTATTTCTCTAAGGACATTGGATTTCACACAAGGTTACAAAATGATCCGCAGGTTAAATCAAAATTATCTGTGATGGATCTTCAGGGATTGACTTCCGTGATTTATGAACCCGTTGCTGAGAGCTTTGTCTACCCCGAGCAGCACTCTCGTATTGCAGAATCGATTGTTAGCGTTGTTGAGGAGATCGATAACAAACTTAGGCAAGCAAGTAACGGATACCTTGATCTAAAAGTTTTGCTACCAACAGGAATTGCTATTGCAACTTCTTTAAATAAAGCGAGAGCCAGGGGTACACCTATGTGGCTTTCATTAGGTACTTTTGCATTTAATACCTTTCTTACACTCCACCACAACCGGATTGACATGCCATACGTTCAGATTTTCACCCGGAAATATAAGCGGCCTTAAATCTTACAAATGCAAACAGTCGCAAATTCTCAAATATTAAATTCCCAAGAGTCTAATTACTTCTTTTTCATACCTCTTTCAAAAGGTATAAATAAAGAACATTCGTATCATAAATTTACGGTTTTACATAATATACCTGGCCGTTGTAGACTAAGGATTGCATCATTAAGAGCGGATGAATTTATATCAATTGACCTTGCAACAAGACTGAAACACTGTACTTTAGTTGATTATTTTCAGATGAATCTATCGTGCAACTCAGTCGTTATTAAATACCACGATGAACTTGACAAGTTAATTTCTAAGCTTATTGAGCACCTACCTATCGAGCAAGATAATTCAGAAAATACTTTGCAGCTTGGAGCCTTATCATCTAGTCTTTGGTCGCAAAAGCCTATTTACTCTCTTTTTCTATCCGCTAGCGCTTTAGTACTGAGTATTACATCGGGCCCTCTACTCTCCATGAGCTTGGTCCTATTTAGCGCCCTTCCGATTTGGCGCAGAGCACTTTCCACACTTTTTAAAGAAAAGAGATTGAATGTCGACTTTCTTGATGGGCTAGCTTTAGCGATAGCTGTCATTCGTCTTCAAACAAACACCGCAGCCTTGTTAGAGCTATTGGTTCACTTGGGAGACGTGGTTCGCGAACGAACTGCAAGACAATCTAGAGGTCATATTCATGACCTTCTCGACTTTCACAGAGTTCAGGCACGAAAGCTTGAGATAGACGGAACAATAACCATGGTGGCTGCGGATTCGCTAATACCAGATCAACTGGTGATGATCCATGCTGGTGACCTTGTTCCTGCGGATGGTCAAGTGATCAGTGGAATAGCATCAGTTGATCAACGACATATTACGGGTGAATCAATTCCAACTACTATGCAATTAGGAGAATCTCTATACGCTGGATCATCAATCTTAGAAGGCACGGTTACTATTCGCGTTACGCAAGCTGGTGTAAATACCGTTGCCTCAAAGATTGTTCAATTGGTTGAGTCGGCACCATCAGGAGACACGCGGATTCAAAACTATGCAGAGAAATTTGCCGATCATCTTGTGGCGCCTATGTTAGGCGTTAATCTAGCTCTATTACTGGCCTCGGGAAATTTGGACCGATTTATGTCCCTTGCCATCGTTGATTACGGAACTGGGATCAGAGTTGCAGCTCCGACAAGCATTTTGACATCAATGACTCGTGCAGCAAGAGAGGGAATCTTAATTAAAAGCGGAAGAATAATAGAGCAATTAGGTACCCTAAAGGGCATAGCCTTTGATAAAACAGGAACACTTACGACTGGTAAATTGGAAGTTCTAGAAGTTAAAGCATTCAATAGCAATATCAGTGTTGACCAAGTATTGCTGCTTGCTGCTGCTGCAGAAATGGAACTGCGTCACCCAGTTGCCAAGGCGCTTGTTGCATACGCAAAAAATATTAAAGGTCTAACTCTTCCTCAATGTTCAAACATCGAATTTGTGATCGGCCTGGGCGTATCAGCTGAGATCAACGGGCACAAAATCAACATTGGAAGTGAACGCTACTTTAATCGACTTAACATCACTTTAGGCAAAGCTCAAAGCTATTTAGGGGTGCTTGAAAATTTAGGCCATATTGGGCTGTTGGTCGCATATGACGAGATATTGATCGGTGCTATATGCTGCAGTGATCAACCACGTCCTGAGTCAAGAAGAGTATTAGAGGGACTTAGGAGACGTGGTGTACACGAAATCGTAATGCTTTCTGGGGACAAGGAGGGTGTTGCAAAAAGAATTGCTCATTCAGTCGGAATTGATAAAGTATATGCTGAAGTTTTACCGCATGAAAAAGCAGATATTATCCGAGAACTCAGACGCAAAGGGGGTCCTTTTGCAATGGTGGGTGATGGCGTCAACGATTCGCCTGCTCTTGCGCAAGCAGATATCGGGATATCACTCGTAGATGGTGCGGATATCGCTCGATCAGCAGCAGACGTAGTTCTAATGAGAGAGGGGTTGCATTTACTGATCCCTGCAATTGATATTAGCCGAGAAGCTCTTCAACTTGTTAAACAGAACTACAGTGTAATTGCTGGTTTCAACACATTAGCTCTAGCATTAGCACTTCCCAGCGGGCTTATTACTCCAGCTACTTGCACCCTGATAAGTAATGGGTCTACCCTATTGGCTACTATGAACGCGATGAGACCCTTGCTTCCAAGGTTTGGTAGGTTAACAGATCGAGTTTTGTAAGTAACTAGTAATTCAGAACGATACTTTATCTGGAAGTAGCCGGTTGTATTCATCTTTGACTACTTTATAACACTCACAGGTTCTTAGCTCCAGTCCTGGCCTATCTAAGACAGTGATATGGCCACGTGCGTACTTTATTAAGCCAGCTTTTTGTATTTTTAGTGCAGCCTCAGTGACTCCTTCACGGCGCACGCCCAGCATATTTGCAATAAGCTCTTGTGTCATGATGAGCTCTGAACCGGTTAATCTATCTAGGCTTAACAAAAGCCAGCGGCAAAGTTGTTGATCCAGTGAGTGGTGCCTATTACAAACTGCTGTTTGCGACATTTGTGTGATCAGGGCTTGCGTATATCGCAGAAATAAGTGCATCAGAGCGGGGGATTTATTGAATAATTCTTTGATCAATATCGAGCTTAATTTATACCCAAGTCCGGCACTTTGAACAACTGCCCTGCTAGAAGTCGACTCACCACCCATAAAAATTGAAATACCTACCACACCTTCATTACCCACAACTGCGATTTCAGCTGAGGCACCGTTCTCAAGTGCATAAAGCAAAGAAACAATAGCCGTTGTCGGAAAATACACATAAGGCATGATGAAATTGGGCTCGTATAGAACCATGCCTAGAGATAAATTAACTTGAGATAAGTTTGGAGATATAAGCTTCCACTCTTCATCAGGTATAGACTTAAAAAGCCAATTTTGATTCTTTAAAGTTCTGCTGGTAGGCATATTAATAATAAATATATAATCAAAAGGACTAATATACTTGATTTGATACTTTTGCTATGTGCCTTAGAACACATAAGAAAAATGACAAATCAAAAATAAGACTTATCATCTTCAAAAAACATAGTAAAAATGAATACTAACTATTTAACCATTTAACTCTTTAGATTCTTGAAATCCATTAGACCTGTATGTTAGTATGAGTGTGTCTCTGAAACCATGACCTTCACTGTCTTGAATTGGTGTAGTTTCATGAATAATTCGGTGATCGTCAATTAATAGCAATGACCAGGGTTCCTCTAATGTAAACCTTAAGCCATCGTTTCCATGAATATTAAACAGGCGTGTCTCACCTCCTTTGATCAAGTTGCGCTTGATTAAAATGACACCCACATAATCGACACCGTCTCGGTGTGCCCCTTCTGGGGTTGGACGTCCGATACCACCCATTGTATTGATTCGAAACTGATGTGCCTCAGTGAACCAAGTCTGTGATTTTTTTGAGTCACTTTTTGCGTTAATTAAACTTGCAACTCCAGAGATAAGGTTCAACCAACTTTGTGAATCATTTAAAGTTGAATCAATAGGTTCAAACATTCTGTCTATACCACCGTGCAGAGCGTTATAGTCCAATGACTGCCAATGAGCTCTGTGGGGCATGAGTGAAGTTTGTCCATTATCTACTTTGTAACTGCTATGCCTACGAAACCTGTACCGCCCAAGATCTTTTAAGAACCTGTCCTCAACTAAATGATCCCAGTAGGTTGAAAACCTTAGAAGATCACTAGCATTTAGCATGGTTAATCTAAGCAATGCAGTAGAGTCAATCAAGCAAAATCCTTGAAGATCCAATGCGTTAGTTATGTCTTGTTTGTTTGAAATTTTTAAATCGAGATGCATTCAAAGAACCAGGTCAATATTTATTATGTTAAAACTTTTTCGACTAAGCATATCATTATCCCTTTATTAGCCACAAATCATATTAGTTAACTTGAAAAACTTTTTTTTCAGTATGTTTATCATGCTTTTTTATTCAAATATTTCATAGTGTTCGCTCACGAACATACATAATTATTTCGATTCTGCATCATCAGACATTCAATTTGTCATGACTAAAACTGCGCCTTTTAAACATTAAAGAATTTGAATTTAGTCTATCCCTGTTTTGATTTAAGTCATCTCTTTAATTAAATAACTTGCATATCTTTAGTAAATCAAGTTACTCCACAAATCAATTTCTTTATCCTCTTTTCCAGTTCTCAGGTTGCTACTTATCATTACCTACACCAAGACTACCGCAGTATTTTTTCCCCTGCCACTGTTCAATTTGCCAGGCGATTGTTGGAAAGGATTATTATCCTATTTGAGATTGTCATGCTTTCCTAAATATATAATTTTTTACTTCTTATTTTTCTCAACTATTTCAAACGCACAGTTAACAAGAACTCCCAACGCTGGAGCGTTGGAGCAAGGTATTAAAGAGGAATTACGCCAAAGTAGTCAACCCCCACTTTTTAAAACTGACAATTTAGCAATCACGAAGCCAGTTGAGGTGAAAATTGACGTCATTACATTCCAACTGGAGCATATTTTATTTACTGGAAATAGCCTACTCACTAACGCACAAATTGATCTTCTAGTTGAACCCTTTTTAAATAACTATATTGGATTAGATCAACTAAAAATTTTATCCGGATTAATTGAGGAGGCTTATCGAAAAAAAGGCTCGATAGCAAGAGTTATCACTCCAGCCCAAGAAATACGAAATAAAACACTTTATCTAAAAATTGAAGAGTCAGTTTACGGTCAAACCGTATACCGTGGGGATGTGACTCGGGTAAGGATAGATCAAATTCAAATGCTCATTGATACTGCAAAAGGAGATGCTAAATTATTAGATTTAGAAAGCTTAAACAGAGGACTCTTATTGGCTGATGATTTACCAGGCATAACTGTTAGTGGCCTCTTAACACAGGGCTCTAGTCCTTTAAGCACAGATTTGATCGTCTCTAGTTCAGATGAGCCCTTGTTTTACGGCAATGTTCAGTTGGATAATACCGGGCCTGAGGCGATTGGTGTTTCAAGAATACTTACATCATTAGTTTTAAACAGCCCTTTACACATTGGAGACTTGCTGAGTGCGTTCTATCTTCATTCTCAAGGAAGTGATTACGAGCGCTTGAGTTATACCTTTCCAATGGGCAACACTGGCTGGAGGGTAGGCCTAAATGGATCTGATATGAACTATCGTTTAATCTCCTCAGACTTTACTTCACTAGGGGCAACTGGTACCTCTTCCAGCAAGGGATTAGAGGCATCTTATCCATTGATTCGCTCTAAATCGTCAAATTTGTATTTAACTATTAATGCTGACTCTCATTTATTCAGCAATGCAAACGCTCAAGAGGGCTTGGTGAGTCGGTATTCAATAAAAGATTATTCAGCGGCTCTTTGGGGGAACTCGTATGACAGTTTTGGTGTTCAGGGCTCCAACTCCTATAGCTTTACCCTTACGAGTGGATACACCAACTTGATAGGTTCACCCAATCAAGTTTCAGTTATGGAATCAAATAACGCTCAAGGCGGGTTCATTAAAAATAAGTACAGCTTAAACCGTGTGCAATCACTAGAAAAGTTAAATATTTTACAAATGCTAAATGTTTCTCCAAAAGACCTTAGTCTTTATGCAAGCTTAACTGGACAAGTAGCAAACAATAACCTAGATGCCTCAGAGATGATCTATCTGGGCGGTATTTACGGAGTTCGGGCGTATCCGACCAACTCAGGCTCAGGCAGTCAAGGTCAGTTGGGAACGGTTGAGCTTAGGCAATCAATTAATCAAAACATCAAATTAGCAATATTTTTTGACTACGGACGTGTACAAATTAATCGAAATAATACTTTCACTGGGGCCGCAACCCCTAATAACTATGATCTCAAAGGAGCAGGTATCTCGTTTGAGCTACAACCTACGCCAAATATTGATTTAAAGGCAATCTGGGCTAAAAGGCTTGGTGTCGATACCCAAACTTATGCCTATACAAACTCTGGCATCTATACAGATGGAAAAAGTGGCAATGGCCAGTTATGGCTCACTGCAAGTATTGGGTTTTAATCATGAAAATATTTAAACTAATATCAAGGTTGGTTTTGCAGTTACCTATAGCTCATATGATCACGCTATTTTCGGTGATCATTCCTGCTTTTGCTGGGCCACCTGCTCCAAATCAACTACCAACCGTTGGGACTTTGTTGAGTGGACAAGCATCAATACTGCAGACCGGGGCAATAATGACAATTAATCAAAGCACTTCAAAGGCGGCAATCTCTTGGACAAGCTTTGATATTGGTAGTGGGTCTAAGGTTAACATCAATCAGCCAAACAAATCTAGTGTTTTATTAAACCAAGTTCTTAGTTCAAATCCAACGCAAATTTTTGGAAACTTAAATGCAAATGGGCAAGTCTTTTTAACAAATCCAAGTGGGGTTTACTTCTCCCCTTCTGCAAATGTCAATGTTGGAGGCCTAGTTGCTACTACAAACACAATAAGCGCAACCGACTTCATGGCAGGACTGAGCACCTTTTACAATAACGGATCAACTGCTGGTGTGATCAATGAAGGGAATTTATCAGCCCACCTCGCCGGCTATATTGCATTATTAGCGCCCAACGTGATAAACAACGGGGTAATTGTTGCCCAAATGGGCACCATTGCAATGGCGGCAGGTCAACAATACGTTTTGCAATTTATTGGGAACAGCTTGAACGCAGTCGCCGTGACCCCAGCAACTATTGCTACGTTGGTTGCAAACGCAAACGCAGTATATGCACCCGGGGGACTCATCATCATGTCGGCCCAAGCTGCACGGCAAATTCAAGGCGGTATTATTGGAAACACAGGCGTATTGGATGCGACAGGAATCACAAGTAACGGCGGCGTGATTCAACTCACCGCCTCAAACACAATTGATGTGGGCGGAACAATCAAAGCAAACGCTGGATCTCTAAGCGCATTGAATGGGGGAAGAATATCGATTATTTCTGACCTGTCCAATCCCATTAGCCAGACCAATGTCAGAGGACTGATTTCAGCTGATGCATCTAACTTAGGGGGTAATGGTGGTTCAATCGAGACATCTGCAAGCATATTAAAAGTAAATAGTTCAGCGATTATCAGCACCAGAGCCCCTAATGGTGTGACTGGGAACTGGACTTTGGACCCTACTAACTTTGTAGTTGACTCTGCCCTAAACGCAGGAGATATCACTGGAGCAACCTTAGCAGGCAATTTACTAGCCTCAAACGTTACCATTTTGAGCTCCAACGGCAAGGGTGGGACTCTTGGAGACATACAAATCAATCAACCTGTAAATTGGGTGGGCGCAACCACCCTAACACTTAATGCAGTTCATGACGTTATAGATAACTCCGCCATCAACTCCACCACGGGATACGCTTCACTTATGATCATCGCAGGTCATAACGCAACGATCAATGCCAATCTCTCAAGCGTTGGTGGATATGCTTTAATCAATGTAAATGCTGGCAACAACATTTTGATAGGTCCAGGTAGTGCCCTTACCGCCACTGCAGCCAGTGCGAGTACTGTATTTAACGCAGGCTTAGACTTCATCTCATCAGGTAGCATTACATCAATAGGTGCAAGTTCCTCTGTCTCCATAACAGCTGGTCGTGACGTAACCACCTTAGCCAACGCAGCTATCGTTGGAGTCGGTGCGGGCATCAAGGTAGCGGTGAACGCAGGTCGAAATATTAATATAGGGTCTCCCGTATCCGTAAATGCAGCAGGTGCATCCCTTCAGCTTATATCTGGACTGAGTGGCACAACTCCTGGTATTAACTCTGGTACGGTAGTATTGAACGCAGCGGTTGCTTCTCCTAATTTGACAATTCGTTTTAATCCTGATGGGTATGCCAACACTGCAGCAGATATTGCGCTCTATCCTGCTTTATCGGATTCAAGAGCTTGGGTTTACGCTAAAGGAATCAACAAAGTATATGACTCAAATACAAGTGCAACCCTGGGTTTAGATGGATTTCCTTTGACCGGCTCTGGTTTGTCCTTAATATCTGGCACAGCAAACTTTAACAATCCGAACGTAGGTCTATCCAAAAGCATTACCTATAACAACTTCGGCCTTGCAGGAAGCAGTACTTCTTCATATGCACTCCTGGGCAGCAGTGGTACAACAAGTGCAAACATTACACCAATGGCCCTGAACGTTATAGCAGTAGGAAATAACAAAGTCTATGACGGCACAACAGTAGCTACTGCTAATTTAAGCGCTACTCCTTTACAGGGAGACACGCTTAATTTAGTCTACACCTCTGCCAGTTTTACAGACGCTAATGTAGGCGCAGGTAAAGTGGTTAACGTCTCAGGTATTAGCGGATCGAGTAACTACAGTTTCAATAACAACGCCCTAACGAGCGCCAACATTTCACCCGCGAACCTGACTTTGACAGCATCAAATTACAACAAAATATATGGTCAAATTCCTGTTCTTACTGGCTTTACACAATCGGGGCTCGTAAACAATGAGACTGTGGGTAATTTGAATTTGGTAAGTCCTGGGCAATTGCCGACAGCTGGAGTCTTATCCGGGCCCTACGTGATCAATGCTAGCAATGCCAGCGGAGGGACCTTTAATTCAAGCAATTACTCTATTAGTTATTTACCTGGTCTTTTATTTGTTCGGCCCGTTGGACTGCTGATCACGGTTGCTGACGCCCTAAAACCTTATGGATCCACAATCATACCCACTTCGTTCACAGTAGATGGGCTTGTCAATGGAGAAACTGTTGGATCGCTTAATGAGACAAGCCCAGGTGCTGCTGCTAATGCAAGCTCAAACGGCAATCCTTATGTAATCACACCTGGGGTGATGAGCGGAGGAACCTTTAATCCAACAAATTACAACATAAAGTATGTTAATGGCACTTTGACTGTGATCAATTAGTAATTGGTTGGAGGATGATGAAAGATTAATCAACCATTAATTAGGGAATGATTAGGAAATGAATAGCGATTAAATGGCAATTTAATAGCGAATCAATTGCGATTAAATGGCGATTAAATAGTTTCAAGTCATCATCAGCCGATGAATTTTATATGCCAAAAATCAAAATAATAGTTTTTAAAATACATGATTTTCTAACGTGTACGCAATCGCACAGTTGCAAAAATGAAAACCAAAGAACATACAGTTTTCTTCCTAAAAGTAATTAATGCAAACGAAACAATCTTCTAGCCACGTGCACACAAAATATTTTTCAAACTGTTCAATATGGTTAACGCTTTTAGCTGCGCCTGGAATTGCTAATGCCGCCTCCTCA
The DNA here is from genome assembly GCA_903910745.1 of uncultured Burkholderiales bacterium. Taxonomy (GTDB): domain Bacteria; phylum Pseudomonadota; class Gammaproteobacteria; order Burkholderiales; family Burkholderiaceae_C; genus Limnohabitans. The sequence goes on from CAIWAO010000065.1 coordinate 10,576, forward strand.
ACAACCAACGTTCCCGTTAATGCAACAGTAGCTCAGGTATGCTCTATTACAACTTCATCTTCACTGTCCTTCAACGTATATGACCCTGTTAATGTCAACTTAACTGCACCCTTAAACGCAACCGGCCAAATCAGTGTGGCCTGCTCAAAAGGTGCCACAGGAATGACCATTGGACTGGACAACGGAGCCCACGTCGTTGGTCAACAAAGGCAAATGTTAGGCACGTTAAATTTGGCGGCTCTTGGATACAGTATTTCTCAACCATCGACCAATGCAGCAGGTGCAACCTGCACCTTTCCTGGCTCAACGAATTGGACCAATGTTGGTAATGGTCTTTTATCATTGACCAATGCAACCACAAGCACTGCAAGACTTTATAACGTTTGTGGCTCAATCCCTGGTGGCCAAAACGTAGCGTCCGATACATATACAGACGTAGTCATTGCAACAATTAACTTTTAAATTGGTGAACAAATTGAAACACAAAATTAATCTAACTGATTATTCAAAAAGCTTTTTAAGCCTCCTCGCACTTTGCATCACATACACACTTTTTACTTTTGTACTTTTAATACCAAACTTTGCACAAGCAGCAGGATGGAGTATTAACCCCACCCGGATTGACCTAACACCTGCAAAACAAACTGCAGCAATGACGATCACCAACGATTCAGATACGGCCACGACAGTTCAGGTGCAAGCCGTTTCCTGGTCACAGGAGGAAGGAAAAGACGTCCTCATTCCCACTAATGAATTACTTGTTTCCCCCCCCATTGTGACTATTGCACCAAAAGGGGTTCAAATTATTCGAATTACACTTCGCAAGCCAGCAGATAAGGCCAAAGAACTTGCTTACAGGATTAATTTGCAAGAACTCCCCACAGCAACAGCCCAAAGCACTCCCCAAGCATCCTCCGTGCAAGTAGCACTAAGAATCGGGCTCCCTGTTTTTGTTCAGCCCCGTAAAAGTATTGCAGAACCTAAAATGATATGGAAACTTGAAACAAGTCCAGATAGCACCTTAAAAGTAGCTCTTCATAACACGGGCAATGCACACATACAAATCTCAGACTTTTCGTTGTTCACCCCTGGTAGTGAGCAACCTTTGGCAAGTGTTGCAGGCTCAAGTTACGTTCTCGCAGGTGAGTCTAAGGAATGGCTCATAAAACCGACCTCAATATCCAGTGAAAAAGTCAATACTTCGGGTCGTTTACGTCTAAAAGCTTTTACAGACGGGGAGAACATTGATACTTTACTTGTTCTTAACAAACCGTAAAAGACTTCAAAATCAGGAATCGTTATTTTGTCTACAAAATTAGTGCTTTTCTAATTTTCAACAATGGGTGTGCTCGCTCAGAGGATATTCCAAAATCTGAGGGAGTAAACGCATACAAAAACTCAGTACCAAATATCAATGAATTAGCAACTTCAGGTAAATTTGTTGAACGCTTGATTGAAATAGACATCAACGGACAAAATCTAGATAAAACAGTTTTAATACTTGAAGATAAGTCAGGAATGATTTTCTTGAGAAGTAGCGATTTAGAGAGTTGGAGGCTTCAAACACCAAACTTAAATACACAGATCGAGTACAAAGGAGACACTTACTTTCCTTTGAGCTCAATCTCCAATTTAATTCACACTTACAACCCAGAAAAACAAACACTTAAACTAAAAGTGAGAGCAGAGGCTTTTGAGGTCACAAACAGAACATCCGAATACATCCAGCTACCCGAGCCACAACGTTCAAGTCCAGGTGGATTTTTCAACTATGACTTGTACACTTCAAATGCGTCAGGTGAAACAACAGGTAACTCTCAAGAGTCAGGTCAATTTGAGTTTGGAGTATTTAATTCCTTTGGAGTAGGTACTAGTAATATTTTGACTCAAAATATCAGCGGAGTCCCTGGCGTAATTCGCTTGGACAGCACTTGGACATCGGATTTTCCGGAGAAAATGCAAACCCTACGAATAGGAGATGTATTCAGTACTCCTGGGGCGTGGGGGAGATCGGTAAGATTTGGGGGAATCCAATTCGGTACTAATTTTTCGACACAACCTGGTTTCATTACCTACCCCATGCAAAGTGCCGCTGGCCAAGCAGTGCTGCCCTCTACGGTTGATGTATTTATAAATAACGCCTTAGTTTCAAGACAAACGATCCCACCCGGGCCTTTTGCCATCAGTAATCTTCCCGTTGTAAGCGGAGCAGGACAGGTCAATCTTTTAGTGAGGGACTTGTTCGGTAGAGAGCAAATCATATCCAAGCCCTTTTATGCAAGTCAATCCTTACTCGGCGCAGGTTTAGATAGCTTTTCTTATGAATTAGGCGTCGCTCGGGATAACTTTGGTCTGAGTAGCAACGATTATCACGGATGGCTATTATCTGAGAATTACCGAGTAGGTATCAGCAACTTTGTAACTGCAGAGTTTCACGCCGAGGCTATGCAAAACCAAGAGTCATTTGGTCTAGGCGTCGATTATTTAGTCCCTAAAGTTGGCACCTTAAGCTCCTACATTGCTCAAAGTTACAACAAAGAAAGCAATGCGTTCGTTAACCCTCAATTTGACGCTTCAAATAATTACGTGCAAATAATTAACAACGTTAATAGTATGAACTCAGTAGTGAGTGCGAAAAATATCGGTAGCGCTAACATGCTGATGTTAGGGATTGATCGTTTTGCATACCCCTGGAGTATGAGCGCACGGTCGCAGTGGACCAATAGTAACTTTATTCAAATAGGACAATCCACTCAGCAACTCCCACCCTCTAATTTAACCAGTGCAAACCTTAGCTATTCCGATGGACATCTGGGATCGATAGGGGTTGCATTTATATCCCAAATTAATCGCGAAGTAGCCAACACACAGATTGTGACCTTGAGCTACAGTGCATCTCTTGGGAGAATGGGTTCGTTTAGCGTCTCTGCACTCAAAGATATCAATTCAGATCTTGGAACGACAATTTTCACAATGTTGAGCTTTGCACTTGCAGGCTCAACCAGCGCAAGTTTGAGCGCTCAGTCTACTCGCGGTGCTAATCCAAATTCACAATTACAAAAGGATGATATCTTCACAAGCACGGTTCAACAAAATTTACCAAGCGGAGAGGGATTTGGATATTTACTTCAATCCAAAAGCGATCAATCCGCTCAAGCTTTACTTGAGATTCAAAATAACGTTGGTACCTACTCTGCGGGTGTCTCAAAAAGCGGGGGTATAACGGCAACTAGACTTGAGGCAATTGGGGGTATTGCTTTTTTGGAGAATAACACGTTCTTGGGCAGGAGAATTGATCAAAGCTTTGCTGTGGCTAGCGTTCCAGGTTTTGCAAATGTAAGCGTACTTAATGACAATCAGCTCATTGGGAGAACGGATAAAAATGGCGATGCGCTGATACCTCGCCTTAGAGCCTATGACAGAAACATAATTTCAATAGATCAAGAGGATCTCCCATTAGACGCCCAAGTCATGGGACTTCAAATCAATGCGACTCCCTATTTCCGCAGTGGTATTGAGGTCAAATTTCCCGTTAAACACTCCAGAGGGGCCACTTTTACTCTTCATTTGGAAAATGGAGTCCCCGTCCCGCTAGGCACAGCCGTAACCATGGACGGTAGAGATGAAGTCTTTACAGTTGGATATGGGGGCGAGGTATATGCAGCAGGCTTGGGTGAGATTACGAAAATGCAGGCAACTGTTTCCAAACAAATTTGTAATTTTGAAGTTCACTTCCCCCCTAGCACCGACCCACTGCCAGACCTTGGCATTATTATTTGTAAACTCACTAAGGATTGAAAAAATGAAGTATTCGAAAGCTAGCTCTATTAAAGTAAACCAAAGGTTTTGGCCTATTAAATTGGGTGAGAGATCTAACCTGCAGAGTAAATCAGATAGCAAAAATCATTTTATGTACTCTGCAATTTCGAGATTATTTTGCGCTTTGCTAGGAGCACTTTATCTAGCTCTGCAACCTACCTTGGCGGCGGCTAATTGCACTACTATCATGGCAACTCCCATCAACTTTGGCCAATATGAAGTTTTTTCTCCTACAGCAAATATAAGTGGAGTTGGCACTGTTACCGTTAACTGCAAAGGCTCCGATACTGCACCGAATGTTAGTCTTAGCAGCGGCCAAAGTGGAAGCTTCAATAAACGGACAATGAATGGTGTTGATGCCCAAATGATGCAATACAACCTTTACACCAACTCTTCAAGAACAGTGGTTTGGGGGGACGGTACCGGTATAAGCTCTACTATGGGAGTCAATAATAATAGTTCAACGACATTAACAATATACGGACAGATATTTCCCGGTCAGGACTTAAGTGTAGGCAGTTACTTTGACAATATTACTGTAATTATTAACTTTTAGCTGAGTCTAATTTGATTTTTTAGTGACTAAGGCAGTGCGCGAACTGAGAGCTGTACTGGCCAACCATAAACTCCTGCTTGAACATCTGAGCGCAATATGAATCGGTACTTAAGCTGAAATGACATTGCTGGAGTAATTAAACCCCTTTTTGCGATTGTCCCACCGTCTCCACTAACTTGTACCGTCTCTCCTAGTCCATCAACCATAACTGACTCAAATATGTATCCAATAGGGTTAATTTCTAGAATATATCCACTACGACTGTTAGTTAATACTGAGAAATTTGAAGCCCCATCAACATCAACATAGCCTCTTCTAATATCAGCAGGGGTAATGATGAGTTGGCTTGTCTGAAAATGAGTCATCATCTTTGCGTTAGGTATAACGGTTGCTGAAACAGAAATGGATGTGCTCATCTCTGCAGCCTGTGCACAAGATAGTAAATGCGTTACCTCAGATAATTTAAATGTTTGGATAAATGTGATCGTATTTAAGGAGTTAGTAATATATCCAAAATACAGAAATCCCAAAACAATCAAGTAACTTTGAAGGTAGAAAAGGAACACGGTCCACCTTCTGATGTGATCTGCTATAAATTGTTTTAAAGTTGCAGTGTTATGTGGTTTTTCTTGCATTTTGCAGTCCTTTGTCTAGGATTCACACTTGAAGACACCAGAGAACATTAACATTCAGGAAAGAAATTCAAATGTCAGTATGAAAATGAGCAATCAACAGCAATTAACAGCAATTATCAGCAATCAATAACGATGAAGAGCGATCAAAAGATTGCACTATTCTAATAATATAATTATTTTATGAACCAAGAATTGATTTAGATCAATAACATTAGGTTTCATAGACCAATTATTAGGTCCATTCGCTAGTCAGATCAATCAAGCACGGGAGAAATATGAAACAAAAAAGCCGCTCGACTAAAAGGACAACGGCTTCATAGTTTTTAAATCTATTAAAAGAGTCTATAAACTTACGCAAATGTAATTAGATTCAATTTAATTGTAAGTTCACGCGGTGGTTTTAATGCCCTTCCAAAATGCGACATATCCTGCAATGTTATTGGCTTCAGGCTTAGGATTTGGGTAATACCATGCTGCTGCAGGGTTTAATTGCCCTTCTACTTCAACATCATAATAACTTGCGACTCCCTTCCAAGAGCATACTGTTTGCTTGTCTGAAGGTTTAAAAAATTCAGTATTTAAGGAATTTGCAGGGAAATAATGATTACCCTCTACCACCACCGTTGCGTCTGAACTTGCTACAATTTTGTTATTCCAAATTGCTTTCATATCTTTTTGCCTCTATTAATACAGATTTCTCTGAGAAACTTAAATTTAACTAATGTTAGTACCTAAATACTTGACTGAAACCCGGTTTTTGAATCAACAAAGCTTATCCCATGAAATTGAACTTGGTTTATTGTCTGAATCGGCAACAATATCACCAAAATTTCTTTATGACTCATTGGGCTCACATCTATTCACAGCAATCACGTTGCTCCCTGAGTATTATCCAACAAAGAAAGAAAAAGAAATATTAGACCGTTACCAATTAGAGATTGCAGAGGAGCTAGGTACAGGTAAGGGTTTGATTGACTTGGGCGCCGGCAACTGCCAAAAGGCGGAATCCCTGTTTAATGCCTTAAAACTTGAGTCTTATGTAGCAATCGATTTCTCAATTGATTACTTAAAAGAAATATTACCCCAACTTCAGAATAAATACCCACACATCGAAATGTATGGGATTGGCATGGATTTCTCTAAAGAGTTCCAATTGCCGCAGGGTATTCCAAAAATGAACAACAATTTCTTCTATCCAGGATCAAGTATTGGCAACTTCACACCTGTAGAGGCAGCCCATTTACTGACTCAGGTTCACGCCCAAATCCATGATCAAGGACTCCTAATTGGGGTTGATCTCATGAAAGAGGATAAAGTTCTTAGCGATGCTTATGACGACCCTTTAAAATTAACCGCTGCATTTAACCTTAATATTCTGAGGGTCATTAATTCTCAAATTGGCTCTAATTTTGATGTATCTGAGTTCAAACACACCATTAAAATCAATCATAGTCTGCAAAGAGTTGAGCTTTACTTAGAAGCTTTAACGAACACTACCGTCACTTGGAGGGACCAAAAGCGTACATTTAAACGCGGTGAATTGATTCACACTGAGAATTCACATAAATACACAATAGATTCAATCAAAAGCTTACTTAAATCAGTTGGTTTTAAGTCATTTACCTTTTGGACAGATCCAAAAAATTTCTTTGCTCTCCTTTATGCCTGCTGATTTATTTCTTTTTGATGATCCTGAGACCTTGGTGAATTTATACCAAAAAACCAGAGACTACTCCACAAATCTGTTGGCGGGCTTAACCGCAGAAGACTGTCAATCCCAGTCAATGGACGATGCAAGTCCAACCAAATGGCATTTGGCACACGTGACTTGGTTCTTTGAAGTGATGGTGCTCAAACAGTTTGAGTCAGACTTTAAGTATTGGAGACCAGAATTCGCGGTGCTTTTTAACAGTTATTACAATATTATTGGAGACAAGCATCCAAGAGCTAAGAGAGGTTTACTGACGCGTCCCTCCCTAGAAGACGTTCTTGAGTGGCGAAAAAATATTGATTCAAGAGTAGTAAAACTTCTAAACAACAACCCAACAAAAGAGATAAAGTGGTTAATTACCTTAGGAATTAACCATGAGCAACAACATCAAGAGTTAATTCAAACTGATCTTCAGCATTTATTCTCCAACAACTCACTATATCCAGTTTATTCCAGGGGACCTAGTCCTTTTAATATTACAACCCATGAACCACAATGGATTAGCTCTAAAGAAGGATTGAACCAAGTGGGCTTTGAGGGTAAAGGGTTTCACTTTGACAATGAGAGCCCAAGACATTCAGTCTTTATTCAGCCCAGTGCAATGAGAAGCTCCTTGGTGACCAACGCTGAATGGCTTGAGTTTATGAGAAGCGGTGGATACCAAAATTCTAGCCTTTGGCTTGATGAGGGATGGGCTTGGGTCAAAAGGGAGAGAATCAAAGAGCCCATGTACTGGAACGAAAGTGCTGATGGTGCTGATGGTGCTGAATCGATTAAAACTGCTCCTCAGTTAAGTGACTTTAATCAATTCTCACTCAGAGGAAATTTACCCCTAGTGGGCAGTGAATGCGTAACCCACATTAGTTACTTTGAGGCAGATGCTTTTGCCAGGTGGGCAAGTGAGAATTTACCCGACTTCGCCGGTGCTAGGCTTCCTACTGAGTTTGAATGGGAAGTTTTTGCTTCAACACAAGCAAATATGTTCAACGATTTATTTGGTCAAACTTGGCAGTGGACTTGCAGCAATTACGCCTCCTATCCGGGCTACAGACCGTGGAGTGGACTTGCGGGCGAATACAACGGCAAATTCATGGTTAATCAAATGGTGCTAAGGGGCAGCTCAGCTTTTACGAGCCCTGATCACTCTAGAGTAAGTTACCGTAATTTCTTTCCAACTCATGCTAGATGGCAATTGACTGGGTTAAGACTTGCCAAAGATTTAAGCTAATGCTTAAATTTAGTCAGCAGACTATTTTCCCCTGCTCCCAATCGATGAAATCAATACTCTTACAATAAGCGAGAAAAGTGCTGCAGGTAATGCCCCTTCAAGCATCAGTTCAGTATTATTGGTTGAGAGTCCCTGTGCAATTCTCTCCCCGTAGCCCCCTGCCCCCACAAAAGCTGCAATCGTAGCAGTACCAGTTGTCCATACTGCAGCGACTTGAATACCACTAAGAAGAGAGGGACGACATAGCGGTAGTTCAATTTTGATCAACTGAATCAAAAAACCAGCACCCAAAGCTTTGGAGGCCTCTTTAACGGCAGGGTCCACAAGGAGCAGTCCTGAGTGGGTTGATTCAATAATGGGGAGTAATGCATAGAGCAATAATGCAATAAACGCTGGCAAAAATCCTATAGAGTGGACAAGCAAAATCAAAAAACTTAAGAGTGCTAGTGCAGGTATCGTTTGAATAACCCCCATAACGCCCAATACATAACGACCTGAAACTGGTTTTGCATAGACCCACACACCTATGGGAATACCTAAAAAAATTGCACATAGTAAAGATGCAAATACCAATATAGTGTGTTGATAGGTGAGGCGAAGAAAGTCGTAATTTAAAAATGAGTCTATAAATGAAGTGAGTGGATTGAAAAGACTTGCGGTGTTAGGGTGATTTACAGTCCCTATCTTGGGACCTGGCAGACCGCTATCGTTTGAATTTGAAGAAAAGTAATAGCTCTTGGCAACAAAAGCCGGGCTCTCACGACCTACCTCCACCCTTGCGTTAAGGGATTGCATCATTTGTTCAGATAAAGAGTTTTTCAAAGAACTAAGAGCAATGAGAATTTTTGGATCGGATTCAACTGCGCTAATTCTGTAAAGCAAGATTGCCTGGTAAGATGAAAAGTACTCTTTGTCGTCTTTTAAAAGGTCCATTTTCCCGTTAGCAAGTATAGGATCAGTGCTGTAAGCATCCATCAAATCAATTTGGTTGCTCTCAATTGCTTGATAACCTAGTCCGTGTTCCAACCCGGCTGGCTTAAATGCATTTAAGTCATAGGCCTTAGCTAATCCAGTCCATCCATCTTGCCTTGCCAAGAACTCTTGGGATAAGCCCATCCGCAAATTAGGGTGAGCTTGTAGATCAGATATGGAGTGAATATTTAACCGCATTGCAAGACCACTGCTTATGGCCAGGGCGTAGGTATTGTTGAATCCAAGGAAATACCCAGCTTTTAACCCCATCGGTAAAAGCATTAAATTAATTTGCTCCAGTGATTGCTTGGAATCTGTTTTTAAGATTTCCTGGGTTAATGTTCCCCAGTACTCTGGGTACAGGTCAATTTCACCCTCCTTAAGGGCATTAAAAACAATACCTGTAGAACCCATTCCCTGCTTGATTTGAACCTGTATTTGGGCTTTATCTTTTATGGAGTTAGCTATAACCTCTGCTAGTATGTATGACTCAGTAAAGCGTTTACTGGCAACAATAAAACCTTGCGACTGAGCAGGCAAACTCAATAGCAGCAATAAAGTAAAAAAAGCTTGAACAACTATCAGGTAAGGTTGAATTTTTTTCAAATTTTGCTCAAATCAACAACTCAAATTGTATTTTGCAGATGTCGTTTGATTGCATCCGATGAATTGCCATCATATCTTAAATGAGAGTTATAGGCAGACTCAAAATTGGATACTGTAAATTTCAATTTAAACTTTTTTTCTAAATCAAATGGCGAATAAAGCCAAAGAGTAAGACTTTACGCACGTAGGCGCTAGTCCTTAACTCTTTGATCATTTAAATCCGAAAATCAATCAGTTCTCTACGTGAAAACGAAATCAAGAGAATTGATATAACCTAGCTGGGTTATCCACTAAGATTTTATTTCTTGCTTTCTCATTGGGTACGGCCTGAGCAAAAGCGTCCAAGAGGTAAGCATCATTGGGTTTATTTTCATAACCTTCAGTTGGATGAGGCCAATCTGTTCCCCACACGCAGCGCTCAGGGGCGTCTTTTGCATAAACACTCGCAACTTGTGCGCTATCTGAATAAGACGGGGGACCGACTTTAGTTTCGTTATAAAAACCAGTTAGCTTGACGTATGCTTTATCTTTTTGAATCAAATCTTGAATCAGGCCAAAAGTTGGATGATTCATGGCATTGGGATGAGGCATATGTCCTTGATGATCGAAAACCACATAAATGGGCAAATTACTCCAAATTGCCTTGTTATCAAATATAACTTGAGGTGGAGCGTTCACCTGTAAGTGCCATCCCATTGGCGCTATGCGTTTGGCTAGACTAGGTGCCATATCAGGAGAGGTAACACCTCCTTGGGCTAAGTTAAAACGAATGCCCCTAATCCCTTGCTCATGCATCATCTTCAACTGAGCATCGCTTACTTCTGTGTTCACCACCGCAACACCCCTGCAGTTTTGCAGTCCAAAAACTGCCATTGCCTCTAAAGTTACACGGTTGTCTGTTCCGTAGGTGGAGGGTTGTACGATCACGTTACGAGTAAGCCCTAGGCGTTTTTGTAGCGCTCTGTAGTCTGATACATAGGCATCTTTGGGTTTTAAAACTGCAGTTTTATCGGCTGGAAATCTGGCATCATAGATGTGGTGGTGGCAATCGGTTGCATTGATGGGTAACTGGGTCTTTGGTGGTTCGCTACCGCTGGAATAACGCACTTCGGTTGCAACAGCAACGGGCTGCTGAGCGCATCCCTCTAGACCCATAGCGGTAATAGTCGCGGCTCCCATAGCTTGGAGGACCTCTCTACGTGATTGTGTTTGTATTTTGGCTTCAGAGTTCATAAATTTAATCGAATCCTCAAATGATAATAATAAAGACTTCAAATGCATACTAAGTTATCTTGGCCACTCAGTGTCATAGTAAATTCCCTGTAATATCTAATATCAGGAGGTAAACGCCCAACTTTCATTTTTTCTCTCAGACTCAAAATCACTCAAAACATTTATATTTAAACTTTTATATTCAAACACTTCATGAATTTCAAAAAATCACTCAACCTTTCCCTTAACTGTCTTTTACTATTGATGTTTGTAGGTTGCGCATCTAATATGATTGAGACCCGTCCAGGCGCAGAGACTGTAGACCTTCAATCGGCAAGTAATGTCGCCTCCTGTTTATCCAAGGGTAGAGTTACAGTTAGCGTTTTAGCTCAAGTTGGCTTTTACACAAGAAGTGCAGACGTTATTGAGTCGAATTTACTTCAGATGGCCAGAAATAGCGCAATAGACGGTGGTGCAGACACAGTCGTAAAGGAGGATATGCCTGAGTACGGGCGCCGAACTTTTGCGCTCTATAAATGTCGCCGTTAATCTACAGTTAAAACCAAAGACAAATGAATTTAACCCTTGCCCAACTCTCACAAGCTCGCGCACAATGGAAATGGCGTGGACAGGAGCGTCCGCCTTTTGCAGTCAAACCCTCTGCTGATCAGATCTCTGTTTGGGACTTCCCACGTCCCCCAGAAATAGTTCGAGAAAATCGAGAGATTATCGTCATGTGGGGGAAACTTGAAGTGGCAAGAACCAATGCATCATGGGTAGTGCGGGAGACATCCCATCCCCCCACCTTTTACATTCCCATGAGCAATGTCAAAATTGCCCTGTTGCAATCTGCTGGTGATGGATCATTTTGTGAATGGAAGGGGCCAGCAAAGTACTGGCATTTGGTAAGTAATTCAGATAAGTTGAGCTCAGTGGCCTGGAGTTACCCAAGCCCTTTGAGCGGCGCAGAACAATTAGCTGAATGTATTGCCTTTTATGCAAAAGATCTTGATTGCTGGGTGGGCGGAGCCAAAGTAAAACCTCAAGGAGGTGGGTTTTATGGGGGCTGGATTACCCCTGACTTGGCTGGACCGTTCAAAGGGGACCCAGGCAGCGGTGGATGGTAATAGCTATTTGAACATCATCTAAAGGGAGCTAAATACAGATTTATCTCTTTTTGATTGTTCGCAAACTAAGTCCGCATCAATCAGCAATTGCCACCCTCCCCTGCCTTTAGACAGGGAAGGATGGCAAAAATCACTTAATTGATACTGAAGATTTGGCTTGTGGGGCCTGAGTCTTTAAAGTATTTGCTTTAGATACTCTTTGTAGAGCTTTTGAAGGTTTAGCAGCTTTGGTATCCGTTGCTTTTACTTCGGCTGCTTTGGCCGTTGCAGGTGCTGCTTTTGTAGTTTCTTTTGATACCTCTGTGGTAGGAGCCGAAGTGGCAGCAAAAGAAGAAACTGTAGCTACACTGAGAATAAGAGTTGCGAGTAATTTGTTCATTTTGTGGACCTTTAAGTTGTTAATAAGCTCCTTGTTTAGGAGTAAGTATTCAACGAATGCAGCTTTGTTTTTGTTGACCAAAATATATAAATATCTTTGTCAACCAGTTTGCTAGATAGCCGTTAAAGCAGCGCTTTTGGCTTCAAGGTCTTAGCTTTCGGATGAAACGATAGGGTGCACCCAAAACCGATTGCTTTGGGTCAACTTTAGGGATTTGTCTATTTAATCGGTGGTTAAAACAGGTGTAAGATGAGCACCGTTTCTAGCAGTTTTAATCATCACTTTTTTTCCTGGAGAACTAAATGAATCTTAGATTTTGTCATTCACGTTTTTTATGTGGTATTTCATTAGCCCTCGTCTTTCTTGGCGCTAATGCCCAGTCCATGAAAATTTCATTATCCGGAGCCCAAGAAGTTCCACCCGTTACTACTAACGCAAGTGGCAGTGGAACTATTACAGTTGCCCCAGACGGATCAGTTAGCGGAAGTGTTACTACAAGCGGAGTGGAGGCCACAATGGCACATATTCATGAGGCTGCGCCAGGACAACAAAATGGACCAGTCATTATTGGTTTGACTAAGACTGCCGATAACGTATGGTCAACTCCAGCGGGTGCAAAGTTAACCGAGACGCAAATGCAAAGTCTTAAGAATGGAAGTCTCTATGTCAACGTACATAGCGCTACGAATAAATCCGGTGAAATAAGAGCCCAACTGAAACCTTAAATTCGATTAGTGCCATATCTGCCATAAGTCACGCTTTTAGCTCATATGGCGCTTATGGAGCTTATGGAGCTTATGGCGCTTATGGCGCTTTTATCGGCGCATTGCACTTCTTGCACTCGTTCAACCTTCAGTTTTAGAGCTAATTCAAAAATATACTCTTAATAGAGTCACAATGGTTTAGGTCGCTTAATTTAGAAAACAATTGCTCAGGATTGATGTCTAAACTTTGATCGTTGTTTTCATAAATAGCAAAGCAATCTATAAATTTTGCTTTAAGCTCAATCAAGGACAAAGGATTTTTGGAGTTACCCTTAGCAAAACGAATTTCCCCAGAGTCTAATAGTTGATTGTTTTTTAATTGAATTACGATTCTGTCTGAGTAAGCAAAAGCTGGTTCAATCTCGCACTTGTTGTCTGTAATCTCAATGAAGATTTTGGAGAACAAGGCCTGCACCTCAGGTCTCAATACAAATTCATCATTCAATTCACTTAATCCTACACTTTGTCTTAGCAGTGCACTTGCTATTGCAAACTCTAAACTAAATTTAGCCTCTAACCCAGTCTTTGGCACGTGATTACGAAGCATACTGGCCTGTGCTCTTCCAATAGTTGCTCTAATTTCCTTGATGTCTTCTACTTTGAGGTTATGTATTTTTGTTAAATTCAACACTGCATCAATAGCTCTGTGTCCCGAATAACAAACTGGGTACTGTTTGATGCATAGACCGGCACTTAAGATATGCAAATCTTTACCAATTTCCGACTTTGAATTCTGTAATTGAACATTATTGTTTGGAGACAATGCATATAAAAATCCTGCAGGATGTTCAAAAACATCAGGTGCTGAAGTAAGCCCTGCCTGAGCTAAGCGTACAGCCTCAATGGCGTTAGAGGCCGCCCTTCCGGCATGGAATGGTTTTGTCATTGATCCAAAGTTGGATACCAATCCACTTGCCATACTGGCAGCAATAGCTAAGGCTGTGCTAGTAGTTTTAGAATCTAATTTTCTGATCCTAGCAATTGTAGCTGCTGCGCCAACAGTCCCCATGACACCCGTTGGATGCCAACCTTTGATGTGGTACTGATCTGGCTCCTTTGCTATAAGGTAAGCCCATACCTCGTAACCAACTACATAAGCCTCCAAAGCCTGCTTGCCTGAGATGTTGCATAAATACCCTTCAGCAAGGATTGCGGGAACTAAAACCGTACTGGGATGTCCAGAGAGTGCAACGTCATCAAAATCAAGTGCGTGCGCAGCTGTCCCACTTATACAAGCCGCAAATTGACTGGGCAGCATTTCCCCCAAAAACGGAACGGGTGCCTCAGCAAGTGACGAAGCAATTTTTCGGTAGTGATCTAAAAGAATTTTGACTACCGGTTCACTCGAACCTGCAAACATGGTTGCAATAGTATCGATGAAACCTGTCTTTGCAATTTCTAAGGCTTTATCCAGTTGAGGATGAGTCAAGGGGCTAGATGCAAATTGACCCAAAGCTTGAGTGAGTGAGGTCATAAATATATTCCTTCTTAAATTCACACGTTAGATTTAAGTTCAATATGTTCTGGGTAACTCTAATATATGTTCCGCGATATAGCTTAGAACCAAATTAGTGGATATGGGGGCAATTTGGAATAGCCGAGTCTCTCTCCATTTTCTCTCAACATCATATTCGCGAGCAAATCCAAATCCTCCGTGGGTTTGAATGCACGCCTCAGCAGCACGCCAAGAAGCTTCAGAAGCTAATAGTTTGCCCATGTTGGCATCATCTGCGCAAGGCAGATTTGCAGCAAATAATGCTGCAGCTCGCCTGAGAACCAAATCTGCAGCTTCAGTTTCCGCATATGCACGAGCGATGGGGAAAGCAATGCCTTGATTTTTACCTATAGGACGGTCAAAGACAATGCGCTCATTTGCATATTCAACTGTTTTCTTAATAAACCAACGTGCATCACCAATCGCCTCAGCAGAAACCAAGATACGCTCTGCGTTCATTCCGTCTAATATATACTTCAACCCCTTACCTTCCTCTCCGATAAGACTTGAGGCTGGAATTTTCACATCACTAAAAAATACCTCTGTTGCGTTATGATTGATCATCGCTTTTAAAGGTTTGATCTCTAGACCTTTGCCAAGGCATTCTCTTATATCAATTAGAAAAACAGACAGGCCCTCACTTTTCTTTTTAACTTCTTCAAGCGGAGTCGTTCTAGCCAAAAGCAACATTAAATCAGAATGCAAAGCACGGGAAGTCCATACCTTTTGGCCATTTACGATGTAATGATCACCCACTCGAACAGCTTTTGTTTTTAACTTTGTGGTGTCTGTGCCCGTGGTTGGTTCCGTTACACCAAAGGCCTGCAATCTAAGTGCACCACTGGCAATTTGGGGAAGGTATAAAGATTTTTGAACCTCGCTACCGTGCCTGAGCAAGGTTCCCATAATGTACATTTGTGCATGACATGCGCCTGCGTTACAGCCGTTGGCGTGTATCTCCTCTAATATGGCAGCCGCGGCCCTTAGCTGCATGCCCGAGCCTCCGTACTGCTCAGGAATCAGAGCCGCCAAGTATCCAGCCTCAGTTAAAGTCTTTACAAACTCAGTCGGATAGGCTTCCTTTTCCTCTAAATCTCGCCAATATTTACCAGGAAAATTCGCACAAATAGATCGAATACTCTCCCTAATCTCAGTGTAATCCTCGCCTGCTGCGACTTGAATCGAATCTGGTATTGTGTTTTGTTTCATGAGGCCGCTGCCGTTTATAAGATGATAAGACTATTGCTATATTAACTTTGCAAGCTCTAAAGCTAGACTTGATTTGAAAGGATTTAATTGAAAATATTAAATGAGGTCCGAATTAAGGCCAAATTAAGAGCCTTTAAATATAGGTGGGCGTTTCTCGTTAAACGCCAGCACCCCCTCAACTCGGTCAGATGTGTCGATCAAGTGGTTGTATGATTCGACCTCGAATCTAAAGGCAGTTTTCAATTCCATTTGAGATCCGTATCGAATTGATTTTTTAACTTGCCTTACTGACAAAGGCGCATTACCAGCGATGATCTTTGCAGTGTTCAATGCCTCTTCAAGTACTTTGTCGGCATCAAACAACTCGTTGACAAGCCCCCACTGGTATGCGTTTTCTGCGCTAAAGGGTTTTCCGGTAAGTATGATTTCTTTTGCTCGTCTGTCCCCTATCGCGCGGGGCAGGTTTTGTGTCCCACCCGCCCCAGGCATTATGCCAAGTGTGACTTCAGTTAAGGCAAACCGGGCAACACGACTTGCATATATAAAGTCGCAACTCAGTGCCATCTCTAACCCACCCGCATAGGCGTGACCATTAACAGCAGCGATCAATGGGATTGGTAAATCAGTCATCTCCCAGTAATGACGTTCAAAGATTTCATGTTGGCGCTTCCACTGATCTTTGGTCATACCGTTTCGCTCTTTTAAGTCTCCGCCTGCGCAAAATATCTTCTGCCCAGAGCCCGTTAACACGGCACACCTTATCTGACCTGAATTCTCAGTGATTTCTCGCCACAAATCGTAAAGCTCTAATCCCATCTGTGTATTAAGAGCATTACCAACTTCTGGTCGATTTAATGTGATCAGCAGGACATGATCACCTACGCTTTTAAGAGTAAAGGTTTGGTAAGATTTTTCAAGATTCATTTTTTGTACTTCTTACATAATTGTTAGTATGTTCCCCAAGTTTTGGAGGGGCTGTGCGGATTTTTGTACGTTGACCATCAAAACTAATGGGCAATCCAATAAAGGTCATATCTGAGTTTGGAATATTTTGAACTATCCCTAATGCCTGGGTTTGGGGGTGATTGATCATTTGTTCAATATTTTGAACTGGTGAGGCTGGGATACCAAATTTTTCACAAGCTATTAGCCAATCACTTGTAGATCTGGTTTGAATTATTTCTTCTATAGAGTTGTAGAGGTTTTTAGAGTTGGCAACCCTGCTTGGATTATCGATAAATTTTGGATCAGTGGCCCACTCAGGGTGACCTAGCATTGCTGATAAAGAACTAAAAAGTGCATCGCTACCTGCAGCGATCACCACTTCCCCGTCAATTGTTGCATACGCTTTGTAAGGAACTATTCCATTAGCACCTGAGCCTTGCCTTGTTGGTATTTCATTGGAAGCAAGGTATTGCGCAGCTAATAAAGATACCCAACTTGTTGCGGTCTCAAACAAAGAAACATCAATGGTCTTACCCTGGTTGTTCTTTTGTCGTTCATATAGCGCAGTGAGTATTCCAATAATTCCCCAAAGACCAGTCCCTAAATCGACAATAGAGGCACCCACCCTAACGGTTGGCTTGCCCTGCTCACCAGTTGTACTCATTATTCCACTAAAGGCTTGCATGAGTGGGTCATATCCTGGTTGCTGACTCAGTGGCCCTCGGTTGCCAAAGGCGCCAAAATTGCAAAAAATCAAACTTGGCTTGACCTTTGTTAGCGCCTTAGCATCAAGCCCAAGCTTTTCTACTTGCCCGGGACGCATGTTTTGAATAACGATATCTGCTTTATCGAAAATTAGTTGCTTCAACTGCTTTAAGTGCTCACTATCATGAAAGTCACAAACGATTGATTCTTTATTTCGGTTCAAGGACTGAAAATATGCCCCTGAACCTTCCCAAAATGGAGGCCCCCATTTCCTAGCATCATCCCCAGAGGGCTTCTCGACTTTTATAACCTTGGCTCCAAGCTCTCCCAGTATTTGTCCGCAAAAGGGGGCGGCAACGCTATTACCAAGCTCAATAACAACTAAGCCACTTAAGGGGGTTGGAGCTATAGACTCATTCATTGTGATTGATGATTTTAGGATTAATTGAATTGATTAGGTGAAAGTCATAGCCTCAAAAAAAGTATTTTTAGATAGACTGAGTTCTAGATTTTTGAATTTCTTGAAAAAAATGTTAGCTGAAAACCTACCATAAAACACTTCTAATTTAATTCAATAAGTATGAGCAAAACATATATCTTACATAGATTTATTATCCTCTTGGGTGTTTTTATTACCCTCAACTTGTTCGCTCAGACACAAACTAGGGTATATCCCAGTCAACCCGTAAAAGTCGTAGTGCCCTTTCCAGTCGGGCAAACCACAGACATAATTGCCCGCTCACTAACCCAAGAATTTACCGAGGCAATGGGGCAAAGTTTCTTTGTTGATGATAAGGGCGGGGCAGCCGGAATTATCGGTACTGAGATAGTTAAAAATGCAACTCCAGATGGCTACACACTTTTGATGGCATCAAGCGGACCACTAGGAATTAATCCATCCCTCTACTCTAGATTGCCCTATGACACGATCAATGACTTCTCAATCATTGGAATGCTGGTCACTGTGCCCCAATTTTTAGTTGTCAGAAAAGATTTTCCTGCAAGTAATCTAAAAGATTTAATCGCCTTAGTAAAACAAAATCGTGGCAAATATAACTACGGCTCTGGGGGTAATGGACTCACTAATCATTTGACAATGGAGCTTTTTAAACTTAGTGCAGGGGTCGAAATCACTCACATACCCTATAAAGGCTCCGCTGCTTCAACGACCGCATTGTTGGGGGGTGAAATAGATATGCTCTTTGAATCAGGACCCGCTGTAATGCCTTTAATCAAAGACGGAAAGATAAAAGCGATTGCGGTAGGCAGTCAAACACGCTCCTTAACCTTGCCAGATGTTCCAACCGTATCCGAGGCCGGTGTAGCTGGTTTTAAGGCTGTTGCGTGGGCTGCATTTTTGACTCCCGCAAATACGCCAAAACCGATAGTGGATAAATTAAATACAGAGTTGAAAAAAGCACTCAACAAGCCATCCATTAAAGATCGCTTTGCAACTTTAGGGGCTGAGCCTTTTATCACCTCTCCAGAGCAAGCTAAAGAGTTTATTAAAAAGGAGATAGAGAATTGGGCTGTTGCTGTTAAAGCTTCTGGGGCGCACGCCGACTGAAAATCAAATAAGATCGCTTTAGGGCTGCTTAATTAAACATCAGTTCAGAGTTATTTTTTTAATCTTCTCTGCAACCAAAGGCCAAACTTCTGGATTAACAATTCGGGGGGGCTTGATCCCTTTAACTAAAGTGCGAATCTGCTCTGCTCCGTTTTTTGCCCCGTTAAACCGGGCTTCATGAGTTACACCCGCCGTGTGAAAGGTGGATACAACGTTGGGTAGCGCAAGCAGGGGGTTGTCTTTTGAGGGAGGCTCAACAGCCCAAACATCTAACCCTGCCCCAGATAATTTACCTGACTTTAATGCAGTGTACAAATCTGCTTCATTGTGAATACAGCCCCTAGCGGTTGAAATAAATGTAGCACCGGTCTTGGTTTGGTTAAATACTTCGCCATTAAAGAGATTCATTGTTTCTGAGTTTCTTGGGCAATGCACAGAAATAATATCAGCCTTGCTGATTAGGTCTTTGAAGCTAGAAGCTGTTGCAAACCTTGCTTGAATTTCATCTGAAGACAGATGAGGGTCATAAGCAAGAACTTGCATACCAAACGCCTTAGCCAAAAAAGCCGTTCGACGCCCGGTCTCTCCAATACCAATCACTCCAAGAGTTAGTCCCCTTAATTCATTGCCCATTAAATCTTCTCTTGTCGTAGTCTTACCGGCGCGCATCAAACGGTCCGATTCACTGATTCTGTGTTTTACATTCAGCATCAAGCCAATTGCATGCTCTGCAACTGAATCCGCATTTGCCCCTGCTTGATTGACAACCAGGACACCGTGACGATTACAGGCATCTATATCAACAGGGTCGTATCCCGCTCCTGAAGTTGAAACACAAATCAAGTTGTTATAAGATTTTAAAAATTCCTCACTCACATGCCACTTTTTTGGAACCTCATCTCGAGCGGCAAGTATGTGATAAATGTGCGCAGACTTGAAATACTCTAAATTAACAGAGTCTGGATCTGATTGCTTACAAATTTTAAAATTGATTAATGGATCTTGGAAAACCTCTTTATCAAATATCTCATTGAGCCAAAAATCAAATCTAACTAAATTTAGTTTCATGAAACGATCCCTTAGGCAAGCTCAGCGCTTAATTCACCGCCCCTAACCAATTTACCAGGTAGCACTCCCGTTGGTTTGCCCTCTTGCATCACAACTTGACCACTGACCAATGTAGAAACATATCCTTGGGCGGTTTGCACTAACCTACGACCACCCGCAGGC
>CAIWAO010000066.1 GCA_903910745.1 uncultured Burkholderiales bacterium
CAAATTGATTCTGGCAAGGTCAAAGAGGATGCTAGATCTAAGGCTTTTAGACCTGAGCCAGTGAATAAACTCCACGCAGTTGAGGTGCAAGCTGTCTTGGATGTTTGTAACACGCCTGAACTCGGAGATCGAGGCGGCAATCTGTGCCACCTGGTCATCGCTGTGGGTGCGCGCATTGCGGGCATAGGGCAACAGTTTGGCTATTGGCCACTGCTCGACTTTACTGATTAACCAATTTTGAGTCATCATGTTGTACAATGTTCCTGTCCAATTAGAGAAAGGCCACCATGACTATTGAAACCACTTACAGCCAGGCCAGGGAGCAGTTGAAGTCGCTCATGGATCGCGCCGTCGACGACCGGGAGGTCATCGTGGTGCGCCGTCGCAAAGGGGGCGATGTGGCAATGATTGCTGCCGATGAACTCGAGAGCCTGGTGGAGACTGCGCACCTGCTGCGCTCTGAGAAGAACGCTGAGCGGTTGCTTTCAGCGCTGTCGCGTGCACGCTCAAAAAACATTGCACCCACGACCATGACTAACCTGAGCAAACTGGTGGGTGTCGATGCCTAAAGGCGATCGAGTCGCTGTCTGCCACCCGGAGTTTTTAGAGGACCTGCAGCACTGGGTTGAGACGGACCGCCGCACAGCAAAGAGGCTGCTTGAGTTGGTTCAAGCCATTTTGCGCGACCCCTTCGATGGCATCGGCAAGCCCGAACCGCTGAAATATTTGGGTCCCGATGTTTGGTCCCGGCGCATCACGCAGGAGCATCGCTGTGTTTACCTGATCAAGTCCGACCGGGTTGAGTTCTTGCAAGGTCGCTACCACTACTAAGGCAGGCCAAGCTCCAAACAAAACGCCCACAAGGCGCGAACCCTGTGGGCGTAATTTGAGTGATTAGCAGAATGCTACCGCTTGGATATATACACCGTCAAGTGGTTTTCGTACGATTTTTGAATAAGGCCTTAAATACGGATTTCTCAGAGGTAAACCAGATCTTTGGGTAAGATGGTTTGGGCTTAATTTCACCTTTGGCGATCGCTAAAGAGCCGCTCTTTTAACTATATGATTTGTATATAGATTATTTTAAATTTTGGCGGAAACGAAGGGATTCGAACCCTTGATGGAGCTCATCACCCCATACTCCCTTAGCAGGGGAGCACCTTCGGCCTCTCGGTCACGTTTCCCGCAGAGTGAATTATGCCTGAACTTGGTCCAAGTCAAACGCTTTATGCAACGCTCTGACGGCTAATTCCATGTATTTTTCATCAATTACCACAGAAGTTTTGATCTCACTGGTGGAAATCATCTGAATATTGATACCTTCTTCGCTCAGAGTTCTGAACATTTTGCTTGCAATACCAACGTGCGAACGCATTCCAATTCCAACAATCGAGACTTTACAGATTTTTGTATCACCTAAAACCTCAGCCGATCCAAGGTTTGGCAACACTTTTGCATTTAGAAGGTCAATAGCGCGAGCGTAATCGTTCCTGTGTACTGTAAAGCTGAAATCTGTACGGCCATCCTTACCTATATTTTGGATAATCATGTCAACTTCTATGTTTCCATCAGCAACTGCACCTAAGATTTGGTAGGCAATACCTGGTTTATCAGGAACCCCGATGATTGAGATCTTAGCTTCATCACGGTTAAATGCAATTCCAGAGACGACGGCTTGTTCCATTTGTGTATCTTCCTCAAAAGTAATTAAAGTGCCTGATTTGGCCTCTTCATTAATGTCTATATCCCAGGGTGTGAAACTTGACAGTACTCGAAGGGGTACTTTGTACTTCCCTGCAAATTCAACCGATCTGATCTGCAAAACCTTGCTTCCCAAAGATGCCATTTCAAGCATCTCCTCAAAACAAACGGTTTTAAGGCGTTTTGCCTCGGGTACTACCCTTGGGTCGGTCGTGTAAACGCCGTCCACATCTGTGTAAATCAAGCATTCATCTGCCTTGAGTGCAGCAGCAACAGCAACAGCTGAAGTGTCGGATCCGCCCCTACCAAGAGTGGTGATATTGCTCACTTCATCAACACCTTGAAACCCAGTGATGATGACCACTTTACCTGCATTTAAGTCGGTCCTTACTTTGTCATCTTCAATAGACTCAATTCTGGCCTTTGTAAATGCACTGTTTGTTCGAATCGGAACTTGCCAGCCTGCATAGCTGATGGACTCCATGCCCTCGGCCTGCAAAGCAATAGCTAAAAGAGCAGAAGATGCTTGTTCACCCGTTGAGGCCAACATATCGAGCTCACGCATATAAGCGTTACTCTCTTTGGCAGGTGCTAACTCTTTAGCTAAGCCCAGAAGTCGGTTCGTCTCCCCGCTCATTGCAGATGGGACTACCACCATTTGGTGACCAGCCCGGGCCCATTTCGCCACCCGCTTAGCGACATTTTTGATTCGCTCGGGAGACCCCATCGAGGTCCCCCCGTATTTATGAACTATGAGTGCCATTTAAAAGTGCCAATGTATTTTTGTCGATTAATTTTTGCTCTAAAACTCGTACTTAAGTATCGCCAAGTAAAACCATCTATTGTAGCAATTCAGACCACATCAGATTTGTACCCTCTCTAAATACGAATCCTCGCCCAAGTTTTAATTCAATTTTGTGGCCTCTGGTGGTACACCTCTCAATTTGGGAAAGCAATTCGTTCATCTGCGTATTGCTGGCGCTGGTGCCCAGGCTTTTGAACCAGTACCGGAGTAAGTTTGCGCTCCTGGCTCGACTTAGTGTTTGCAGGCTTTTGATTTTTGGGGGGGCTCCAGTGACCAAAACATCTTGCTCAGCCAATTCGTCTAGTAATTCTTGTGCCTGGGCTGCGTGACTGGCACTTCTTGCAAATGTCTCCCTAAATGAGGGAAATGCAATCGATAGGGCTGGAATAATATCAGCTCTAATTTTATTCCTCGTGAACTGTGTGTCTTTGTTGGTTGGATCCTCAATCCAAGAGACTCCTTTGCTTTGCAACCAGCCCCGAATCTCTTGAGCACTGATAGTTAAAAAAGGTCTAAAATAGCTCACCCCCATTCGCTCAAAGTGAGGTGCCATGCTGGATAAGCCAGGCAAACCTGCACCTCTAGATAAAGCCAAAATCAGTGTCTCCACTTGATCATCAGCGTGCTGTCCAAGCAAAACACTTTTCACATCACCGCCCCAAATATACTGCACGACCCTAGCAAATGCTTTATACCTTGCCATGCGGGCAGCGTCTTCTGGGCTCTCGCCAGGCAGATGCGCTGCCTGAGCGTACTCAATATGCAGGGGGACACCAAATTTCTCACAGATGAGAGAACAATGCTGCGCAAACGAATCCGCCGCCGCCTGAAGTCCGTGGTGAATATGGATGGCTCGAACCCTGGGTGACTCACCCGCAGTATTGGGCCATTTGGACACGCACGCAAGTAACAAAGCAGTTGAATCAGCGCCGCCACTAAAAGCAACTGCAAGGGGCAGCTGAGGCTGGGGAGTGAAGTGATCTAGATCAAATGGGTCTATCTTTTTTTTCATAATAAATAAAACCCAACAGGCTCTTATGCTTAGTCAACTCTAAATCACGGTTAAAAAATCGTGATTAAATCTTAACGATTTAAGCCCCGGACTCTACCTTTGTATCGCTGTAACGTCCGTAGCTTTGCAGCCTATCATAACGTTTGTCTAGCAATTCTTTAATCTTTAGATCGCTTACCTGACGCAGTGCATCGTTTAAACCGCGTTTGAGTTGGGTAGCAATTTGTTTAACATCACGGTGAGCTCCGCCTACGGGCTCATTAACTATTTTGTCAATGAGTCCTAATGCTTTTAAGCGGTGGGCAGTGATCCCTAAGGACTCTGCAGCATCACTAGCTTTGTCTGACGTTTTCCATAAAATAGAGGCACAACCTTCTGGGCTGATCACAGAGTAGATAGAAAACTGTAGCATCAAAACTTGATCAGCTACGCTAATTGCGAGCGCCCCGCCAGAGCCTCCTTCACCGATGATGGTCGTGATAATAGGCACTTCGAGTTGAGCCATCTCGAATATGTTGCGACCAATCGCCTCACTTTGCCCCCTCTCCTCAGCATCAATGCCGGGATATGCGCCTGGGGTATCGACAAATGTAAAAACAGGTAAATGGAATTTCTCTGCTGTTTTCATCAACCTCAGTGCTTTTCGGTATCCCTCGGGACGGGTCATTCCAAAGTTACGAGCGGCTCGTTCTTTTGTATCTCTCCCCTTTTGATGTCCAAGCACCATACAAGGTGTGCCGTTAAAACGGGCCAACCCGCCGACGATACTCAAGTCATCTGCAAAATGACGGTCGCCGTGTAATTCTTGAAAGTCGGTAAAAATTTCCCGTACATAGTCAAGCGTGTAAGGACGCTCAGGGTGGCGAGCTATTTTAGTAATCTGCCAAGGAGTTAAATCACTGTAAATATCTTTGGTGAGTTGTTGGCTCTTCTTGGTCAGCTGCTCTATCTCGTCCGAGATATCAACAGCGGATTCACTTTGGACATATCTCAGCTCTTCAATCTTGCCTTCTAATTCAGCAATTGAGGACTCAAAGTCTAGAAACGTCTTTTTACTCAAACAATACTCCTGCCTAAAAGGCTTAAAGGCCTAAATAGCCGACAGTTTCAATTATCCCCCAAAGAAGGACAGACTGGAGATTAAATATTAATACTTAAGAATTAATATATTGAGTAATCCTAATATTCAACGGGCTCAGGGTCTAGGGATCTCCAAATGTACCAAGTGGCAACACTGCAATAAGGTGCCCAAGGTGCTGCAACTTCTCTTGCCTCGCTTCTGCTCACGGACTCACCGGAGAAGTAATTTTTACTGATCCCGTTAATCAATCCAACATCATCCAGGGGCAATACATTTGGCCTCATGAGGTGAAAAATCAGTAACATTTCTGCAGTCCATCTGCCTATACCCCTTATGGCAATCAATTCTGCAATGATCTCCTCATCGGTCATATCCTCCCAGCCCTCAACGTGCACGCCACCGCTTGAAAAATGAACTGCTAGATCGACTAGATACTCGACTTTACGAGCTGATAAACCTGCTGCACGCATTTCGTCAACGTTCATTTTTAAGAGGTTGGCTGGGGTAAGTTTCTTGGTGAGCAAAATAAAGCGGTCCCAAACTGTTTGAGCCGCTTTGACCGATATTTGCTGTCCAACGATGCTCCTTGCCAAAGTTATAAATGCGTCCCCCCTGGACTGCAAACAAGCATCTCCAAACTGGGGAATGAGCCTACGCATGACTCTATCTTTTTTGGAAAGGTGTTTACAAGCCGCCTCCCAATAATCGGGAGTAACAATAATGGGTTGATCGACTTTGGGTTTGGAGTTAACCATTTACACTCTCTCCCACTGCGTGCCTTGGGGAGAGTCTTTTAAGACGATTCCTTGGGTGAGTAGGTCGGCTCTTATTTTATCGGCAAGTGCAAAATCTTTGTTTTTCTTAGCCTGTGCACGTGCTTCAATTTGAGTCTGAATTTCGTCACCACTCAAACCACCCTCATTTGATCCGGCATCGCTTTGTAAGAACTCGGTTGGATCCCTTTGCAGTAGCCCTAAAATTTTACCTAGTTGTCGCATCAAAAGAGCGAGTGAGAGGTCTTTGGTTTTATTGAGTTCACCCGCCAAGTCAAATAAAACGGAGACGGCCTCTGGCGTGGCAAAGTCCTCATCCATCGCAGCCTTAAACCTTGCAGCGTAGGGGTTTGACCAATCGACTTTAGATCCAATCACCTCATTGACCTCACTAACCTCACTCACACTATTCAAGTCCGCGTGATCGACTAAGGACAGTGCAGTATATAAACGGCGAAGCGCTCCTTTTGCATCATCAAGATGTACGTTGCTGTAATTGAGGGGGGACCGGTAATGCGACCGAACCACAAAGAAGCGAACGGTCTCAGGATCATAGAGTTTTAATACATCTCGTATGGTAAAGAAATTACCTAAACTCTTTGACATTTTTTCGTTGTCAACATTGATGAAACCGTTGTGCATCCAGTATTTTGCAAATTCAGGATTTTTATGGCCATGGTCCTCACCATTTGAGGACTGCAATGCGTAATTCTCACTAACCCCTTCACTTTGGGCAATCTCGTTTTCATGGTGCGGGAACTGAAGATCAGCACCTCCGCCGTGGATGTCTATGGGGTTTCCAAGTTCAGCCAGGCTCATAGCTGAACACTCAATATGCCAACCGGGCCTACCCAGACCAAAAGGGCTTTCCCACTTCACCTCAACGGGCTCCTCTGGCTTGGCACTTTTCCAAAGCACAAAATCAAGCGGATCGTCTTTACCGTCTAAGACTGCGACTCGCTCACCAGCGTGCAACTCGTCTAGGGACTTGCCGGAGAGTTTGCCGTACCCAGCAAACTTACGAACAGCAAAATTAACGTCCCCAGTCTTCGTTCTGTACGCAAGTCCATTGGTCTCTAAAGTACCTATCATGCTTAGCATCTGTGGGATAAAGTCTGTCGCCCTGGGCTCAGAGGTGGGTGACTCAATTCCAAGCGCATGAGAGTCTTCATGAAGTGCCTGAATCATTCGGTCAGTTAATGCACGAATACTTTCGTTGTTTTCAACAGCGCGGCGGATAATTTTGTCATCAATATCTGTAATGTTGCGAACGTAGTTAACTTGGTAACCACTGGCTTTGAGCCAGCGCTGAACGATGTCAAATGAAATCATAGAGCGGGCGTGCCCAAGGTGGCAATAGTCATATACGGTCATGCCGCAAACATACATCCGGACTTGTCCGTTTGTGATGGGAGTAAAAGTTTGTACCCCACGTCCAAGCGTGTTGTAAATTCTGAGAGCCATGGATTGATAAGTTTAGATAATACGGCGCTGTGTCCTAGCGGGACTGCACAAGTTGGTTATTAAGGATTGCGGTGTAAACAAAATAATGTGAGAAAGTGTGGGTAACGATTGCGTTAGATTTTTTATTTTTTTAGAACCGGGTCTGAGAGTTTAGCAATTTTTTGCTCTTCTATGTGACTGATTTAAGTGAACAAATTCAGTTAAATGTTTATAAAACGGAGTTATCCTAATCGATTCAAATCTTTAGTATTAAGATTACCTCCAAAAACAATCATCCTTGTTTACAAAGTTTGAGCGTGCGGAATTTGACTTTGATAAATTCCCGTTTGCGTTAGTACATGTTAAACTGATCCGCAGCTTGAAACTTCTTGTTGAATAACCATCACAGATGTTGAAGTACTTACGATTTTTTTTACCTCACTGGTTATGGATAATCCTTCTAGCCAATTTATTGTCTACGTTGGCAGGTTGTGCACTCGCACTTGAATATCCGCTCACCTCAGCAAGTTTAGGTATCTGGGGGGCAACAGGGAAAAGCCCTAGTGACCACGCAATGAGTTACGTCACCGATGAAGATTGTCAAACGCTTAGGCTGATCAACTCAGACCAAGTATGCAAGAAAACCACCACCGCGCCGATTGAAGTGGTGGACAAAAGCGTTTACAAGCGCTGAGATCATTACAGATCAAGTAGAATTTGAATTCCTAATGCACACAAACGCATCTTTTCTTTAATGTGCGAAAAAGGTTTCAACTTTCCTACATTCCAAGACCTTGGGCTAAGCAGCAAACGACTCTTGTCTAAGTAAATTTACAACTTAAGTGACCCGCCTCCCTAAACCCCCTTTATTAAACTCTGGCTCAGCGTTTGCGTTTTGCCTTTGTTTTTGTATCCTATTAGGCTTGGGACTAGATAATTCTGCCTTTGCCCAATCTCAGATCGTTAAATTGGTACCTACCCCTCACATTCAGGCTATGCAAATGATGAGGGAGAATAAAAAGAAAGAGGCTCTTGCGTTTATCAACGACTATCTTGGTCAAAATCCATCCGATCCGCAAATGTTATTTTGGAAGGCTAAACTTCTCAGAGAGTCGCCCAATCCTTCGGATCAAGACACAGGCCTTCAGATCTATTTAAGTTTAAGTGAGAATAACCCAGAGCTAGCCGAGCCGCACAACAACCTAGGCGTCATTTATGCAGCACTTGGGGATTACTTAAAAGCGATTAGCTACTTTGAGGCGTCGCTCAGAGCTAACCCGGGCTTGGCCATTGCCAACGAGAACTTAGCCGATGTTTATGTACAGATGGCTGTAAAGCAATATCAAAATGCGATCGAAAACGATCCAAAGAATAAATCCGCTAAGATAAAACTAGATCAAATATCACCCAAAACGGGTAGTTCCATTTCTAAGTAAGAAAGGCTAATTTCGCTCATGTCATCTATTTGCTTTAACAAAATTAATGGTTCACTGATATCTAAGGTGTTGTTATCTTGTGCATTGTTGATCGGTTTGGGATGTAACGCCCAGAGCACTAGCTCCCCAAGCAACTCCCCCACCCCTACCCCTACCACCACGGCCGATGCTTCGTCAATTAACTCAAAATCTACACACCAAGGCTATCCCAATGTTAGATTCTCTACGACTCAAGGAGACTTTGTGGTGGAGCTGTATCCTGACAAGGCTCCAAAGACAGTTGCTAATTTTCTTCAATACGTTAAAGATAAGCACTACAACGGCACAATATTCCACAGAGTCATCAACGACTTTATGATTCAAGGTGGTGGATACGATTCCCGATATGCAGAGCGCAAAACTAGAGCGCCTGTTGCCCACGAGGGCAGAGAGGCGCTCTCACTTGGAGGGCCCAAAAACACAGTGGGTACCCTTGCAATGGCACGCACAGGAGACCCAAACTCTGCAACTGCTCAGTTCTTTATTAATGTGAGGGACAACACAAACTTAGATCCAATCATTATTCCCCCGGGCGACCCTGTCCCTTCTATTGAGTTTCAGGGACGTACCTATACCAATATCTCTCGTTCTCAGCTAGAAAAGGCTCCCCAGCTTTACGGTTATACAGTTTTTGGTAAAGTCATTTCAGGCATGGAAACGGTAGAAAAAATTAAATTACTGCCCACTGGCTCGGGGGGACCTTTTCAAACGGATGTACCCAAAACGCCGGTCATTATTCAATCAGCAACGCTGGTTCAATAATTTTTCAACAAGAGTTTAATTCTGCATCAGTTGAATTAATTGTTATCATTTCTTTTTAAACATCACTACTTATTATGAGCCATCCTCAAGTTGCACTTCACATCAAAGACATGGGCACGATCACTATTGAACTCGATGCCGAGCACGCTCCACTCACGGTGGCTAACTTTTTGCAGTATGTCCAAAGTGGCCACTACAACGGCGTCATTTTTCACCGTGTGATTGAAGACTTTATGATCCAAGGTGGAGGATTTGATTCCGATATGAAAGAAAAAGAGACTGACGATCCTATTCAAAACGAAGCTGATAACGGGCTTGAGAACAACCATTACACCGTTGCAATGGCCCGAACCAGTGACCCTCACTCGGCTTCTGCACAGTTTTTTATCAACACCACGGATAATGATTTTTTAAATCACACTAGCAAATCACCTAGTGGTTGGGGTTATGCTGTTTTTGGCAAAGTGGTTGATGGTGAGGACGTAGTTGACAAAATCAACACCGTTAAAACCACACGACGTAATTTTCACGATGATGTGCCAAAGGAAAATGTAATCATTGAAAGCGCTGAAATTCTCTAAAAATTTGTTGCGCATGCAATTTACCCATACGTATTTTTCATGACTGAGTTCCATGACTGATTTATTAAGTCAAGTCAAAATCGAGGGCGATGGAATTATTGACTTCATCTCGGATTTGCATCTCCAGTCCAGCGACATAGCGACCTATAACGCGTGGGCTGATTACATGCGTCAAACGCCTGCTACTGCGGTGTTCATTTTGGGGGACTTCTTTGAAGTTTGGGCGGGAGACGATGTTATTGAAAACCCAGTTGGAGAATTTGAGGCCCAGTGCATAAAGTTACTAAAGAGCTTTTCACAAAATCGTTCCTTATATTTTATGGCTGGCAACCGCGATTTTCTTTTGCAAAAACATGCGCTTGACTCTGCCGGTATGAAAGCACTTTCTGATCCTTGCGTACTACAGGCTCAGGAAAAAAAGCTCGTGCTCAGCCACGGCGACGCAATGTGTTTAACTGATGTGGAGTATTTAAAGTTCCGCCAGATGGTACGTGATGAAGGTTGGCAAAGCCAGTTTCTAGCTCAGCCCCTTGAAGCTCGTCTAGCAGTTGCTAAAGCAATGCGTCAAAAGAGTGAGCAAGAGAAGTCTAAACATCGAAGCGCTTTTGAGAACTCAATCCAAAGTGGCTCTGCGAACTCCAGTGATAATGGTACACATAGTGGGTCTTTCATGGGGCTGCATGACGTAGATATAGAGTATGCCAGCTCAGTACTTGAGGCCTTAGGGTGCGAGACACTTATTCATGGACACACCCACAGACCGGGTGATTACAGCCTAATCGGAAATAAAAAAAGAATTGTTTTAAGCGATTGGGATGCAAGCTCAACACCTAAGAGATTGGAGGTGTTGAGGCTACAGTCCGGTGAACTAAAACGAATCAAGCTCTAAATATTTAATTAGAGCTTGAACAAAATATCAATTTTTTACCCGTGCTTGAAATGGTGCATTAATTTGTACTATAACTAATGCATTTATTTCGGTTTTTATTAAGGCGTTAGAGTTGCGTTAATTAATGCTTAAGCAAGGTCTTAAGTACTCCTTGTAGCCTTCTTGCCACTTCAGCATCAAATGGTCCAGCCATTACAGTCGCGGCATCATCTGCCCAGGTCTGCGCAGGGGCTGGATCATTTCTCTTGGTCAGGAGTTGCAACTGAAGGTTGCGTCTTGCCTGCAAATCACTAGCAGGTGTAGGCGCATCTGCAGCCATCTCAAGTCTTAGCAAAGCGTCAGTGCTTTGTTTGGATTCACTTTGTTGGATGGCCTTTACCCAATTGGCTCTTTGAGCTGCATTCACACGAGACCCAAGCTCTTTAAGTGCTGGAACAAGCTCAGGATTTTTATCTTGCCAAGCGCTCATCAAGTTGGTGAGCGTTTGTCCATGCGCTTGAGCAGCCAATTTACGCATCGCCGCCTCTGCAGTCTCAAGGGCTTGACGTTGCGCCCTGAAGGCTACGTCGCCAAGACGTGGGCCTCTGGGTTCTCGTATTTCACGACTGTCCCTTTGTGAACGTGAATCACGTGAATCACGTGAATCACGAGAGTCACGTGAATCGTTGCCCCCTCGGCCACTTCCCCTTGAATCTCTTGAGTCTTTACCGCGACCTCCACCAAAACCACCTGATCCAGATCTGGACCGTCCGTCTTGACTTGAATTGGTGTCTGCTTTCTTTGCCCCTGGTCGATCGTCCCCTCTAACAGCCACTACCACTTTGGGCGGCGCTTTAGGTGTAACTTTAGGAGGCTCTGCGATGGGTGGCTGCTCCTCGGCGTGAGGTGCTTGCTCTGTGGAGTCTGAGTTTGAGACATCTGTAGCGATGGTCTCATCTGAGGGCGAAGTCTCAGTTTGTAAAACATCTACTGGGTTGGTAAGTCCATCCTGTGCCGGCAAACTCTCCCCTACAGCTTTAGCATCCTCTAAATTGGCTACCTGATTGTTTGAAGTAGTTTCGGCAGTGGCTTGGGCAACTTCAGCAGGCTGAGGTTGTGATCGAGATTGGGGTTGGGGGTGCTGATGAACTGTATTTGCAACTGGTTCTCCAGAGACACTTACCATCTGCAAGTGCTGCATTGCTGCTTTGATCTTGGAGGCATCGCCCTCTTGAACCGCTTGCTCTAATGCCTTCGAAGCCTTTAAAACTGCCTCATCGTGAGCACTCATTGCATGAGCAATCTGGGCCCGCTCAGCAGTCTTGCGTTGGAAAGCTTCGTCTAAGGGTCTCTTGAAATCATCCCACAGGCGTTGCGCCAATTTGCGATCGATCGGAACGACATGCGACTCATCTTGCCAGCGTTGTTGAATGGCTTTGATCAAATCAATTTTCAAAGTTGGCAACGCACCTATTGATTTGGACTCTTCAATGAGAGCTTTTCGTCTTGCGATACTTTCATTTTGCAACTTCTCAATTGGCAAGTGAGCCGCTTGAATGGCTTCCTTCCAAAGTGCTTGTACCTCTGCAAATACTTTCTCGCTAACGTGACCACAAGCACGCCATTTCTCTGAAAAATCGTGTAATTGTCTTTGTACTGCTCTCCAATCTGGGCCCTTGCTGTGTTCTGCTGCCCAAGTTTTCACCTCAGCAATGAGCTCCAAACGCTGGGTTCGGTTAGCCTGTGACTGGGCGCGAGTTTGTTGGAGCCACTCTTGGACAAATGGATACGCTAAATTACATGCATTATCAAAACGTTTCCAAAGCGCGTGATTGGGCATTCCGCCTTGATCGGTTTGCTTCCAATCCTCTCGAAGTCTGCGAAGTGTTTCTTGCAACTTGCGTGGGCCCATGGTTGGAACATAGTCTGGGCTGGGAGTGGATTTTGTGGAAGCTGTTTTGCTACTAGCATTTTCATCAGAAGCATTTGTATCTAAAGTACTCCCATCTATCCCATGGTTTTCAGCACTTAAAGCACTTGTGTCTGTGCTGGTATGTATTAGGTCAACTGGTGCTTCATTTGAGATGTTAGAACGACCTGAGATTAAAGCTTGGGCTGTTAGATTTTCTGATGAAGTATTTTCAGATGAGTTCTGTACTTTGGACTCGTCAAGGGTAGGTTCAATCTCACTAACAACTTGCGTTTCATGTGGAACTGCCGCCTCATCTGGAACTAACGTCTCATGTGTAACTTCTGCAGGATGCGCAACTTCTGCCAGAAGAGTTTGAGCCTGAACAGACTCATCTGAGCGTCCTTGAGCGTCTGGTGCTTTTTCTTGTGCTTTGTCTGCGGTACTGTTTTTATTTGGGTTTGTTTTTGGGGCCTTTGCGCCCTTGATCTCGACACTTGGCTTGACTCTTTGCAAAAGCCCTTCAGCTTTAGCAACCAACTCAGCTCTGAGCTGGTCGGCCCTCCAGCGTTGCCAGTCGACCAACTCGCCAGCTGCAGCTAAAAGCGTTTGAGCCTGTTTGTCTAATCGATCATCAATAACGTGCCCATACTCCTTTAGCGCTTGACGCAAATCAGCGGCGGCTCCTGCACTGGCTTTTCCGTGCCCTTGGGAGAGCTCTTTTTCAAGAACGCTCATACAAAGCTGCATTGCTTGTTTAGCGGCGGCTTTAACAGCTGGATCAATCTCAATTTTGGCAGGTTTTTTATTCTTTTGGTTTTGAGAATCTGAGCCGGATTTTTCACCTACCGAAGATTCTGATCTTTTTTGTTTTATTTGATCAGCCCAAGCGGGCACAGCAGGCAAATCCTGACTAGGATCGGTTGCACAAAGTGCAGCTTGCTTTAATGCTGCACTAAAAGCCTCCCAAACAATTTGTAAATGCTCTGCACTTGTTTGTAAGGCAGGTGTATATTTGGGATCCACACTGATCCAGTCTTTTTGACCAATTAAAGTTTCTTGCTCAGCTCTCCAGCGTTGCATGTCGTCTTGAAGGACACCTTCAAGAGACTGTGCTTCCTCCCAATATTTTGTTGACAAGACCTCAATACGCTGTGCAAGCAATACCGCGGCCTCGCGCTGAACTTGTGCTCTGTGTTGTAAATCTTCGATGGTTTTAACGCGCTCAGCAAGCGAACTTCTTAAACTTGCCAATGGCTCTTTGGATATGGGAGCACCTTCCTTAGCTGCATCCCTTTGCCATGCCATTGCATCTGCAATATTAAGTTTAGGTGTTGATAGCAAAACATTTGCTTTATCAGTCCACACTACAATCAAGGCTTCTTGGTTATGTGCCTTCTTAATCAGATCCATACTTTCTTTGACAAGCCTTGCCGCTCCCTTGTCTTTTGCACTGAGGAGTTTGAAGACCTCGTTCATTTGTTCATAGCTTGGAGCGGGTGAAGTTTCCAACCACTGTTTAATCAGCTGTGTACGTGCCAAAGCATTAGGAGCGCTAATTGCGCCACCAGTTAATTGATCAAGAGCAGTGGAGTCAACCATATTTTCTAAATTAGCAGTCACGGGTTTAAGGCTTAAAAAAAGGGAGAACGTATTTTCGTCGTTTTCGCTGTGATTGGAAGTTAAATGCTATATATCTTTAAATTTGGAACCAAATGTCATGAATTTAGCCACTAAATTTGCAGATCAGTTTGTAAAAATGAGTGTAGCCAGAAAAATAAAAAGCAACTTTAGTATGCATTTTTTTGACTTTTCATATTTAAAAATGCATTGTTAATGATTAATTGTCTCCTCACAAGTGCTATTTTAATGTGCATTCGAGCACTTTGATAATGATCCTTGACTTGCAAATGGGATATGGAAAATATCAATTGGGCTAAAATATAGAGCAGATTAAATAAAGACAGAACCCCAATTTCCTTTGCACGCCTCTAGGGTTAATTTGTATAGCACAATGCTCTCAAAATTTGACGTCTTGACTTTGAGAGCAAGTTATAAGTCTTTAGTTACACAACAATAGCTATTTATTTTCAGTATTGAATTGCTATGCTATAGACAAGAGTTTGAAAAAAGCAAAGTATCAACACTTCATCAGTTTGATTTACGCAAAACAAATCTTTTAAAAAATTTAAGAGTATTCACAGGAATTAGATTGACAGCTCTTGAACACTTTGGGCACGGACTCAGAACCTTTGTAAGCGATGTGATGCAGGGATTCTTGGCCATTACTCACAACGGGCTAGCCCTCGTTGGTCTCGTCGTGTTCAGCGCAACCTTGGTCCTCACTTTGAAGCCAGATTTTCGCACTCAGGGCGAAACAATGCTACTTGGATGGTTGCAACAACAACAAGAGGAGACGACTGGTATATCAACCGATGCTGACGCAGTTGACCGTGCAACTGCTACAGACCCAAGCGAGCTCCCAAAGCAACAAGCCAACCTGGCTTTTTGGCTTAGTCGAAAATACCATGTAGCACCTGAGCCGCTAAGTGCACTGGTCTCTGAAGCGTATGACGTTGGCCCTAAAAACCAACTGGATCCGACTCTTATATTGGCCGTTATGGCCATTGAATCCGGGTTCAACCCCTTTGCACAAAGTCCAATGGGAGCTCAGGGCCTAATGCAAGTAATGACCAAAGTGCATTCAGAAAAATACGATGGATTTGGAGGGAAGCTAGCCGCCTTTGATCCGGTCGCAAATTTAAGGGTCGGTGTAAATGTACTTAAAGACTGTATCAACCGAGCTGGCTCAGTTGAGGGCGGCCTAAAGCTTTATGTCGGCGGCGAACAACTAGAGGATGGCCGTCTTTACGCATTAAAAGTGCTAAGTGAGCGCTCACGCTTAATTCAAGTTGTAAAAGGTGAAAAAGTACCTACTGGACCAGAAACGCCCATACAAAAGGCAACCGATCGCTTAGAGACACTTTGGGAAAAGGCCCAAAGAATGGTTAAATTTGGAGACTCAAGCGAGGAGACTAGCAACTTAAAGCAAAACGCAGAATAGTCTACTTTTTTTACGGTTTTACCATCAACCCCCCTTAGCTCCTAGGTTAGCCTCTCTCTTTTGTCGTCAATCAAGGCCAACTCCCGCTTAAGTTAAACTACAGGGTTTATACGACTGTGCTTGAGTCCCCTTCGCAGACTTAAATCAATATCAATTCACTAATAGGACTGGAAAATGTACCAACGCAACCATTTGATTGAACAAACAGACCCAGAGTTATGGGCTGCAATTCAAGCAGAGAATGTGCGCCAAGAAGAGCACATTGAGCTGATTGCGAGTGAGAACTACGCCTCTCCTGCCGTAATGGCAGCACAAGGCACCCAGTTGACCAATAAATATGCAGAAGGCTACCCCGGTAAGCGCTACTACGGGGGTTGTGAGTTCGTGGACGTTGCTGAACAACTCGCTATTGACCGAGTAAAGAGATTATTTGGAGCGGATTGCGCCAACGTTCAACCTCACAGTGGGGCTTCTGCTAATCAAGCAGTATTTTTGGCCTTCCTCAAACCTGGTGACACCATTATGGGTATGAGCCTTGCTGAGGGTGGTCACTTAACCCACGGTATGCCACTCAACATGAGTGGAAAATGGTTCAACGTCGTCAGCTACGGTCTAAATAGCAAAGAAGAAATTGATTACGATGAGATGGAGGCCAAAGCAAGAGCCTCTAAACCCAAGCTCATCATTGCCGGGGCCTCTGCATACAGTTTACATATTGATTTTGAGCGTTTTGCCAAAATTGCTAAAGAAATCGGCGCTATCTTTTTAGTTGATATGGCTCACTACGCGGGTTTAATTGCTGCGGGCGTTTACCCCAATCCAGTGCCACACGCTGATGTAGTGACCTCTACGACACACAAAAGCTTGAGAGGTCCAAGGGGCGGTATTATTTTGATGCGAGCTGAACATGAGAAAGCCATCAACAGCGCAGTCTTCCCCGGACTCCAGGGCGGCCCCTTAATGCATGTCATTGCTGCTAAAGCGGTAGCCTTTAAAGAAGCTTTAGAGCCAGGATTTAAAGATTATCAAAAACAAGTACTCCTGAATGCAGACACCATCGCAAAAACACTGACAGAGCGTGGTCTGCGAATAATCAGCGGTGGAACCCAAAGCCATGTGATGCTTGTTGATTTGCGCTCCAAGGGCATCACAGGCAAGGAAGCAGAAGCGGTTCTAGGCCAAGCCCATATGACCATCAACAAAAATGCTATTCCAAACGACCCTGAGAAACCAATGGTGACCAGTGGTGTTCGAATAGGCACTCCTGCTATGACGACACGTGGCTTTTTGCAGGAGGAAGCCAAGATGACTGCTCATTTGATTGCCGACGTTTTAGACAACCCTAAAGATCCATCAAACATTGAAGCTGTTAAGGCCAAAGTCCACGCATTAACTAAACGCTTTCCTGTATACCGATAAATAGTTTAATTTATGAAGTGTCCCTTTTGTTCCAATACAGACACCCCCGTCGTTGAGACCAGGATGTCAGAGGACGGGGGGCTAATCAGGCGAAGACGTCAGTGCGGGAGTTGTGAGAAAAGATTTACAACTTACGAAAAGCCAGACGTAAGTTTCCCTGCTATCGTAAAAAAAGATGGTCGCAGAATTGATTTCCAGCATGAAAAATTAACTGCTTCGATGAACCTTGCATTGCGCAAAAGACCCGTTAGCGCCGACCAAGTCGCAGCAGCACTTGAGAGAATCGAGGAAAAGCTACTTGCGACAGGGCAACGAGAAATCCCGTCCTCAAGACTGGGGGAATTGGTGATGAGGGAGCTTAAAAAGTTAGACAAAGTAGCCTACATTCGATTTGCCAGTGTCTACAGAAGTTTTGAAGACATAGATGAATTCAAATCTCTTGTAGATGAAGTACAAAGATAACCCCTTAAGCTTAATAAAGATTCCCTATTTTTAGGCGATCAGGCCACACCCCAAAATTATATAAATAGTGATCAGTTTTAAAAGATGATATTTACAACAACTGATCACCAACATATGCAACGCGCACTAAGCCTTGCCAAGGATGCTTTGTATATCACCTCTCCCAACCCAAGAGTGGGTTGTGTGATCGTAGGACCCACAGGAGAGATCATGGGCCAAGGTCACACACAAATGGTTGGAGGTTCCCATGCAGAGGTCATGGCGCTTAAAGATGCGACAGCAAACGGCTACGGCGCGCAAGATTCAACAGTTTACGTAACATTAGAACCCTGCTCTCACACTGGGCGCACACCTCCGTGCACAAACGCGCTCATATCTGCAGGAGTAAAAAGAGTGATTACAAGCTTGGAGGATCCCAACCCATTAGTAAGCGGAACCGGGATTAAAGCTTTAAGGCAGGCCGGTATACAAGTCGATGTAGGACTGATGGCTGAGCAAAGCGCCCTACTTAACGAGGGTTTTATAAAACGAATGAAAAGCGGTTTGCCTTTCGTTCGCTTAAAAATTGCCTCCACCCTTGACGGTGTGACCGCTCTCTCAAACGGCAAAAGTCAGTGGATCACTGGGCTTGAGGCCAGGGCCGATGGACACGCCTGGCGCGCGCGCGCTTGCGCTGTGCTCACAGGAATTGGAACCGTTTTGAGTGATAACCCAAGACTTAACGTTCGGGGCTTACATACACCTAGGCAACCCAAGGCAGTGATCATAGATGCAAAACTTGAGACTCCTGAGATTTCTGCACTTTTTAACGAAACCTCACGCGAGGTTTTAATTTATTGCGCTACATCAGATACAGCCAAGAGGGATTGCCTTGAGCGTAAAGGGGCAAAGGTCATACAAATTCCAGACAAAATGGAGCCTGGACATGTTGATTTAAAAGCGATGCTTTTGGATTTAGCTAAACGTCAAATCAACGAAGTTCACATTGAGTCTGGCGCAGGATTAAATGGAAACTTTATCAAAGAGGGACTTGTAGATGAGTTTCTCATCTACCAAGCCCCAAAGATCATTGGCCCCGGCAGGGGTTGGACACAGTGGCAAGCCCTTGAAAATTTGGAGGACGGTACGCATCTCTCTTTTGTTGAGTCAAAATTCTTAGGAAAAGATTTGTTTACCAGGCTCAGACCCTCACAAGATTAGACCCATATTGCTCCGATCCTTTCATTACAACATTTATAAAGACTGAAGAAACTAAGACCATGTTTACAGGAATCATTACGGCTGTCTCGAAAATCATTAAAGTTGAGGAATTAGCCCCCAATACTCAAGTTGGATCCACGACTCAGAACTGGCACGGCAAGCGGCTTACCGTTGAGACACCTAAAGGCTATTTGGAGGATGTTCAACTCGGGGACTCGATTGCATTAAATGGTGCTTGCATGACGGTTGTCAAATTAGAGGAAAACCAGTTCAGTATTGATATCTCACTCGAGTCTCTCAGCAAAACCAGTGGTCTTTCAAGTTTGGGGCCAGTTAATACAGAAAAAGCACTGAGAGCCAATGATCGCCTAGGTGGACACATCGTCTCAGGACACGTTGACGATGTAGCAGAGGTCATCAGTTTTGAACAAATAGGTGAGAGTTGGGAGCTAAGAGTTCAAATCCCTACCGCATTTGCTCACTTTTTAGCCTACAAAGGATCAGTGGTCATCAATGGAGTAAGTCTCACAGTGAACAAAGTAAGCGACAATCAGCAAGGGTGTGAGATTTCAATTAATCTAATTCCTCACACCATTGAAAACACCACCCTTGGCGGACTGCAAAAGGGCTCTAAAGTAAACTTAGAAATAGACACCGTTGCGCGTTATGTTGAGCGGATGCT
This sequence comes from uncultured Burkholderiales bacterium, assembly GCA_903910745.1. Taxonomy (GTDB): domain Bacteria; phylum Pseudomonadota; class Gammaproteobacteria; order Burkholderiales; family Burkholderiaceae_C; genus Limnohabitans. The sequence continues at coordinate 19,238 of CAIWAO010000066.1, forward strand.
TGCATTTGAGAAAAAAATAAAGAATTAAACTTATATGGATAACGCAAAAAAAACCATGACTGAATCTTTATCAGCTCATATCTCCTCTGTAGAGGAGATTACGGCTGAAATTAAGGCAGGCCGTATGGTCATTTTGATTGACGAAGAGGACAGAGAAAACGAGGGGGATTTAGTGTTAGCGGCTGACTTTGTAAGCGCTCAAGCCATCAACTTCATGGCACGTTTTGGACGTGGCCTTATTTGCCTAACTCTTACTAAAGAGCGTTGTGAGCATCTTAATCTGCCCCCCATGGTCTCCAAAAATGGTGCCGCTCACTCAACTGCCTTCACCGTCTCCATAGAGGCTGCACAGGGCGTTACAACTGGGATCTCCGCTGCGGACAGGGCCCATACGATCAAAGTAGCAGTTGACAAACACTCACTTGCAGAGGACTTGGTACAGCCTGGTCATATCTTTCCCCTCCAAGCGGTTGAGGGCGGAGTATTGATGCGTGCAGGTCATACAGAGGCTGGATGTGATCTGGCTCAAATGGCGGGTTGTTCACCTGCATCTGTGATTTGTGAAATCATGAAAGACGACGGGACGATGGCGCGTTTGCCGGACTTGATTGAATTTGCTTCAGAGCACAATTTAAAGATAGGAACTATTGCAGACCTAATTGCATACAGAAGCCAAACTGAATCGCTTATCAAGTTGATTTCAAAAAGAGTCATCCATACAGCACATGGGCAGTTTTTGCTTGCCACCTTTCAAGACCAGCCTAGTCAAGGGGTTCACCTTGCATTGATCAAGGGCGAATGGACAGATAACGAAGCTGTTTTGGCCCGAGTGCACGAGCCCCTATCGGTTTTAGACTTACTAGAATCAAACAGAATGATGCATTCTTGGAGTTTAGATAACGCCGTGCAACATATCGCTTTGAACGGCAAAGGCGTCATTGTGCTCTTAAACTGCGGAGAAAGTGGTGCTCAACTGCTTTCTCAAATTGAGGGCACTGCTAAGGCCGCTCAAGCTCCCGAGCGGGGACGTATGGACCTCAGGACCTACGGCATAGGGGCTCAAATTCTCAGAGAATGCGGAGTTAAAAAAATGCAACTCATGGGCGCCCCGCGCAAAATGCCTAGCATGATGGGTTATGGATTAGAGATAACTGGATACCTTTCAAAGGACCAATAATGCGTCAAATCAAAAATTCACAAAAAGCAACTAAAGTACCGAGCAAAAGTGCTGCTATAAAAAACAACTTGAGGGAAGTTAAATTAATCCATACACCCCTCAAACAAACGAAGAGGCATGCCAAGCAATTTCTAATTGGAATTGTCCAATCTAAGTTTAACGAATCTATAACAGATGCCTTAAGAGATTCATGTATAGATGAATTGATTTCCCTGGGCGTGCTGGCCAAAAACATTACATTGGTCAATGTTCCCGGTGCACTTGAGATCCCCATCACTCTACAGTCGTTAGCATCTAAGAATAAATTTAATGCATTAATTGCGTTAGGTTGTGTGATACGGGGGGAGACCTATCATTTTGAATTGGTTTCTAATGAATCAGCAGCGGGTGTGAACCGTGTGAGCCTTGATCACGACTTACCGATCATCAACGCTGTGATTACCACTGAGAACACTGTTCAAGCATTGGTTCGACAAGAAGAAAAGGGACGCGACGCGGCTAGGGCTGCTGTTGAGATGTCACACCTATTAGGAATTGATCTGTGAACTCTGAAAACGATCCCATCACACAAGAAGGCGTTTTGCCCGAAGGTACCCTCGCGTCTGGGGGCTTAGATGCAAAAGCAGTTACAAAAAAACGCACTACCTCAAAGGCTTCGCCCCGCACCCGGGCAAGAGAGTTTGCAGTACAAGCTCTTTATCAATTCATAGTCGGCAAAAACATCCCAGGCGATGTAGATCAGTTTACAAGAGGACTGAGCGGCTTTAACAAAGCCGACAGTGTTCACTACGACTTATTGCTTTATGGTATTTCCGAGAATTTTGCTGAATTAGACGCGCTTATCACTCCCTTACTTGATAGACCATTGACTGAGATCTCCCCCATTGAGCGCAGCGTCATGTGGATTGGCGCTTATGAGCTTAAGCACTGCATAGAGATACCCTACAAGGTTGTGATGAATGAATGCATTGAGCTGGCAAAAGAATTTGGTGGTACGGATGGACATAAATACGTGAACGCAGTGCTAAACGGTCTTTCTCTCTCGCTAAGAACTGCAGAGATGAACCGCAAGTAGATTTTGCGCCCTTAGACAAATATCCAACTTAATTCAAAACTTTCTCCCATTCAGCCCAAGCTGCCAATCTCGATAACCACATTATGCGTATCAGTCAACGTGCTCTACAAATTGAACCTTTTTATGTGATGGAGGTCGCCAAAGCGGCTGCAGTTGTCCAAACGAGTCAAGCGTTCAAAAGCAGTGGCAAGCAGATGATTCGCCTGAACATTGGGGAGCCTGACTTCACTGCTGCCCCTCTCGTACAAGAACGAGCTATGAAGGTCATCCGTGATGGCTCTACTCAATACACTCACGCTATTGGACTTGACCTTCTCAGAGAGAAGATCAGTACCTGGTATCAAACCAGATTTGGATTGAATATTGATGCAAATCGCATCATCGTCACCTCAGGCGCGTCTGCTGCTTTGCAACTGGCCTGTTTGGCGCTAGTGGAGAACGGCGATGAAATATTAATGCCGGATCCATGTTACCCATGCAACCGTCAATTTGTTCAAGCCAGTGGGGGAACTGCCAAACTAATTGAGACAACACCTGAGGACCGGTTTCAGTTAAACCTTCAACAAGTCCAGGAGCACTGGGGAACTCACACTCGAGGGGTATTACTTGCCTCGCCCTCTAACCCAACAGGCACTTCCATTGCACCCGAAGTGTTGAGAAGTATTCTAGATTTCGTGCATAACAAAGGCGGCATCTGCATAGCAGATGAAATTTACTTGGGCCTGAGCTATGAGGATCGATACGCGGCAAGTGCCTTAAGCATGAGTGATCAGGTCATTAGCATCAACAGTTTCTCCAAATACTTTAATATGACTGGCTGGCGTCTGGGGTGGATGGTTGTCCCCCCCGCGCTTGTGGGTGCAGTTGAGCGACTTGCTCAGAATCTTTTCATATGTCCAAGCACCGTCTCTCAGTATGCGGCGTTGGGTTGTTTTGAGCCAGAGAGCTTGGCACTCTTTGAGCAAAGGAGAGCTCAGTTTAAGGCTAGACGAGATGCGTTCGTGCCAGCTCTTAATAAGCTTGGCCTTAAAGTGCCCGTCATGCCTGACGGAGCTTTCTATGCTTGGGCTGATTGCACTGATGTTTGTCGTAAATTAGGCATATCAGGTAGCTGGGATTTAGCGTTCGAGATCTTAAACAAAGCCTATGTCGCGGTTGGCCCTGGACGAGACTTTGGAGTCAAGAACACGGACAAATACATCCGGTTTTCTACCGCATCTTCAAATGCCGCGCTTGAGGAGGCAATAGCTCGCTTGTCAGAACTCATCGGAGAGTGGAGATGAGCTTCAAGCATAATGTCCGGGTGTACTGGGAGGACACGGATGCGGGCGGAATAGTTTTTTACGCCAATTACTTAAAGTTCCTTGAACGCGCAAGAACAGAGTGGTTAAGGTCTCTAGGCATTGGGCAACATAAACTTAAGACCGATTTAGGCGGTATGTTTGTGGTGAGTGAGACGCACATGAAATATCTGGCTCCAGCAGTGCTTGATGATGAGTTAGAGATTCATACCTTCGTCACTGAAAAAGGCAGAACCAGCTTAACTCTTGAACAAAAAGCATATAGATTAAATACCCCCCCCCTCTTAAATGATAATCTTCAAGATGAATTTAGTGGGCCAGACAATTACAATGTTGAGAACATAAAAAAAACCAAGATTGACAAAGTTGTAACCAACTCAAATCTGACACTACTTTGCACTGGCGTGATCCGCATAGGGTGGATCAACGTTCAAAGTGGTCGCCCAACAAGAATACCCGGTTTTATTCAGGAAATATTATGAATCAAGATTTCTCCATCGTACAACTTGTGATAGGTGCGAGTTGGGTTGTACAAGTTGTAGTTGCTATTTTGCTTGTTGTATCTATCCAAAGTTGGGCAGCAATTTTTAGCAAACACTTTTCCCTGAAAAAGGTGAATCATTTAAATGATGAGTTTGAACGAGATTTCTGGTCTGGCAAAAGCTTGAGCGAACTTTTCAGTGCCGCTGTTCAAAACTCCAAAACCGCTGGGCCCATGGAGCGCATTTTTGCAAGTGGGATGCGAGAATTCCAAAAATTAAGGGAGCGCAAGATAACCGATAGCGCCCAATTGATGGAGGGGGCTCGTCGCGCCATGAGGGCTAGTATTCAGCGTGAAATGGACTCCATCGAGTCATCTTTGTCACTTTTAGCATCAGTCGGTTCAGTGTCTCCATATGTAGGACTATTTGGTACGGTATGGGGAATTATGCATGCGTTCACGGGGCTCGCCCAACTCCAACAAGTCACACTTGCTAAGGTTGCGCCTGGTATCGCAGAGGCGCTTATAACGACAGCGATTGGCTTATTTGCAGCCATTCCTGCTGTATTAGCCTACAACCGTTTTGCAAGAGATATTGACCGCGTATCCAACAAGCTAGAGACATTTATTGAAGAGTTCTCTAATATTTTGCAGCGCAATGTCGCCAACCCAAGCACTCAAGGTCACTGATGAGTTTTTCGGTTTAGTTCTATACACTAGGGAAGAAAAGAAAACATGCCAGCATTAGCCTCTCGCTCCAGCAAGGGTCGGCGCACCATCAATGAGATCAATATGGTCCCTTTTATTGATGTGATGCTGGTGTTGCTCATCATTTTCATGGTGACCGCTCCCCTCATCTCTCCAAGTACGATTGATGTGCCAAGTATCGGCAAAGCCTCACAAGCACCTGATCAGGTCATCACAATTGAGATTCACAAAGACAAATCGATTGAAATAAAGTCTAAGAGTAATGTAAGCAAACAAGGCGTAGACACAACCCTAAAGGCAACTTTAGACAACATAGGACAGCAGGTTTTGTCACTTCAAAGTGAGTCCGCCAATACCCCTGTCATCATCAGTGCAGACCGGACGCTACCGTATGAGGAAGTTATAACGGTGATGGATAAGCTTCAAAAAGCTGGAGTCCAAAGGGTCGGACTATCGGTTCAACTGCTTGATTAATTTCACAACCAATTCACATGAATAAGGCGGTTTTAGTTCACGAGTTCGCGCCCCCCATTGGTAAGGATGCGAACACGTCGTCTGTTTTATTCTCTATTGTTGTTCACCTGTTATTGGTTGCAGCCCTCACGTGGGGTGTTTCTTGGAATTACCACCAACCCCAGACGATGGAGGCTGAGCTTTGGCAATCCCTCCCTCAACTCGCTGCACCAAAATTAGAGGAAGCCCCCATTGAGCGGCCTACTCCCTCCCCAGTGCCTGAAGAGAAAGCCCCTCCCCCTAAGCCGATTAACAACGCGCAGGCCATTAGAGAGGCTCAAATAGCGACCGCACGACTCAAAAAAATTGAGGAAGAGCAACTTGAAAAGGACCGGCAAGCGCGAATTCTTTTAGAAAATGAGCGGCTTAAAAAAGAGAAGGCGGAGAAGGAAAAGGAAAAGGCTGAAAAAGAAAAAGCCGACAAAGAGAAGTTAGAGAAAGAAAGATTGAAAAAAGAAAAGCTAGAGAAAGAAAAACTAGAAAAGGAAAAGGCTGATAAAGATAAAAAAGCAAAAGAAAAACTTGAAGCCACTAAGGCTGAAAAGGATGCTCAAAGAAAACAAGAAGAGGATAAAAAAACCGAAGCAATCAGACAAGAGTCCTTAAAAAGAGTGAATGGAATGCTTGGCGCCACTGGTGCTCCTAATGCAACCGGAACTGCTCAGCACTCCGCCGGCCCCTCCGCCTCTTATGCAGGACGATTAAAGGGCAGAGTCAAACCCAATATCATTTACCCTGAAATCTCCGTCTCTGAAAATCCATCCGCCGAGGTTCTAGTTAAATTAGCACCTGACGGTACGATTGTGTCTAAGAAATTAACAAAACCCAGTGGCAATTCAGCTTGGGATACTGCGGTCTTAAAAGCAATTGACAAAACAGAGAAATTCCCCAGAGATACAGACGGCTCAGTACCCAGCGAGATCGTATTTACATTCACCCCAAATGAGTGATGCAGATTAGGTCACTCATTAAAAGGCCAAGTATATTTTTACAAATGCAATGGATCCTAAATCGATACTAAATCGGTATTAAATTGGTTTAAGGGACCTAACAACATCCCCACACTGGGCTCTGTTACGCAGTGCATGATCCATCACCACCAAGGCCAGTAAAGCCTCCGCGATAGGCGTGGCCCTGATACCAACACACGGATCATGCCGTCCTTTAGTCATCACCTGAACAGTGTCGCCTTTAACGTTTAAAGACTCTTTGTTAATAAGGATTGAACTCGTGGGTTTAATTGCAATACTAATCTCTAGGTCTTGACCCGTACTGATCCCACCTAAAACTCCACCCGCATTATTAGATTTAAACCCTTTTGAGGTGAGCTCATCTCCATGCTCACTCCCTAGATGCGCCACAGATTTAAATCCTGCGCCAATCTCCACCCCTTTGACTGCATTAAGTCCCATCATGGCCCAAGCAATATCTGCGTCCAATTTATCGTACAAGGGCTCACCCAAGCCAACAGGAACGTTTGAGGCCGTCACCCTCAGTTTTGCGCCGCATGAGTCTCCCGATTTGCGTAACTGCTCCATGTACTTTTCAAGATCTGCGGTATGAGAAGTAGGCGCAAAGAAGGGGTTATTGGGCACATGGTCCCATGATTCAAAAGGTATCTCAAGCGCGCCGATCTGGGTCATGCAACCCTTAAAAACTGTTTGATATTTTTCAAACAACCATTTTTTTGCAACCGCTCCTGCTGCAACTGTTGGAGCGGTTAAGCGCGCGGATGATCTGCCACCGCCCCTTGGATCTCTGAACCCATATTTCTGGTGGTACGTGTAATCAGCGTGTCCAGGCCTAAAATTGGACATGACGTCTGAATAGTCTTTACTGCGTTGGTCCTCGTTCGGAATCAATAGAGCAATAGGGGTACCCGTCGTTTTGCCCTCAAAGACACCGCTTAGTATTTGAACTGTATCGCTCTCGTTGCGTTGGGTCACAAATTTACTGGTGCCTGGACGACGGCGGTCAAGCTCGGGTTGAATATCATCAACTGACAAAGACATTCCCGGCGGACACCCATCAATCACGCAACCGATAGCGGGACCATGAGATTCACCAAAATTGGTGACCGTAAATAAAGTTCCAAATGTATTTCCGCTCATGGTGATGATTTATTTCTAAGGTTTGTAGGATTGAGCAGGGCTAAAAAAGATCACCCCTCGGAGGGCCAATCTTTGATGTAGGCCTTTAGCATTTTGTTCTCAAAGTTTTGACTATCCACGACAGCCTTTGCAACATCATACAAACTGATCACACCCATAAGCATTCCTTGATTGATAACGGGCATATAGCGAGCGTGTCTCTCTAACATCATCCTCCTAACCTCATCAAGTTCAGTCTCCAAAGTGCAAGTCATTGGATGATCATCCATAGCGGACTTGATCACCATAGTGCCCATCACACCTTTGTTTTGAGAGATGGCTTGGATGACCTCCCTAAAGGTCAGCATTCCTGCCAGCTCGCCGTGTTCGATCACCACCAGCGAACCAATATCTTTCTCCGCCATCACAAGCACAGCATCAGCCAACAGATCCAAAGGACCTACTGTGTACAGAGTACTACCCTTCACTCTTAAAATGTCGCTGACTTTCATAATTTGAAACCGCCCTGTTGGCTAGAAAAATAAAATATCGGTTGCTGTAAAGCACTTTTGCTGTTCCGTGCCTTACTCCAAGCGGAGCACGCCCGTAGGTTTAAAGCCCAAGTCGACTGCTTTTCCTTTTCTCGCACGAGCAGCCTTTGCGCTTGTTAGTGAACGAGCCTCAAGTGTCTCATCTTTTTGCTTGCCTGCGCGACCTGTACCGCTAACAACGACGCTCTTTGTGTAAGCCGCAGCCCCAGCAAGTGTGTCCTTTGACTCCAAGTCGATCAGCGTCAAACCTCGCCCGCCTTTTTCCATGATTTTGAGCTCAGAAATTGGGAATGTCAGTATGCGTCCACCACTGGATACGCAAACCACATTGGTGGCTTGATCCCAAGCCGATTCTGGTTCGATGTTAGAGGCTGAGTTGACTTCAGAGGGTCTGCAAAGCGTCTCACCTGCCCCAAGCGTCACAAAAGATTTTCCGCCTTTGTTTCTAGAAACCATGTGCTCAATGTTAGCCAAAAAGCCGTAACCACCCGAGGTAGATAATAGTAGGGTTTGATCGGCCCCGCCAGCTTCATAATGAATAGGTTGCGTAGAGGACTCTAAATCAATCAACGTCGTGATCGGTTGCCCGTCCCCTCTTGCACCAGGTAACGAAGCAACAGGGACTGAGTAAACTCGGCCATTGTTTCCAAATACAATCAAAGTATCCACTGTCCTGCACTCAAAAGTGTCGTACAAACCGTCACCAGATTTGAATGCAAAAGTGCTTGCATCATGCCCGTGTGCTTGACGAACTCTGACCCAGCCCTTCTCAGATACGACTACTGTTACGGGCTCGTCGATGATCTTGACCTCGATGACCGCGCGTTTATCTTCTTGTATGAGAGTACGTCTTGCATCCCCAAATTGTTTCGCATCAGCCTCAATTTCACGGACGAGTACTTTGCGAAGTGATGCAGCGCTGCCCAGTATGTCCTCTAATTTTGACTGCTCCTCGCGCAACTCTTTGAGCTCTTGCTCAATTTTGATCGCCTCAAGTCTTGCCAATTGACGCAGACGAATCTCTAAAATATCTTCAGCCTGACGCTCACTCAACTTGAAACGAGCCATCAATGCTGGTTTAGGTTCATCGCTTTGACGAATGATTGCAATGACTTCATCAATGTTCAGTAAAACGAGTTGACGTCCCTCCAAAATATGAATTCGGTCTAAAACTTTTGTTAACCTGAACTGTGTTCTGCGTTGCACAGTTGCCTGCCTAAACTCAACCCACTCCTCAAGCATACCGCGAAGTGATTTCTGAGTGGGTCTGCCGTCCATGCCCACTGAAGTCAAATTAATAGAAGTTGAGCTCTCTAAACTGGTGTGTGCCAATAATATTTGAACAAACTCTGCTTGCGGGATCGTTCTAGATTTGGGCTCAAATACCAACCGAACAGGCGCATCTTTACTGGACTCATCTCTCACTGCGTCCAACACACCTAGAACTGTTGCTTTGAGTTGATTTTGATCTTGTGTAAGACTCTTCTTACCTGCTTTTACTTTTGGATTGGTGATCTCCTCAATCTCCTCAAGCACTTTTTGTGTGCTGACACCTGGGGGCAATTCATTGACAACAATTTGCCATTGTGATCTGGCCAAATCCTCAATTACCCAACGTGCCCTAACTTTAAGCGAGCCACGTCCACTTGAGTATGCTTCTTGAATATCTTGGGGGCTGCTAATGATTTGTCCCCCTCCCGGATAATCAGGACCGGGAATAATGGAGTAAAGCTCAGCATCACTGATCTTGGGTGTTTTAATTAACGCAACACAGGCCTGGGCAATTTCATTTAAATTGTGGCTTGGTATCTCAGTTGCCATACCGACTGCAATACCACTTGCACCGTTGAGCAGTGAAAAAGGTAGTCGTGCGGGTAAGAGTTTTGGCTCATCGGTGGAGCCGTCATAGTTAGGCTGAAAATCAACTGTGCCTTCATCAATTTCGTCTAGTAATAGGGTGGTAATCTTAGACAACCGAGCTTCTGTGTACCGCATCGCTGCTGCGCCGTCACCATCTCTTGATCCAAAATTTCCCTGACCATCAATGAGCGGATAGCGTTGTGCGAAGTCTTGGGCCATTCGCACCAAAGCGTCATAGGCGGCTTGGTCTCCATGGGGATGAAAACGCCCCAACACATCCCCAACAACACGGGCGCACTTTACAGGCTTAGCACCAGAGGTGCCAGAAAAAGCAAGCCCCATCCTTTGCATAGCGTACAAAATTCTTCTTTGTACAGGCTTTTGTCCATCGCAAACATCTGGGAGTGCTCGACCCTTGACCACACTGAGTGCGTACTCAAGATAAGCACGCTGAGCGTACTTGCCAAGGCTGATTTCATTATCAGCGGAGTCAGTTTCTAAAGGTGTAAATATTTCAGACATTAGACATCAATCTCAATTTCGTTACCGTGTATTTCCATAAGTTCACGACGCGCCGCAGCCTCGCCTTTACCCATCAATTGGGTGATCATTTTTTCTGTTCCACCAAAATCTATATCCCCAAGTTGAACAGGCCATAAACGCCTCGTATCAGGATTGAGCGTGGTCTCCCACAACTGTTCAGCGTTCATCTCTCCAAGTCCTTTAAATCGAGAGATACTCCAACTACTCTCCCTTGCGCCGTCCTTGCGAAGCTTATCCAAAATGGCATTCAACTCTGCATCATCTAATGCGTACATCTTGCTAGCGGGCTTCTTGCCTCTGGCCGGCGCATCGACTCTAAAGAGCGGTGGGCGGGCTACGTATACATGCCCAGCTTCAATGAGTTTAGGGAAATGGCGAAAGAAAAGTGTTAACAGCAAGACCTGAATGTGTGAGCCGTCCACATCGGCATCTGACAAAATACAAACCTTTCCGTAACGAAGGCCCGACAGATCAGGCGAGTCACTCGGACCATGCGGATCGACACCAATGGCGACTGCGATGTCGTGAATTTCGGTGTTGGCAAATAACCGGTCGCGCTCCACTTCCCAAGTATTCAAGACTTTGCCGCGAAGTGGCAAAACAGCTTGACTCTCTTTATCACGGCCCATCTTTGCACTTCCGCCTGCACTGTCCCCTTCTACCAAGAAGACCTCATTGTTTGCTATATCTTTACTCTCACAGTCGGTTAATTTACCCGGCAAAACTGCGACCCCCGAGCCTTTTCTTTTCTCAACTTTTTGACCTGCACGTTGACGTAACTGAGCGGCCTTGATTACAAGCTCAGCTAACTTCCTTCCCAAGTCCACATGCTGATTGAGCCATAACTCAAGACTAGGTCTTACAAAACTTGAAACCAACCGAACCGCATCTCTTGAATTCAGGCGCTCTTTAATCTGACCTTGAAACTGAGGATCTAAGACCTTGGTACTCAGAACAAAGTTAACTCTTGCAAAGACATCCTCAGGTAACAACTTTACGCCCTTAGGTAGCAGGGCATGAAGATCAATAAAACTCTTCACCGCATTAAAGAGTCCATCCCTTAATCCACTCTCATGAGTTCCGCCAGCACTGGTTGGAATTAAATTAACGTAACTCTCCCTAAGCGGGTGCCCGTCCTCAGTGAATGCAACACACCACTGCGCGCCCTCGCCCTCAGCAAATGACTCGTGACTTGAGTCTGCAAAACCTTCACCCTCAAAAAGTGGAATCACAGGATCTGCAGTTAAGGACTGCATCAAATAGTCTCTTAAGCCTGCTTTATAGATCCAAGTTTGTACTTCTTTTGTTTTTTCAATTGTTAATTCAACAGTTACCCCAGGCATCAAAACTGCCTTTGAGCGCAGGAGATGCGTGAGCTCTTGCATTGGGAGGTTGGTGGACTCAAAGTACTTTGCATCGGGCCACATACGAACCGATGTGCCCTGAACACGCATCTCGGACGTTGCCTTTTGAACTTTCAGTGGCTGAGTTACGTCACCGCCTTGGAACACCAAGTGCGCTGCTTTGCCCTCCCTAAATGAGGTGACCTCCATTCTTTTGGACAACGCATTGGTCACACTCACACCCACACCGTGCAAACCACCGGAGAAGCTATAGGCGCCCCCCGAACCTTTGTCAAATTTACCACCTGCGTGCAATCGTGTGAACACCAGCTCAATCACAGGTGCTTTCTCCTCGGGGTGCATTCCAAAAGGAATTCCACGTCCGTCGTCGTCCACACTTACCGATCCATCGGTGTGCAAAGTCACGCTAATTTTTTTACCATGCCCCGCCAAGGCCTCATCCGCAGCATTATCCAAAACCTCTTGGATGATATGCAAGGGATTGTCCGTACGGGTATACATACCAGGACGTTGTTTAACGGGTTCGAGTCCCTTTAGAACCCGAATCGAACTCTCAGAATAATCAGTTTGTTTTGTAGCCATAGTGCGCAATTGTAATCAAAGTCAAAATACCCCCTGGATAAAATCACAGGAAACTAACAAAAATACCCCTCAAGCGAGCAAAAAATGCAAAAGATTTGTACCATCTTGAGATGAATCAAAAAACTGAACCTGTACAAAATACCAATTCTGCACGACCTGAAAGCGGGATTGTCCCTCTTCCTATGTGGCAAATTCTCATATGTGGAGCCGTAGTGGTCTCACTTGCAATGGGCGTTCGTCACGGATTCGGATTATGGCTTCAACCCATGACACAGGCTCATGATTGGACACGACAGGACTATTCATTTGCAATTGCAGTCCAAAATATTACCTGGGGTTTGGTTGGGGTTTTCTCTGGAATGTTGTCAGACCGTTTTGGCGCGTTTAAAGTAATTGTCAGTTGCGCCCTACTTTATGCGCTTGGTCTGTTCGGGATGGCCAATTCTGAAACACCCCAAATGCTGGTCCTGAGTGCAGGGTTTTTGATTGGTGCAGCTCAAGCAGGTACAACTTATGCAGTCATATACGGCCTGATAGGTAGAAATATTCCTGCTAACAAAAGGTCTTGGGCCATGGGTGTAACTGCGTCAGCGGGTTCATTTGGTCAGTTTTTAATGGTCCCAACCTCGGGTTGGTTGATCTCAACTGTAGGCTGGCACGATGCATTGATCGTATTAGCTTGCGCTGTGCTTGTGATATTACCTTTGGCACTTGGTTTGAGGGAACCCAGTTTTGAGCATGCTGTTAATAGTCCTTACAAACAAAGCGTTTCCTCAGCACTAAAAGAAGCGTTTGGACTGAGGAGTTTCAATTTCCTGATGGCAGGGTATTTTGTATGTGGCTTTCAGGTTGTTTTTATAGCCGTACACATGCCTGGATATCTTAGAGACCAAGGACTGGCCCCGCAAGTTGCTGGTTATTCGCTAGGTTTGATTGGTCTATTTAATATATTTGGCTCCTACATTGCTGGGGCTCTAGGACAAAGGATGGCAAAAAATAAGATTTTGTCTGCCATTTACTTAGGACGTGCCATCGCTATTACTATATTTATAAACGCCCCACTCACCCCGATGAGCGTTTATATTTTCTCAAGCGTGATGGGGCTCCTTTGGTTGTCAACCATACCACCAACAAATGCGGTCATCGCTCAAATCTTTGGGGTGGCGCACTTATCAATGCTCGGTGGATTTGTTTTCCTGAGCCACCAAATTGGTAGTTTTATGGGGGTTTGGTTGGGTGGATATTTATACGACACAACCGGAAACTATGACATCGTTTGGTATCTGTGCATTGCCCTTGGCGTATTTTCTGCACTCATCAATTTACCCATCAAAGACACCCCCATTCAGCGCAACCTTGCTGCTGCATAAATCCTAATGATTTTCAAGGCTAACATTACTGAAGAAATTACAATTAAAAGTGCCTCCATTTTTAATAGAAATTGGGTAAGATTTGCGCTCCTTTTACTGATCACTGTAGTTTTATATCTAGTATTCATGATGTACTCAAAACCTGATTTCATCATCGAGACCGCCAATCAACTTTGGAGTTGCTTTTAGTTTGGCCCATATCGAGCATGCGATCTCCTTGGGCGCCAAGGAATCTAATTTTTTAGAGCCCTCAGAATGGGTTACACGTTGGGCACATTTGATACAAAAGTGCCCAACTTTAATTGACCAAGACACTACAGAAATACTGGATCTAGCCTGCGGCACGGGCCGTCACATGAGGTGGTTATCTGAGCAAGGTTATAGCGTACTCGGGATCGATATTGACGAAGATTCTCTAAATAAAAGCCGCGCATTTGGACAAGTCCTGCAGTTTGATTTAGAGCAAAATGCTATTGAAAGTTTTAACGATTCAAATGTGCAAAATTTCGGGGTTCAGAGTAAGGAATCATTTGCCCCAAAAATGGAGACTTCTGGATCTAATTCAAATCCGAATCTAAACTCTAAATCAGTACCTTGGCCACTAGAAGGACAACACTTTAACGGAGTAATTGTGACCAACTATTTGTGGAGACCTCTTTGGCCACACGTTTTAGGCTCCTTAGGGGACAACGGTGTTTTGATCTACGAGACTTTTTCCGCCGGCAACGAAACCGTTGGCAGACCCCGAAGACCTGAGTTTTTACTGAGAACAGGTGAATTACTAGAAATTTGCTCAAATCTACGGATCATTGCATTTGAAGAGGTCTTTTTAGAAGCCCCGAGCCGCTTTGTTCAAAGAATTGTTGCGGTCAAAGCCTCTAAGGAAGTTTCCAAACCTTGGATATATCGGGCTACATCTCGTTAGAATAGTGCACTTTAGATATATTCATTAATATTTCATGACACCCATTACTGGAAGCATCGTTGCGTTGGTTACTCCGATGCATGAAGATACAAGCGTAGATTACCCAACTCTTCGCAAACTGATCGACTGGCATATCGATCAGGGCACGGATTGCATTGGCGTAGTTGGTACGACGGGCGAGTCACCAACGGTCAATGTTGAAGAGCACTGCGAAATTATCCGTGTATCGGTCGAACAGGCCAAGGGGCGAGTGCCTATCATGGCTGGGTGCGGTGCCAATTCCACAAGCGAAGCGATTGAGCTTGCTAAGTTTGCAAAAAAAGTGGGTGCTGATTGTCAATTACAAGTAGTTCCCTATTACAACAAGCCAACTCAAGAGGGGCAATACTTGCACTTTAAGAGTATCGCAGAGGCTGTTGATTTGCCAACAGTTTTGTACAACGTGCCTGGACGCACCGTTGCGGACTTGCAGCATGACACGGTTATTCGTTTATCCAAGGTCCCTGGGATAGTTGGTATTAAGGAAGCAACAGGTAACATCGAGCGTGCACAGTGGTTGATCAAGGATTTACCTGCAAGTTTTAGTGTTTACTCTGGGGACGACCCAACTGCTGTAGCATTAATGCTTTGCGGTGGAAAGGGAAATGTAAGCGTAAGCGCTAACATTGCACCTAAGTTAATGCATGAGTTATGTGTGGCAGCGATGGCAGGTGACGTGAAAAAAGCGATGCAAATTCAGTTTCAGCTATTACCCATCCACAAAAATCTCTTTGTTGAGGCAAATCCGATTCCCCTTAAGTGGGCAATGTCCAAGATGGGGCTTTGCAAGAGCACTATGCGGTTGCCCATGACACAACTAACGCCAGCGCTTGAGGGTGTTGTTCAAGCGGCACTGAAGGCCAGTGGATTGATTTGAATCTAAGCTAAAAAGTCAAACATAAGTCAAATATAAGCCAAGGAATTTACTTGAAAACGTTTTCTCAACCCGGCTCGAAACCAACCTCCTCCTTAATCGGTGGCTTTGGTTTGATCATTGCAACCTTAACCCTCATTACCCTAACAGGTTGTGAGTCCACCACCTTCAACGGTAACAAGGTTGATTACAAATCATCATCCGAAGTTAAGAGTACGCCCCTTGATGTGCCGCCCGATTTGTCTCAATTACCTAACAATGCAAGGTACGCTGTACCAGGCGGTATCAGTGCTAAAGGCATGGGCGCAAATCAAATTAGCGCTATCAACAAGGTAAGCCCATCAAGCATAGGAGATATTTCTATTGCTAGAGATGGTGGTCAACGTTGGTTGGTTGTCAAACGCAGTTCAGATCAAGTTTGGCCTTTGGTTCGTGCTTTTTGGTTAGAGAACGGATTTATTTACACAACGGACAGCAAAGAGCTGGGAATACTGGAGACGGATTGGGCTGAAAACCAAGCTAACTTCCCACAAGACTTCCTTCGTCGTCAATTGGGTAAAGTCATCAACACAATTTCATCTACAGGTTTAAGAGATCGTTACAGAACTAGGATTGAATCTACTGGTCCTGATAGCTGCGAGATATACATTGCTCAACGCGGAATTTCTGAAGAGTACTCAGATGCAGCAAAGATCACAACGACTTGGAAGCCTCGTCCCAATGATGCTGAGTTAGAAAACGAGTTCCTTCGCAAGATGATGGTCAAGCTTGGTACTTCGGCTGAATTTGCAGCCAAAACAGTTGAATCCGTTACCGCAGTAGCCGCTAACTCCTCAAAGTTGACAACAGTAAACGGTGCACCAGTGGTTGAACTGACCCAAGGATTTGACAGTGCTTGGAGAAGACTGGGTGTTGCGCTAGACCGGGGAGGCTTTACCGTTGAGGACCGCGACCGCAAAGCAGGCCTTTATTTCGTGCGCTTTGTAGACAAACCCAAACCCAAAGATGAACTTCCTTGGTACAAAAGCATCTTTACACCTTCAGTTGCGACCCCTGTCGGACCTCAAAAATACCGTCTAAAGTTAGTTGGTCAAAACGACACTTCTAAAGTCAGTATTTTGAATAACGCCGGCGACCCTGATACAAGTGAGATTGCTAAGAAAATTGCAGCTATTTTGGTTGATGAGTTGAAATAAAAAACATTTCAACCTTTCCAACCTAATTTACAGTGCTTAGATTTAAGAACCTCGGTAGCGGAAGCACTGGAAATGCATCTGTCGTTGAGGCTCAGTGCGGACTTCAAACTACTCGAATGCTCGTTGACTGCGGTCTTGGCTTGAAAGAGTTAGAGCGCAGATTGATACAAGCAGATCTTTGTCTTGCAGATTTAGACGCACTTTTTATAACTCACGAACATATTGACCATGTGGGTCATACTAAAAGAGTAGCAAGCTCGTTAGGTATCCCTGTGTGGATGAGTCAAGGAACTTGGTTGGCATGCAATGGGTTGGACTGGGGCCTAAGCGAGTCTCAAATTAACGTTGCCAGAGATACCCAACCGATAGAGATTGGTGGTCTACAAGTAACTCCCTTCACAGTTCCTCATGATGCAAGAGAGCCCTTGCAGGTCCGCTTCTCTGATGGATCTGTGAGCCTTGGAATACTGACTGATTTGGGTCATGCAAGCGCCCATGTTGTCCAGCAACTCAAAGGGTGCAATGCCCTTATGCTTGAGACCAATCACGACTCTGAATTACTCAAAGCCTCTGGATACCCGCAGTTTCTAAAGGACCGTATATCCGGTCCGTTTGGACACCTCTCTAACGATGCGGCGTGTGAGCTCGCAAGTCAACTCAACCATGTAAGTCTTAATACAGTTTTAGCTGCTCATTTAAGCGAGCGCAACAACAGCCCAGATATTGTCCTCAGCTGTTTAAGCCGTGCTCTGGGTTGCAGTGAGGATGACCTACTCGTTGCGGCTCCTGATACGGGTTCACCTTGGCTCAATATTCAGTAAAAACCAAGACAGCACCTTAGGCCATTAGTAATAAATCTTTAAGGGCCTCTTAAATATCAGCTCGACAAAGCAAAACACCCTCCGAAGAGGGTGTTTTGTATAGACCAGGGAGAAAATAATTTTTTTGAAACTATTCCTAGCCCTGAAATCTACCAGAAGTACGAATTACTTCTTCTCAGGAGCAGCTGGAGCTGCTGCAGGAGCTGCTGCGTCGGCTGCAGGAGCTGCTGGTGCTGCTGCAGGAGCTGCAGGAGCTTCAGCTGCAGGAGCTGCAGGTGCAGGAGGAGCTTCTTTTTTGCCACAAGCAACTAAAGCAATAGCTAACAAGCTTGCCAAGAGGAGCGATTTTTTCATTTCGTATTTCCTTAAAATAATATTTGGAGAAGAAAAATTTAAAAGCGTCACAGAAATCTGCGACTGAGCAGATGGACACTAATCCCTTCAACTCAGACTGTTATTATAGGGTAATTCCCAAAACCATATTGATAAGTTTCACTTAAATGTTCAATAATCAAAATTAATGCTTATTTCTTCAAAAAAAACTTTACAAAGAATGTGCCCAACCTGCATCTAACCAATTGCCAATTAAATCAATGGCATCCTCTGAGGACTTGGATAATTCTTCTTTAGTAAGGGTGCGCTGATTGGCTAAAAGTCTCAAAAGAGTCTTATCGTTAGCTGTTGCTCGCCACCCCTCACCGTTGATAAAAATGTAATGCTCATCAAATAGCATTTTAGTTTGATCATCTAATCTGATTCCTGTTGGAAATGGGTGTGATCCCTTCCTACGTTTGGAGCTCTGAAGACGGCTTGACTGAAACCAAACGTGATCTTTTGGCTCACTCAAAATCTCCCCTAGCAACCTTGCAAAAACACTCGGTTGCTCGATCGTTTTTGCAAGAGCCTTCATCGCAAAATATTGCAAATCCTCAGGGATCTTGGCAGGAGCATTAACCGCACTTTGTTTGGGATCGCCATAAAGCTCGGAGCCAATTAATTCATTTGCCTCGTCACTAAGTCTTAATAGTAATTCCCTGGCTAACTCGTCACTCTTTGGAGCTCTGAAACCAACTGAATATGTCATGCATTCCCCCACGGCAATGCCGTCGTGAGCATATTTTGGAGGTAAATAAAGCATATCCCCCGGATCCAAGACGTATTCTTTTTGATGTACGAAGTGACTTAAAATTTTTAGAGGAGTGTCATCTCTCAGTGTTAAATCTTTTTGTTTGCCTATTCTCCACAAGCGCTGTCCACTGGCTTGAATCAGAAATACATCGTAACTGTCGTAATGCGGCCCCACTCCGCCGCGATGTGTGGCATAACTAATCATTAAATCATCAAGCCTAGCATCAGGGATGAAACGAAATTCTCTGAGTAACTTGGCTGCTTCAGCATTTATTAAATCCACTCCCTGTACCAACAGCGTCCAAGCCTCTTTGGTAAATGCGGGCTTATCCCGGCCCTTGATGGGGCCGTTTTTAACGCTCCAATGCGTTTGTTTGTCCAAATTTTGCAACTCTATGAGTCTAGACTGAACCTCATCGCTTGCGGCTAGCTCAAACAATTGGGCGCGACTCAATACGGGCTTAAAATCCTTGAATGCGCCTTTGATCAACAAAGGCTTCTTTTGCCAGTACTCCGCCATGAACTCTTTGGGACTCAATCCTCCAAGCATTGGAGTTGGTTGGTTTATTTGCATAATTTTTGTTTCATTTTTTAACGTACTAAAGCTTAACTTAGTTCTTTGAATTTATTAAGACGTATTCCTTTAATTTATATTTTTTTCTTGAATCATGGAAATAACATCACCCTGCGTTGTAGCACTCACCTGGACCCTCAAAGACACACTCGGGGAGCTCCTTGATGAACTCGACGAGCCTATTGAATTTTTTGTGGGCGGGGATGATCTGCTTGTAAAGATTGAGGAAGCTTTGATGGGCTACGGTGCGGGTGCAAGTCTGGACTTGCACCTTGAACCAGAAGAGGCGTTCGGGGACTATGATGAAATGCTCGTTTTTTTAGAAAAGCGCTCGCTTTTTCCAAAGGAGTTAGAAGAGGGTATGACGATAGAGGGTCATGCTCTCCCCAAAGAGTGCAACCCAGAGGCGCCCAAAGATCTTTTTTACACAGTAACTGAGATATACCCCGAACATGTGGTCATTGATGCTAACCACCCCTTAGCTGGTATTGCACTCAGAATTCACATAAAAGTTGAACACGTTAGGGGTGCCAGTCCAGAAGAGCTACAGTCAAGGAGTATGGGTAGCGGATTCTTTAAGATAATTCCAGAAGCTCCCGGTGGAACGATGTTGCACTGATCGCTTTCAAGCACTTAAAGCACTTAAAGCCAATATATTTTTTGTAGATTTTTTTAACAATTCCAACGAAACATGCAACAAATGCCTCATCAATTTGAAATCATTGTTCTGGATAAACGTTTAAACGATTGGGGACTGCCTAAATATCAAACCCAGCAGTCAGCAGGTATCGATTTAATCGCTTGCTTAAACGAGCCAATGCAAATACACCCACAGGCGCCAGCCGTCCTCATACCAACGGGAATAGCTATTCACATGAACACTGCAGGAGTCTGTTCATTTATTCTTCCTCGTTCAGGCCTTGGGCATAAAAAAGGGCTTGTCTTGGGGAACGGGACTGGGGTTATTGACGCAGACTACAAAGAGCAGTGTTTCATCAGCGTTTGGAATCGAAACCCCGCCTCAAGTGAGCAGATCATTACGATCAATCCGGGCGAGAGGATTGCGCAAATGGTTTTTCTACCCATTATTAGACCCGAATTTAATATCGTAGATTCTTTTAGTAATGAGAGTGAGAGGAAAGGCGGATTTGGCTCAACAGGGGTCTAACCTCTCTAGCTCTCACGGCTAAGTCGTTTCGGTATTTTTTAGCTAATTCTTTTAGCTAATTCCTCAACCAATTGAGTTGCCAACTCCTCTTTGCTAGCCCAGGGTAGCTCTTTTGCGCCCTCTGCGTCCACCAACAAAAGTGCATTCTCATCAAGTCCAAAAGTAGCAGGCCCTATATTAGCAACCAGCAATGGGACGCCCTTAGCAATTCTTTTCTCAACTGCAAGAGCCTGCAAATTCTCACTCTCTGCAGCAAATCCAACACAGTAAAGTGCCCCACTTTTGGCCCTACTCGTTTGAGCCACTGTTTTAAGAATATCTGGATTCTCAACTAAATCCAGTTTGGGCGGAGACTTTTCATTTTTCTTCTTTATTTTTTGATCTACTACAGAGCTAAGCTTCCAATCAGCTACAGCCGCAGTGGCAATGAAAACGTCTGCACTGTCCACCGACTCTAAAGTAGCGGTGTACATTTGCTCAGCAGAGGTTACATCAAGGCGCTCAACCCCGTGAGGGGTCTCAAGCGAGACTGGGCCACTAATTAATTTAACTTGAGCACCTGCTCTTTGGCAAGCCCTAGCAATTGCAAAACCCATTTTGCCGCTGGACAAATTGGTGATCCCTCTGACAGGATCAATTGCTTCGTATGTAGGTCCCGCGGTGATCAGTAGTTTTTTTCCGAGGAGTAATTTTCTTGTGAAAAATGACTCAAGTGCCTCCAAAATCTCTAAAGGCTCTAGCATTCTGCCGTCCCCTACTTCTCCACAAGCCTGTTCACCCGCCCCAACCCCTAAGACGTGCACTCCGTCTTGGGTCAATTGAGCCATATTTCTTTGGGTCGCGGGATTGGACCACATCTCTTTGTTCATTGCGGGGGCAACGATGAGGGGAACTTTCTCGATGGGTCTTGCAAGACACATCAAACTCAGCAAATCGTCGGCACGCCCGTGTAGCAATTTCGCTACAAATTCGGCACTTGCAGGGGCAATCAAAATTGCATCGGCATCCCTGGAGAGGTTGATATGTGCCATATTATTGCTCTCCCTCGGATCCCACTGGGAGCTAAAAACTGGCCGATCAGATAAAGCCTGCATAGTGACAGGTGTGATGAACTGTGCGGCTCCCTCGGTCATAACAACCTGCACGCTTGCGCCCGCCTTAATCAGGGCACGGCAAAGCTCAGCGGCCTTATAACAAGCAATACCACCTGTTAGGCCCAAAACAAAATGTTTATTTTTCAACTGTTTCATGAATCCCAATGTACCAGAGTACACCTATAATTACCCTTTCCTCCTCCCGGGACATGAACAATCCCGAGCTCGACATGACCAAATTTGTCTTCGTCACAGGCGGCGTGGTGTCCTCTCTTGGAAAGGGCATAGCCTCTGCCTCACTTGCTGCGATTCTTGAGTCCAGAGGACTCAGTGTCACACTCATCAAGTTAGACCCCTATATCAACGTTGACCCCGGCACTATGTCTCCGTTCCAACACGGAGAGGTTTTCGTGACGGACGACGGCGCCGAAACCGATTTGGATCTTGGACATTATGAGCGTTTTATAACGACTCGAATGCGCAGGACCAATAATTTCACCACTGGCCAGATCTATAAGTCTGTGCTCGAGAAAGAGCGCAGAGGTGATTATTTGGGCAAAACCGTCCAAGTGATCCCACACATTACCAACGAAATCCAAGACTATATCAAAAGAGGTGCCGGCTTTGGAACCCCCTCTGGGGTGGATGTTGCTATCGTGGAGATTGGTGGCACGGTGGGCGACATCGAATCCCTTCCTTTCCTTGAGGCTGTGCGCCAGATGAGTCTCAAAATGGGTCCCACTCAAACAGCCTTTGTGCACTTGAGCTACGTACCCTGGATAGCTGCAGCGGGTGAACTTAAGACAAAGCCAACTCAACACACCGCCCAAAAGCTCAGAGAGATTGGTATACAAGCGGACGCCCTAATTTGCAGAGCAGATCGTCCAATCCCTCAAGAGGAGCGTGAAAAAATCTCATTGTTCTCAAACGTTGCCCAAAGTGGAGTGATCTCCATGTGGGATGTAGATACGATTTACAAAGTCCCTCGCATGCTCCACGAGCAAGGACTTGACGATCTCATCTGCAACAAACTGCAATTGAGCACTCAAAATGCAATTCTGAAACGTTGGGACGATTTAGTCTACTCTGTTGAACACCCTACAAGCGAAGTCACTGTAGCCATGGTGGGTAAGTATGTGGACTTGTCAGACAGTTACAAGTCTTTAAACGAAGCACTTAGACACGCTGGGATACATAACAATGCTAGAGTGAAAATCGAATACATCGACTCAGAAACTATTACCCCCGAGAGTGTCTCAAAGTTGGCCAACTTTAATGCAGTGCTTGTGCCAGGTGGCTTTGGTAAACGAGGCATTGAGGGCAAAATTTGCGCTGCCCGTTTCGCAAGGGAGAACAAAATCCCATACTTGGGCATCTGCTTGGGAATGCAAGTAGCAACCATCGAATTTGCTCGTCACATAGCCAATTTGGATGAAGCCAATAGTACAGAGTTTGAGCCTGAAACTAAAAATCCGGTCATAGCTTTGATCACCGAATGGAAGAACAAGGACGGTACGATTCAAACACGCAGTGCCAACTCTGACCTAGGCGGGACAATGCGCTTAGGCGCTCAGTCCTCAGACGTTTCTTCAGGCACTTTAGCGCACCAAATATACGGCGACGTAGTCACCGAGCGTCACAGACACAGGTATGAGGCAAATGTAAATTACCTAGAGCAACTCAGACAATCGGGCTTGGTGATATCTGCAATTACGCAAAGAGAGCAATTAACCGAGATTGTTGAGTTACCTCAATCGGTTCACCCGTGGTACATGGGCGTGCAGTTCCACCCAGAATTTAAATCTACGCCTTGGGATGGACACCCGTTGTTCAACTCTTACATTAAAGCAGCCCTCACCAACAAAGGCAAAGTCGTGGACTCAACACTGATCGACACCTCAACCAACCCGGTGCCCACCCACCAATCAAAGGCGGTTGCTTAATGAACGAAGTGAACAACTCTTCAAAACCCAACGACGCTTTTCCAAGTATTGATCTTTGTGGATTTAAAGCTGGTTTGTCGTATCCTTTTTTCTTGATTGCGGGACCATGTGTAGTTGAATCTGAGCAACTTCAGATGGACACGGCTGGAACCCTCCAAGAGATGACGACTCAATTAGGTATTCCTTTTATCTTTAAATCAAGCTACGACAAAGCCAACCGCTCCAGTGGAACCACATTTAGGGGGCCCGGTATGGATAAGGGGCTGGAGATACTTGCAAAGGTCAAAAAAACACTCGGTGTGCCTCTTTTAACCGATGTACACGAGAGTTCTCACATTGAGCCAGTTTCTAAAGTAGTTGATGTACTGCAGACGCCTGCATTTTTGTGCAGGCAAACTGATTTTATTTACGCTGTTGCCCAATCAGGAAAACCGGTAAATATTAAGAAGGGTCAGTTTCTGGCACCTCATGACATGAAGAACGTAATTGATAAAGCTCGACACGCAGCGCTTGAGGCAGGGCTTAGCCCAGATCGTTTCATGGCCTGTGAGAGAGGTGCAAGTTTTGGATACAACAACTTGGTCTCAGACATGAGAAGTTTAGCGATCATGCGGGAGACTCAGGCACCGGTTGTGTTTGATGCGACTCACTCTGTTCAACTCCCTGGCGGTCAAGGCACAAGCTCTGGCGGTCAAAGAGAGATGGTTCCAGTTCTCGCTCGCGCTGCAGTTGCGGTTGGTGTTGCGGGACTCTTTATGGAGACTCATCCCAATCCTGCTCAAGCGATGAGTGATGGCCCCAACGCCGTTCCACTCAAACACATGCGAGCCTTACTAGAGACCTTACTGGAGCTTGACCGAGTGATCAAATCAGTGGGATTTCTAGAAAATCACTTCCAAGCTTAATGAATCCATAGGAGTCATTTTTTAATTTAACAATGACTCAGGATTTAACCTGTTTTATTATCAATTTAATTAAGTAAGAGAGAACATCATGAGTGCAATTGTTGATATCGTAGGTCGCGAAGTCTTAGATAGCCGTGGCAACCCAACCGTTGAATGTGACGTATTGTTGGAGAGTGGAGTCATGGGCCGTGCAGCGGTCCCCTCAGGCGCCTCCACTGGCACACGAGAGGCAGTAGAACTCAGGGACGGCGATAAGAGCAGATATTTAGGTAAAGGCGTTCTTAGAGCGGTTGATAACATCAACACCGAAATCGCCGAAGCAATCCTTGGTTTGGATGCAAGTGAACAAGCCTTTTTGGACAAAACCCTAATCAATTTAGACGGAACACCAAACAAGGGAAGATTGGGTGCTAACGCTATTTTGGCTGTCTCAATGGCAGTCGCTAGGGCAGCCGCCGAGGAGGCAGGGCTCCCCCTTTATAGATACTTTGGCGGTATGGCAGGTAAACAACTGCCCGTCCCCATGATGAACGTCATCAACGGCGGCGCGCATGCAAACAACAACCTAGATATCCAAGAGTTTATGATCATCCCGGTTGGGGCACCCAGTTTCAGGGAGGCGTTGCGCTATGGTACTGAAATCTTTCACGCGTTAAAGAAAATACTCTCTGACAAAGGCATCAGCACAGCAGTTGGAGATGAAGGCGGCTTTGCCCCAAGCGTAGAAAATCATGAGGCTGCGATTCAAATGATTTTGGAGGCGATCTCACAAGCTGGCTATACCGCTGGTGAGCAAATTGCAATCGGACTTGACTGCGCCGCAAGTGAGTTTTACAAGGACGGAAAATACCACCTCGGTGGCGAAGGACTATCTCTAAGTGCTGAACAGTGGACCGATATGCTTGCAACTTGGGTAGATAAGTACCCCATTATCAGTATCGAAGATGCGATGTCCGAGGATGATTGGGCTGGATGGAAAATCATCTCCGACAGGCTCAGCTCTAAAGTTCAACTCGTGGGTGACGATTTGTTCGTGACCAACACGTCCATCATCAAGCGCGGTATCACAGAGGGGATTGCAAACTCCGTGCTGATCAAAATAAATCAAATCGGTACTCTCACCGAAACGTTTGAAGCCATTGAGATGGCCAAAAGAGCCGGCTACACCGCAGTGATCTCACACCGCTCAGGTGAGACAGAGGACTCAACGATCGCTGATATTGCAGTCGGTACCAACGCGGGTCAAATCAAGACTGGATCCTTGTCTCGCTCTGACAGAATGGCAAAATACAACCAACTGCTTCGCATTGAAGAGGACTTGGGCGATGTGGCTGAGTATCCGGGTAGATCTGCGTTTTACAATTTACGCTAATCTTGATAAGATACATGTCTTAAATTACTTAACGACTCAACCTCAATGCTTCGCCCTCTACCCATCATACTGATTGGATTGCTGTTTATTTTGCAAGTCCAGTTGTGGTTTGGGCGCGGCAGTATCCCAGAGGTCATGCGCCTAAGTCAGCGCCTTGAGTTACAGAACCAAAAAAATGTGAAACAAGAAGTAATCAACGAGCGGCTTCGTGCTGAGTTAACCGATTTACAAATCGGACTCGAAATGGTTGAAGAACGCGCAAGGAGCGAGTTGGGGATGGTCAAATCAAATGAGATTTTTGTTCAAATCTCTAAATAATAAAGTCTACAAAAAACTTGTCTGATCTGAGAGTCGACTTAATAGGCGAACACATAGAAATACTCACTGCACTACGTGAGTATTTGTTGAGCCAAGGAACAGAGCATCTTGCAGCGTACCAATTACCCATTGACAAGGCCCAAATTAGCATTCAAGTTGAGTGTGTAAAAACTTCAACTGAGCATGCTGCAGAATTTTTAAAGTCCATCAACAACGAATCTAGTGTTACAGGAAAAATATTACTCCTAATTAGCCCTAACGAATTTGCAATCGAGGACGCCCCTCATCTCGCGCGCGCTAGGCTATTAATCAATGAGGTTTCAAAAACAAAAAAACTAAGTCTTCAAGTCATTCGAGGGGATTGGGCGGGGGGAGTAATCGGCTCGCTTGCAAAAAATACGGGTTACGCATTTGCCTCAATCTTAAAAAATATACTGATATCGCAAAAATCAGAAACCGTGATATCGCAGGATCATGACAACAGCAGTAAGACCGGGGTAGAACAAAATTTCCGCCCCCTTCCTAAACCTTTATTTAACTATGTTTGCGAAAAATGTAGCGATCCTGAATGCGAGCACGCATTATTTGGATTTTTGAAGGCAAAATAATTAACAAAAATTTCATGCCCTTCTTTCACGCATTCTTGATTTTTTGCTTGGCATGTCCTTTCACAGAAAGTACAGCTCTTTTTTAAAAAATCGCACATGTACATGCCTAGTTCTGATCGCAATGCAATGACCCCCTTTTCTTCAATACAACATGGTTTCATTGCAACACATCAGGGGCCGGAGGCTGAAGGGTTTGATTATTAAAGAGCAGTGCAGTGTCCACGGCGTCAAAAATATAGTTAGCGCCGCAAAAATCACAGCTCACATCAATATTTGACTTCTCCTCCAAGATGCTTTCAGCCTCCTCAAGCCCTAAGCCTTGAATCATTGCAGCAACTCTTTGCCTGGAACAGGTACAACCAAAATAGGGCGTTACAGCGCTCGACTCATCCGTTGCCAAATGCGCCAACCGCTCCTCCCAAAAAAGACGATGAAGAATGACATCTGACTTTAAAGTTAACAACTCTTGTGTGGTCAAACTTTTGGTCAATATAGAAATTCTTTTGTAGTCCTCATTTTGATCTAACGCGTCTTGCTCAATATCTTGCTGATTACCGCCCAAGTTATCTTGTCCTTTAATGGGCATTCTTTGAATCAAAATTCCAGCGCAAGAATCATCATCCGTGCCAAGCACGATCGTAGTATCGAGTTGCTCACTGCGTCTCATGTACTGCTCAAGAATATCGCTCAATCTTTCGTAAGATTCCCCGTTATCCCGGTCCAGGGGTACAACACCTTGGTAAGGTTGTTGCCCGCGGCGGCGGTTTTGCGGATCATAAGTGATAGAACATCTTCCCATATGATTTCGGTTGATCATCTCGCTAAGAAGTGCATCCTCTGATACCTCACCCACTACTTTAGCTGTTGCTCTGACGCGCAAATCAGGCTGCACCTCAACAACTGCCACCTTTAAGGGACCGTCCCCCCAAATCTGAAGAATCAATGCTCCATCAAATTTAATGTTAGATTGAAGCAATACAGCTGCAGCTGTCATCTCACCTAACAACGCTCTGACGGGCTTGGGGTATTCTCCGGTCTCAGGGTTTAACCGTCTACGAGACAAAATCTCAGTCCAAGTATCTTGCATTTGAACTAGAAAGCCTCTGACTGGTAGGCCCTCAAAAATAAAGGGGTGCACTTTAGCCAATTTTGACAAGCCCCTTTTGAAAACGTTTTGAATTTTGCACATAACGTTTTGCCGACTCATACAACCCTTTGATTTGTTCGGGTGTTAAATCTTTAACCACTTTTGCTGGACTCCCTAAAATCATTGAACCATCTGGAAACTCTTTACCTTCTGTAACCAAGGCACCAGCACCCACCAAACAGTTTCGACCAATCTTTGCACCGTTTAAAACAACTGAACCAATCCCTATTAAGGACCCCTCACCAATATTGCAACCATGAAGAGTGACTTGGTGACCCACTGTCACGTGCTTACCAATAATCAGTGGGATTCCATCATCGGTGTGGAGCATACTGTTGTCTTGGATGTTGGAGCCCTCGCCAATTTCAATTAGATCGTTATCTCCTCTGATAACGGTACCAAACCAAACATTAGCGTCCTTGTGTAGATGCACTTTGCCCATGACTTGGGCTGAGTCTGCGACCCAGGCGGTCGGATCAATATTTGGACTCACGTCATCTAATTTATAAATAGCCATAAATACTCCAGAAATTTGTAAACATACCCAATTCAATGCCAAAATTGTACAGATGGAATTAAGACATTGTGCCCTACAAGCCTTACAGGCAAAAGCTGCTCTAACTAAAGTTAAGTTAGTCGGTGAGTTGTGGGCTATGCGGGAGGGCTTACAAATTGATACGAGGGCGCACATAAGCCCCCAAATGGGTACTATCCCCGGTCGCCCAGATTTGCCTGAGCTCATCAACGCGCGAAACATGCCAAAGCGCTCACCCTTCAACAATGAGGGGTTGGCTGCACTGGTGCATGCAGTTTGTCATATCGAGTTTAATGCAATCAATCTAGCCCTTGACGCAATTTGGCGCTATGCGAATATGCCTCAACCTTATTATGAAGATTGGCTGCGTGTGGCCTATGAGGAGTCAACACACTTTGAACTACTCAGGGAATTACTAGAGTCCCTTGGGTTTTTTTACGGAGATTTCAAAGCCCACGATGGTCTTTGGGATATGTGCACAAAAACAGGGGATAGCATCATCGCCCGGATGGCCCTTGTTCCCAGAACCTTGGAGGCAAGGGGCCTGGACGCGACCCCTGTTATACAAAAGAAACTTCAAGCGGCAGGTACAGAGCAGGCAAATGCAGCCACAAAAATTCTGGATATTATTTTAAGAGATGAGGTAGGTCACGTCGCCATTGGAAACTATTGGTACAACTGGCTGTGCTCCAAACAAAGCGTTGATCCTTTAACGCATTACAACGAATTGGCACTCAAACATAACGCCCCCAAACTCAGACCCCCCTTTAATTTGGAGGCAAGAAGAAAGGCTGGTTTTACAGATAAAGAGCTAGAAACACTTCAACACCAGGACACCTAATTATCCTCTTGGATGATGTTTTGCATGTAGGCTCTTCAGTCTCTCCTTCGCAACGTGTGTGTATATGGTGGTGGTTGATATGTCAGCATGCCCAAGAAGCATCTGCACAGCTCTAAGATCAGCCCCGTGATTGAGCAGATGCGTTGCAAAGGCATGGCGTAGAGTGTGGGGCGATAAGTTGGGCGCAATTCCTGCAATTTGAGCATAGCGCTTAATGATGTTCCAAAACATCACGCGTGACATCCCCGAGCCTCGCCTGGTTACAAATAAAAACTGTGTTTGCTGCTCCTTTAAAAGCTCCCCCCTCGCAGTCTTTAAATATTGCTCGATCCACTCCCCCGCCTCTTCACCAAAGGGGACCATCCGCTCTTTTTGCCCCTTTCCCATTACAGTGAGCACATTTTCTTTCAAACTCAACTCGAAAGTTTTTAAATTCACGAGCTCCGATACACGCAGTCCACTCGCATAAAGAATTTCTAGCATCGCTTTGTCACGAAGACCAAGGGGCTTGTCAGTATCAGGCGCATTAAGTAAAGCCTCGACATGGGCTTCGGTGAGTGTCTTGGGAACGCGAAGGGGTGTTCTTGCAGCAAGGATTTTCAAGGTCGGATCTTCACTGATGAGTGACTCGCGCAGTGCCCACCTAAAAAAGCGTCTAAAAACTGTCAATCTCCTGTTAGCACTGGTTGCCTTGGAGTCGGAGAAACGAACAGCAAAATACTCCTGCACTAAGGGCTCTGTACACAAAAGCAGAGAGCTTGATTTGCCTCTCAACCAAATTGATATTTGTGAGATATCCCTTTTGTAAGCACTCAAGGTGTTTTGTGAAAGTCCCTCCTCTAACCATAGCCCGTTTATAAAGCGTTCAATAACGGGATCAACCAACGATTGATCGATCACGTTGACGGGTTTGCCCAGTTTTTTGGGTACTCGGGGTTTAGATTTTGCTAAACCGTTGTCAGGTGTTGATGTGGGTGCTTGGATTAGTGGTTTGTATTTTGAGGGCCGCCCTTTTTTAGGCGCTAAGCTTTGGTGCCCCTCCCCAGGATCCAAGATTGACAAATCTTTCTTAGGCATTGGAGGGGGGTTGACGTCTTCTAGTTAGATTACTGATTCAGCTTACTGTTCTAGTTTCAGCTTTTGGGTCTCGACCACTTTTTTATAGACCTCAAACTCAGCTTTGATTTGCTGCGTAAATTGTTCAGGTGTATTGCCAATCACAATTGAGCCCGTATCTTCAATACGTTTACGCACAGCAGGATCTTCAAGAGCTTTTACGACTGCGTCGTGTATTTTGTCAATGACCTCCTTTGGTAGCCCTTTAGGTCCATAAATACCGTAATAAGCCATCCGGTTTACCGGCTCAAGACCTACGTCTTTAAAAGTGGGCACATTCGGCAAAACTGCCAATTTTTGGGGAGCAGCAACAACAATAGGTACCAAACGTCCCTCTTTAATAAACTGAAGAGCGGATGGCAAATTATCGAAAATAATGGGAACTTGCCCTGCTACGGTATCGTTCAGTGCAGGACCCGCTCCTCTGTAAGGGATGTGAGTAATGAACGAATTTGACAGACTTTTAAAGAGCTCTGTTTGCAGATGTCCAATTCCCCCAGTTCCAGAGGATGCGTAAGAGTACTTGCCAGGGTGTTTGTGGACCTCATCAATAAAGGTCTTATAGTCCTTAGCAGGAAACGAGGGGTGCACAGCAATCACGTTAGGAGTTGCCGCAATATTCACAATGGGGGAGAAGTCGGTCATTATGTTGTAAGGGATTTTCGGGTTAATCGCTGGATTAGCAGCGGTCGTTGAGACCGTCGCAATTCCAAGCGAATACCCATCGGCTACAGACTTAGCCGTATCCAACGCCCCTACAACACCGCCCCCGCCTGGTTTGTTATCCACGATCACACTTTGTCCAAGAATCCTTCCCAATGGTTCAGCAATCACGCGGGCAATAATATCTGTTGTACCCCCTGCAGCAAAGGGAACTAAGAGCTTGATTGGCTTGTTGGGGTAGCTCTGTGCAAAAGAGACCGACACACATAAACTTGATAAAACCGCTGTGGATAGGAACTTCAGGGGAAGTTTCAACATTTTTTTAATTCCTAAATTCATCAAATTCTCCGTCATTTTTAAAAACCCTTAAGTGTCAATTCAGTTGCGTATTTTTGCAGGACCCTAGGCTCTTTCGCCAGGCTCTTTCAATAGCTTGTGTAGTGTGTGCGTTTACTGATTATTATCTTATGATTATCTTTTTTTTTTGAAATTTTTAGACCACCACTGGCTCTATCTCCAGTCTTATTCCAAACCTTTCATAAACACTGGTCTGTATGGCCTGAGCCAGTGTAACCACCTCTCCCCCAGTGCAAGGTCTGCTTGGACCGCCCTTGTTAATCAAGATAAGTGCCTGTTTCTCATACACACCGGCGTGCCCCACGCTCTTGCCTTTCCAGCCACAGGCATCGATTAACCAAGCAGCGGCTAGTTTGAATTCACCGTTGCTGAGTTGGTAGTGAACTAGTTTGGGTTCACGAGCAATGATGTCTGCACACTGGTCTGCAGTGACCGTAGGATTTTTAAAAAAACTACCTGCATTCCCAACCAACTCTGGCTGGGGTAATTTTGCTTTGCGAATGCTACAAACCATATCAAAGATTTGCATTGCGCTTGGTTGGGTTAATCCACTCTCAACCACGCGTTTGTGAATATCTGTGTATCCAGTCTCAGCCCTCCAGGCCTTGGGAAGGCGAAACCGGACTCTGGTAATGAGTGCACGTCCAGCCAAACCCATCGATGAGGACGCGCCCATCCTTTGATCTGGCCCGTGTTTAAAAACTGAATCTCTGTAGCCAAAAGCGCAGTGCAAAGCCTCAAGCCTCATGTGCTCGCTGGTTTGGAGGTTGATCGCGTCCAGTGATTCAAAGCGGTCTTGAAGCTCAACCCCGTAAGCTCCAATGTTTTGAACGGGCGTAGCCCCAACAGAGCCAGGAATCATAGCTAAATTCTCCAGCCCTGGCCAACCGTTGTCCAAGGTCCAGCGCACAAACTCATGCCAATTCTCTCCTGCGTACGCCTCAACCACCCAGGCCTTTTCATCCTCGCTGACCAATCTCTTTCCAAGCATCTCTACTTTTAAGACAACGGGTTTAACGTCAGCTGTAATTACAATGTTACTGCCTCCGCCTAAAATGAATTTAGGGGCTGCAGCAAGTTCCGGGTCTCTTAAAACAGCCAACAAATCTTCCTCTGAGTTTAATCGGACCAGACGAAGTGCTTTAGCCTCAATGCCAAAGGTGTTGTATTTTTTTAGGGATATGTTTTGTTCGACAATCATGGCAGAATTGTCGCATTGTTAATGAGGATTTTTTATGCCTTCTTTTGATGCAGTTTGTGAAGCTAATTTAGTAGAGGTCAAGAATGCGGTTGAGAATTCAGCCAAAGAAATTGGCACCCGTTTTGACTTCAAAGGGACCAGTGCTGCGATAGATTTAAAAGAAAACGACATCACCATACACGGAGATTCGCCTTTTCAGTTAACACAGGTCGAAGATATATTGCAAAATAAGCTCACTAAGCGTGGTGTAGACGTACGTTTCCTTGATAAAGAAGAAATTCAAAAGATTGGCGGCGATAAGGTAAAAGTACTGATTAAAGTTAAAAAAGGTATCGCAGGCGAAGACGCCAAAAAACTACAACGCCTCATCAAAGATAGCAAAATAAAAGTTCAAGCAGCGATCCAAGGCGACTCGGTTAGAGTCACAGGCGCTAAAAGGGACGATCTACAAACGGCGATGGCGCTGATTAAAAAAGAGTTGAGCGATCTGCCCTTAAGCTTTGATAACTTTAGAGATTAAAAGTTTTTTAAGATTTTTTCTTGCTAAAAATCTTAGACTCCTCACCCTTTAGCAGTCTTTGAACGTTCTCTTTGTGTCGGTAAATCAAAAGCATGGCCATGATTGCACTGACCAAAGCAAGTGGCCAAGGTGTTGCATAAATAAACTCATCTCTCCATAAATAGATGGAGCCAATTACCAGATAAATGGGTGCAAATGCAGCACTCAGCAGTGCAGACAAAGAAGAGTAGCGAGTCAAAACCGCAACGCCAACCCAAGTCAGTAAGACCATAAGTCCTAGGGTAGGTTGCATTCCAAATAACAGACCTGCCGCAGTCGCAACTCCCTTACCCCCTTTAAAACCAAAAAACACAGGCCATAAGTGCCCGACAAATGCACTCATTGCAACCCCAGCAATGATCCAGGGTGTTAGCATTTCCCATGAATTTTGCTTAACTGCGAAGTCAGCCATTGAGGAATCTAAAAAAGGATTTTGCACTGCATATGCTTTTGCAAGAACCAGTGGCAGCCAGCCCTTAAATCCATCCATGAAAAGAGTTAATAGTGCAGCTCCCTTGTGCCCGGTCCTAAGCACATTGGTTGCACCAGGGTTGTGGCTCCCGAAAGTGCGAGGATCACTCAAGCCAAATAGTCTGCTCACAACTACTGCAAACGATACAGATCCGCAGATGTATGCGAACAGTACCCAAATGGCAGCGCAGGCAAAGATTGACCAATAATCAGCAGTCATTTTTTGTAATGGATTGTTGTTGGGAATTAAACCGCCGGATCCCGGTGGGTCCAACGCACTTGGTCAATTTTGGCAAGCAACTCTGGGCTAAGCGTTGTGCCCCAAGCTTTTAAGTTTTCTTCTAACTGTTCTTTAGAAGTCACCCCAATGATGGTGCTTTGAACACGCCACTGCGTGTAACAAAACGCAAGTGCAAACTGAGTGGGTGTTAGTCCGTTATCTTTAGCCATTTGGTTATAGATACGTGAAGCCTCAAGAGCCTCTTGACGACCCCAACGTTGTTTGCGAACGGACTCGAATTTAGCAATGCGAGCTTGCATGGGCGCATTAGGCCCGACCGTGCCACTTGCGTCGTATTTACCCGTCAAGAGTCCAAACCCAAGCGGTGAATAAGCAAGCAGGCCGACATTTAATCTGTGCAGTGTCTCATCTAGCGCATTCTCAACAGTTCGATTGATCAGGCAATATGGATTTTGAACACTGATGACTTGGGGTAAGTTGTGCAACTGTGCAAGACGGACAAACTCATGAACTCCGTAAGGTGTTTCATTGGACAGTCCAATATATCGAATTTTGCCCTCCTTGACCAACTGTCCCATGGCTTGTAGTTGCTCATGGATACTCGTTTTGCTTGACTCTTGTTTGGGATCGTAATACATGGCTCCAAAAGCTGGCACATGTCGCTCTGGCCAATGAATTTGGTACAAATCAATGACATCTGTTTGCAAACGCTTCAAACTGGCATTACAAGAGGCAAGGATATCTGCACCCGTCATACCTGTTCCCTGTCTTATCCAGGGCATCCCTCTTGCAGATCCAGCAACCTTGGAAGCCAAAATGATTTTATCTCGGTGACCTTTGTGCTTTGCAAACCAATTCCCAATAATTGTCTCAGTAGAACCAAAAGTCTCCGCCCTCGTCGGGACAGAATATATCTCCGCTGTATCAAAGAAGTTGATGCCGCGCTCTAGAGACAAATCCATAATCTCGTGCGAGTCATGTTCACTCACCTGCTCGCCAAAAGTCATCGTACCTAAACAAATGGGCGGCACCAATAGATCGCTAACGCCAAGTTGGACCGTTTTAAAGTTGAATGCACTCATTTTTATCTTTATGTAAATTTGTGAAAAATAAGCTTCGAAAAGTACTTACAAGTCTAGCTGGTGTTAATTTTAAGTTGATTATGCTCAGATATTCATAACTCAGATTGGAAATTCTAAACACCGATAGAACTAAACAAGCACTAAACAAGCACCAAATAAAGTGAATCTTAGCAATTTACAATATCCGGATGTATCAACCCATTAAAAATTCATCAAGTCAATTCATCCCCATCAGAGATCAACGTTATCACGTGAGGACCTGGGGGAACAAGGAAAGCTTAAAACATCACAAACCACTTGTTTTATTACATGGATGGATGGACGTGGCCGCATCATTTCAGTTTATGGTGGACGCTTTAAAGATCGATCGATTCATCATCGCACCAGACTGGAGGGGATTTGGGCTAACTAAAAGCATTGACTCTAGGACTCGCCCAGTTGATCATTATTTATTTGCTGATTATTTAGGCGACTTAGATTTTTTACTTGATCACTATTTTCAAGATGAGCCCATAGAGCTAGTAGGTCACAGCATGGGGGGCAACATCAGCATGATTTATTCTGGAGTTAGACCACAAAGAATCCACAAACTCATCAATCTCGAGGGATTCGGAATGGCAAGTACCACCCCCTCGCAAGCGGCAAATAGATATGCAAAATGGATGGATGAAATCAAAGAGCTCCACAAAGGAAATATTAATTTAAAACCTTACAAAAATCTTGCAGATGTTGCCCAAAGGCTCATAAAAAACAACCCCAGAATTTCACCTGATAAAGCTGAGTGGCTTGCAGGTCATTGGGCTCAGGAGGATTTAGACGGTGCTTGGCATATTTTGGGTGAGGCAGCCCACAAAGTTAGCAGTGTGCATCTTTACAGAGCCGATGAAACAAGCGAGATCCACAACGGCATTAGTGCACCAGTTTTATGTGTCACGGCAGAGGAAGATAGTCTTCAAAAATGGTGGGGTAAGAGTTACAAAATAGAAGAGTTTTACGAGCGCATGAAAGTAGTTAAAGACATTCGTTACCACGAACTTGCAAACACCGGACATATGCTTCACCATGATCAACCTTTAGCTTTAGCGAAACTCATTGAAAACTTCCTCCAAAATAATTTATGAGTAGTCTTGACCGCAACTCTGCTGATACCTTTGATGCGGTCATCATCGGAGCAGGTGCAGCAGGCCTATTTTGTGCTGGGGTGGCTCAATCTAAGGGGCTGAAAATTTTAGTTATTGATCACAGCGAAAAATTAGCTGAAAAGATCAGGATCTCCGGAGGCGGAAGATGCAACTTCACCAACAAGGATATGGATGTCAGGAGTCCTCACAAATATTTCATTGGTGAGAATCCCCAATTCTGCAGAAGCGCTCTCTCCAAATACACTCCGGATGATTTTCTAAACCTACTTAAAAAATATGGTGTTGCATTTCACGAAAAGCACAAAGGGCAACTCTTTTGCGACCACTCTGCAAAAGATATTATTGATGTGTTAATTTCGCAGTGCAATGAAAGTGATGGTGGCTCAGTGCAGATTAGGAACCCTTGCCGTGTTGAACATATTGAATTTAATGCACCCGCACTTGGGGAGAATGGAGCAGGCAAGGGTTATTACAAAATAGACACTGACAAAGGTCATGTTCTCACGCCCTCTGTTGTCATTGCAACTGGGGGACTCTCAATTCCTATGATAGGAGCGAGTGATTTTGGTTACAACATAGCAAAGCAGTTCAACCTACCCCTAGTTCCCACTCGGCCAGCTTTGGTACCTCTGACTTTTGAGGGCAATGCATGGAGCCCCTATGCCCATCTCTCAGGCCTTTCATTGCCTGTTGTCATCTCTACTGGTATTAAGAAAAACCGCATTGAATTTGCAGAGGATCTACTCTTCACTCACCGAGGTTTATCAGGCCCCGGAATTTTGCAAATTTCTAGTTACTGGAGTCCTGGTGAGAACATACATGTGAACCTATCACCTGAGCAGGAACTTCGCGATGTATTTATTAAAACCAAGCAAGTTTCCCGTAAACTCTTGGTCAATGAGCTCTCAAATTGGGTCCCATCTCGCTTGGCTCAGGCCTGGACTGATCAAAATACAACACTACAAAACCCCTTTAACCAAATTCCCGACTCAGCATTGACACAATTAGCCAACAGACTCGAAAACTGGGAGCTCACCCCCTCCGGGACCGAAGGATATAAAAAAGCAGAAGTAACAGCCGGCGGAGTGAGTACAAAGGTATTAAATCAACAAACCATGGAGTCCACTCAAAGGGGGCTGTACTTCATTGGTGAGGTGGTTGACATCACAGGATGGCTTGGAGGCTATAACTTTCAATGGGCTTGGTCCAGCGGTTTTGCCTGCGCTAACAGTCTAAATCCAGCATAAGTATCTCAAAAGCAGCCCAAGTTTGCTGCATCTTGATGGAATTTACATTTGTCGAGCATATTAAAAGACTTTCAAAGGAGCTATAATTGAGGGCTAACTTGGCTAATCCTCCAACGGCCGCAAACAAATAGTTGGAGTATCAATCGCAATCATTGGTATGAGGCTCTTCGATCTACCTTATTAAGATGATTTGCACATTTTGAAAATTTTCGTTAATGACAACTATTCGATTAAAAGAGAACGAGCCCTTTGACGTAGCATTGCGTCGTTTTAAGCGCACCATCGAAAAATTGGGTTTACTCACTGAGCTAAGAGCGCGTGAGTTTTATGAAAAACCAACTGCTGAGCGCAAGCGCAAAAAGGCGGCTGCTGTTAAACGTCACTACAAGCGTGTACGTAGCATGCAGTTACCTAAGAAAATGTATTAATACACCCGCTGCCTAGAGTCATTCAAAGCTCGCACGGGGCAACCCGAGCGGGCTTTTGTTTTTCTGGGGCCATAAACAGCAAGACTTGCTCACCCCCTCATCAATAATCAAAACTAAATAGGACGATATATGAGCCTTAAAGATCAAATCACTGAAGATATGAAAAACGCCATGAGAGCAAAGGATACCCAAAAGCTTGGGACCATTCGCTTGCTTCAGGCCGCCATTAAACAGCGTGAAGTTGATGAGCGCATCACGCTAGATGATGTTGCAGTGATAGCAATTGTTGATAAACTAATCAAACAAAGAAAAGACTCGGTTGCAGCTTACACAAGCGCGGGACGTCAAGACCTAGCTGACGTTGAGACTCTTGAGATGGGTATTTTAGAGGCCTATCTCCCTCAAAGAATGAGTGCTGAGGAGATCACCGCGGCCGTAAAAGCATTGGTCGTTGAGCTGGGTGCTACTGGCCCTGCTGACATGGGTAAAGTGATGGGCGCTGTAAAAACCAAGTTCGCCGGCAAGGCGGATATGGGATTGGTCAGCGCAGCAGTCAAGACTGCGCTGAACTAAGAAAGTCTCGCTAAACTAGGTCACGCAATCCACCGTATTTTTAGTATTTAGTCAGAGCCCGCGATCTTCATTTTATTGATCAATACGGAGCCAATAGTTTTGGCTCCGTAGTTATAGGCATCTGCTCCAACGGCAAGAATCCCTTCGTACATGTCTAGCAAATTTCCAGCGATCGTAATTTCTTGAACTGGAAACGCGATTTCTCCTCGCTCTACCCAAAAACCACTCGCCCCTCGTGAATAGTCACCTGTAACCGAATTCACGCCTTGGCCCATGAGTTCAATCACAAACAGGCCAGTATCTAATTTACGAAGCATTTCTTTTAAATCATCACCTGGCTTCGTGTTTTTCGAGGTCAGAGTCAAATTGTGCGACCCCCCGGCATTACCAGTTGTCTTCATACCCAGTTTGCGAGCTGAGTAAGTGCTTAAAAAGTATCCCTGTATTTTTCCGTCCTCAATGACTTGACGTGCTTTTGTAATCACACCTTCATCATCAAAGGGAGAGCTTCCTTTGCCTCGCATTACGAATGGGTCCTCAAAGACATCAATGTGATTTGGAAGCACTTGTTTGCCCATTGATTCCATAAGGAAACTGCTCTTGCGGTACAACGCACCTCCGCTGATCGCTTGAATCAAGTGCCCAAGCAAACCAGCTGCAAGGGGAGCCTCAAAAAGAACGGGGCAAGTTTTTGTTGAAATCTTTCTTGCGTGCAAACGACTGAGTGCACGCTCTGCTGCGTACCTACCCACCCTCTCGGGAGAGGCCAACTCAGTTGCATTCCTCATAGAACTGTACCAAGAATCCCTTTGCATATCATCGCCTTCACCGGCAATAGGGGCTACTGACAAACTGTGCCTTGAGCTGGCATAGCCGCCTCTAAATCCGTTTGTGTGGGCGCTAAAGAAGTGACTTTGCTGGGCCGAGACTGCCGCGCCTTCGCTGTTGGCAATTTGAGAGTCTGTGTCAAATGCAGCAGCCTCACACCTTAGTGCCAACTGCATTGCCCCCTCACTATCGATATCCCAGGGATGAAACAGGTCCAAATCTCGGTGATGGGTTGAGATGTCAGATTTCTCAGGCAAGCCAGCAAAAGAGTCCTCTGCCGTGAATTTGGCAATATCAAAGGCAGCCTGCACTGTTCTTTGGATCGCTTCATGTGAAAAATCTGAGGTGCTGGCGTTACCCCTTCTTTTGCCCACGTAAACTGTGATGCCTAAAGATTTATCTCTGTTTCTCTCCACATTTTCAAGCTCCCCCTTGCGTACGGATACGCTAAGTCCGCAACCCTCTGAGGCCTCGGCTGCAGCGTCAGTTGCACCGAGCTTTAGGGCGTGCGCTAAGGCGGCGTCTACCAAAGACTCAAACTGATTTCTGGTATGACTAAATCCCCTGAGTTGATCGGCCTGAGATGAATGGGTTGGTTCGGTGTGGTTCATTTATTTGAATTTTTGGGCTGACTTTTAAAAATACTGAAAAAAGCTTCAATTAGTAATCAACTTGAATTGTCTTCATTTGTCTGCAATTGTCTGAAATTGTTGCTGGCAACGGATATATGATACTAGCCTAACTAGATCCCATACTAAAAGTCTGATATTGATGGCAAAGAAATTAAAAAAAGGTTATTTCGTAAAAGGTCAATTCGTTGCCGAGGGCAGTGATCTTGACCTTGAACTAAAAATAGAATTAAAAGGAACGGACTCCCTCAGTAAAACTGATAAAAAAAGGGGGAGCTCAGAGCTACAAGCCCTAGGCGAGTCCCTCTTGACCCTCAGGCAAGATTTAGTGGACCGGTTGGGCTCTGCAGGTGCACTACCGGAGATTTTAGTAGAAGCCGTTGAACAAGCAAAAAAAATAACTGACTTCGAGGGCAAAAGACGCCAACTCCAATATGTTGGCAAGCTCATGAGGAAACTTGATGAGGAGGATGTGAAAGCTCTTCGTGAATGCTTGGATGAACAACAGTCTGGTAGCGCCAGAGAAACGCAGATGCTGCACCTGGTGGAGGCATGGCGTGCTAGGCTCTTAGAGGATGACAATGCTGTTGAAGAATTAATACTCAGTCGCCCGACCATAGACATTCAACAATTAAGAGCCCTCATCCGTCAAGCCAGGCGTGACAATAAAACCCAGCCAAGTGACATCTCCAAAGGGCTCGCCCCCAGACAAAGCAAAGCATATCGAGAGCTTTTTCAGTTCATGAAAGACGTATTGGATCAGCATCCGGATGACTCAGAAGATGAGCATGTACCAACTATTAGTTAAATTAGTTAAATTAGGTAATTTCGAATGTCAACCTATGATTCAGTAAAAATTGGCCTTCTCTCCATCAGCGACCGAGCAAGTTCAGGCGTTTATGAGGATAAAGGCATACCAGCACTCACGACATGGCTCAAGTCTGCTCTGCACAATGCTATTGAGCTTGAAACCAGGCTAATCGCAGACGACCAACTAACGATTCAAAACACCCTGATTGAGTTGGTTGATTTAGGTTGTTCGTTGGTTTTGACGACTGGAGGTACTGGCCCTGCACTAAGAGATGTAACACCTGAGGCCACGCTTGCTGTAGCGCATAAAGTGATGCCGGGCTTTGGCGAGCAAATGCGCCAAATTAGTCTTCACTTCGTTCCAACTGCGATTTTGTCAAGACAAACTGCAGTGATTCGAGATAAGAGTCTCATCATCAATCTTCCAGGTCAACCCAAATCGATTGAAGAAACTTTAACAGGGCTGAAGTCTAAAGATGGAGAAGTTATTGCACAAGGGATTTTTGCAGCTGTCCCCTATTGCATTGATTTGATAGGGGGACCTTATATTGAAACGAAAGATGATGTCTGCAAATCTTTCAGACCTAAAAACGCAATTAGAAAATCTTGAGTTTTTAGGAATCAGTGATCAATGTCTTCTTGAGTAAAGTTTTACTTATTACGTTGATTCATTTGACCCTTGAATTGTCCACCGCGCTCGATCTCCAACTCTGAGTATTCGAGTTTACCGCTGACAACTCCTGAGGCATGAATGATGATGTGAGTTTCACAAACTACGTCTTCATGCAGCTCACCTTGAACATCAATTTCTTTGGCTTTTACTTTGCCAGTTATGTGACCGGTCTTACCGATCTGAAGAGTTTCTGCACTTAACTCTCCATTAACTTTACCGTTGATGATTGCGGTTCCAGGAACAGCAATAGTTCCATTAAATGTGACGCCTTCACCAATCACTAAATTATTATTTTCTGATGAATTTCTTCTGGGCTCATTAGCTACGACAGGATCTTCATAACTGCGTTGGGCTTGCTCACGAATGAGTTGGGACCTGCGTCTTTGCTCTTCCAATCGGTTTCTTAGATCCGCATCTTCTTTTGCCATATTTTGCCTCGTCAAATATATTACTAACTATAGCTCATTTAGAGTACGTTTTTTGCAACAAAACCACGCTGAGTAGTACAAATGTGCTAATTTAAAGCTCATGCACAAATTTATGAATAACTTTATTCTTTTTTTAATTAATTGCTGCTGCGTATTGGAGGCGATGCAAACTCAGCCTCATGCCGACGAGCTCTAAGTCTGTAAACCATAAAAAGCACAACCGCTAAGTTACCAATCAAAACACTTGCATTGGTGATTGTGGTGTGTTTAACCAAATGTATGAGCTCAAAAGGCAAATACAAAGCGCCGCCCAAGGCGGCTAGCCACTCTGCCCACACCCTGTCTTTCCATAAGCCGTAAGCCTCAGCGAGTCTAACTATTGCATAACAAACGCTGAGGGCGACTATGTTGTAAAGATTTGATGTCGCAACCCAATCTGCGGTCTCAATCAACAGTTGCGGGTAATGAGCATCTGGATCTAAGTGATAGTGGCCAATTAACGCGTAGGCCAGTCCAATCACATCAGAGTGCGCTAAAGAAAGCAGTCCTAAACTTGCAGCAATTGCAGCAACGCCCTTGATTAATTCGAAAACAGCTATGGTGAGAAGTGCCCCCCTAGACTTGCCCACTACTGAAGGAGTCAACAACTCTGTTGTATGTAAATCGTGTAAGGTGACCTCTTTTTGCCCAGAAACTTTTTCAGATTCATGTGCGATGTTGACCACATTTGAGGGAGAGCTAAGGTCGTTAGTCATTCAATTTTTTATGTTTTTTAGCTCAGAGGATAGAGCTTTTTATTCGTTACACAAATAGTCTACAACAAAGTAAAGTTATTCAATCAACTTACTGAGACGCTTTGACTCAAAATGATTCGAACTTATTTTGTCTTGAGACTTTCTGACAGCTGGATCGTTGGTCAATTTTTCGATCACCGCCCACAAAAATTCAATCTGTTCTTCTTGAGATTGGGCATTATCAATAAGACCACGCAATGCTTGGCTGATGGGATCGTCATTTTGGGTAACACCGTAAGCAGAAAATCCCATTTTTGAGGCTGCCTCCTCACGTTTAGCATCGCCAGCTTGTTCGATAATTCGCGCTGGATTTCCGACCGCAGTGGCTCCACTAGGGACAGGCTTAGTAACTACAGCATTGCTACCGATTTTGGCGCCGTCTCCAATCTCAAAACCACCCAAAACTTTTGCACCTGCGCCCACCACCACATCTTTACCTAGCGTGGGATGACGCTTTGTATTTTTATAAAGCGTTGTGCCTCCAAGGGTCACTCCTTGGTAAATGGTACAGCCATCACCCACAACTGCAGTCTCGCCAATCACGACACCCATTGCGTGATCAAAAAATACCCGTTCACCAATAGTTGCGCCAGGATGAATTTCTATCCCGGTGAAAAACCTGGAGAAGTGGGATACAACTCTGCCTAGCCAAAACAAACGCATGAGCCAAAGCCGGTGGGCAATTCTGTGAAAAATAAGCGCATGCAGACCTGGATAACAGGTTAATATTTCCAGGCGACTTTTGGCCGCAGGATCTCGCTCCAAAATACACTCAATATCTGATCTAATTTTCTTAAACATGTTCAGAGTCTATCTTTTTTTGAGTCAAATGTTTGGTTTGCGGTTTTTGTTGCCTGCTCCGATTTTTCTTGTTGCTGGGAGAGTTGAATCATATTTCTAGCTATACCTCGGAAAATATGGATTTCTTCCTCTGTCATTTGAGCTCGGTTAAAGAGTTGATTGAGTCTTGGCATCAGTTTTTTGGGAGCCTCTGGATCTAAAAAACCTATTGCCTCAAGGGCACTTTGCCAATGAGCGATTAACCCAGAGAGTTGCGATGCATCCGCGAGACGATCCCTTTGAATCTGAAAAGAGTCCGACTGTTCGCGCTCTTGAATTGCCTCGGGTTGATTAAAACCTCCTAGACAACTCCTCCATTCATATGCAATTAACTGAACTGCAGCAGACAAGTTTAAAGAACCGAATGCTGGATTTGAGGCAATGCTAAGAGCGACATTGCACCTGTAGACATCTTCGTTCGTCATTCCGTAGCGCTCGGAGCCAAATAAAAAGGCAATTCCAGTATGACTTGGCCCTGTTACTTGAGGGGAAATAATGGATGGAGTTTTATGTATTCCAATTTCCTCTGAAAAGGCTTCCAAATGCTCCCTGGGGTCAAGCGTGGGAGGCCCAAAATCTCGAGGTGTCATCGCAGTTGCACATAGATGGGTTATGCCCTCCAGTGCATCGTCTAAATGCTGCACAATTCGGGCTTTATCTAGAACGTCTAATGCACCACTAGAGCGTTGGATCGTTTCCTCTTTCCTGAGTACATTCGCCCACCGTGGGCGAACCAGTACCAGGTCATCAAATCCCATCACCTTCATGGCCCTTGCGGTTGCACCTACGTTTCCAGCGTGAGAGGTCTCGATGAGAATAAAACGTGTATGAATCACAAAAGTAAATATTAGTATGCAAAAGATATGATTATCCGTGATTCACCATCATGAAAATAAGTACTGAAAAACAATTGATATTCAAGCTCATGCACTGCCTGTTTCCAATTAAATCAGCGCTAAAATATAGATTCTCACTATTTGTCACCGCCTGCATTGCTCAGGCGAGTGTTTTTTGTTCTTATTGATGCACATTGCTCTATTCATTTTTGTCATTCGTATTTACGATTTACAAAAAATTGTTGGCGCACAGTATCCTAAAAATTTATGATCACCACACTTCATCCCATGCTAAACGTAGCCATCAAGGCTGCTCGCGCTGCAGGCGCTATTATCAACCGTGCCGCGTTAGATGTGGAGTCTGTGCGAATTTCACAAAAACAGGTCAATGACTTCGTTACCGAGGTAGACCAAGCCAGTGAACAAGTGATCATAGAAACCCTATTAACAGCATATCCGGATCACGGTATTTTGGCTGAGGAGTCAGGTTCAATTCATGGCAACCCAAATTCAGATCATGTTTGGTGTATAGACCCCCTAGACGGCACAACAAATTTTATTCATGGCTTTCCTTTTTATTGTGTAAGCATAGCCTTGATCAGTCACGGCAAAATAGAGCAAGCCGTAGTCTACGACCCCACTCGCAACGACTTGTATACAGCAACAAAAGGTCGTGGCTCATTTGTCAATGACAGACGTCTGCGGGTCAGCAAGAGGATTCGTTTAAACGAGTGTTTGATATCGACTGGATTTCCTTTTAGACCAGGAGACGATTTCCAATCGTATTTGCAAATGATGTCTGAGGTCATGCAACGCACCGCGGGTATTCGGCGTCCTGGGGCTGCTGCACTTGATTTAGCTTATGTCGCTGCAGGTTATACAGACGGCTTTTTTGAGACAGGTCTTCATCCTTGGGATATGGCTGCAGGAGC
Source organism: uncultured Burkholderiales bacterium (assembly GCA_903910745.1). Classification (GTDB taxonomy): domain Bacteria; phylum Pseudomonadota; class Gammaproteobacteria; order Burkholderiales; family Burkholderiaceae_C; genus Limnohabitans. The sequence goes on from CAIWAO010000066.1 coordinate 64,191, forward strand.
GCTTCTCATTACTGAGGCCGGAGGATTGGTGGGTAACTTTACGGGCGACTCAAAATTCTTAGACCACAAGGAATGCTTGGCAGGCAATCCCAAGGTTTACGCACAACTGGTTCCGTTGCTGCAAAAATTTTCTAAGTTCGCAAGCGTTGCAGAGAAGACCTCCGTTCGTCCCTCAGTTTTGACTCTGCACTCTGAAAAAAACGCAATTGAACATGGCCCTGGTAAAGATTTTTCTGATAAATCTTGATTTTCCTGGTGGTTTAAAAATTTTGGGTTATGAGTAAAAAGACACCTTCAGATGACGGGAATACAGCTAGCGGGGCTGGAGCTGGAGCTGCAGACTACTCTGGCCATACCCCTATGATGGCTCAGTACCTGGCCATCAAAGCACAGTTTCCCAGCACTCTGGTGTTTTACAGAATGGGAGATTTTTATGAAATGTTTTACTCAGATGCTGAAAAAGCAGCAGAACTCCTTGACATCACATTAACCCAAAGAGGTCAGTCCGGCGGTCAACCCGTCGTTATGGCAGGAGTTCCTTTTCACTCTGTTGAAGGCTACCTTGCTCGACTTATCAAACTAGGCGAATCAATTGCGATATGTGAGCAAGTAGGCGAAGTCACAAACAAAGGCCCCGTTGAGCGCAAAGTAGTGCGTGTGATCACACCGGGTACGCTCACAGATACAGAACTTTTAAGCGATAAAAGTGAATCCATTCTCATGGCCATACACGCAAGTCAAAGGGCTGGCTCAAGCGCCGGTTGCGGTTTGGCTTGGCTTAGTATTACCCGTGGCATTATTCACCTTGCACAGTGTTCTTCTGATGAGTTGCCTTTATGGGTTCAGCGTATTTCGCCCAGTGAATTGGTTTACAGCCAAGAGTTACCCCAACAGTTTTTAAAGGCTATACAAAAAAGCTCTCAACTCGCAGGATTTACTTGCACAATGACCCCACGAGCTGATTTTCAGTTTGATGCCTCCTTGGGTGCAAAAAAACTTATAGACCTACTAAGCGCCAAGTCACTTGAGCCTTGGCAAGCACAGGACTTAAGCAACGCCCACGCCGCCAGCTCTGCGCTACTTAGCTTTGCTGAGCATACCCAAGGCAAAGCCCTCCCCCACGTTCAACAGTTGCATGTCGAGCGAGATGACAAGCTTATTGATCTACCCATCACAACAAGAAGGAATTTAGAGCTCATTCAAACCCTCAAAGGCGAGGACAAACCCACACTATTTTCTCTTTTAGATACCTGTATGACAGGTATGGGATCTAGGGAATTGAAGTCATGGATTTTGAATTTACCAAGAGATAGAAGTATTGCAAAAGATCGTCTTAAAGCGATATCCATTTTGAAGGGTGACCATTCACAAGGACCTTGGAAACTCATTCGACAAACCCTCAAAGGAAGCGGAGACGTTCAGCGCATAACCGCACGTATTGCTCTGGTTCAAGTTCGACCACGAGAGTTAATTACTCTGGCAAATTCAATAGATAAAGCAATTGAAATATCCAAACTCGTGCCAACGGGTGAATCCGCTTGGCTTGCTGAGTTGATTCAACTACTAAATATTGATCCCTCTTGTGTAGAAATAATTCGCAGATCTATTCTCCCAGAGCCCCAAGCACTCATTAGAGAAGGCGGTGTGATCAATAATGGGTTGGACGCTGAATTAGACGAGCTAAGAGGGATTCAAAACAATTGTGATTCATATTTACTGGAATTGGAGACCAGAGAAAGAGCTCGCACTGGAATAGCTAACCTTAGAGTTCAGTACAACAAAGTCCACGGTTTCTTTATCGAAGTCACCCAGGGACAACTGGATAAAGTGCCTGACGATTACAGAAGAAGACAAACCCTAAAAAACGCTGAGAGGTATATCACCCCTGAGCTGAAGGCATTTGAGGACAAAGCCCTATCGGCTCAGGACAGGGCTCTTGCACGGGAGAAATTTTTATTCGAAACATTGGTCCAAAATTTATCATCTTGGGTCCCTGCTTTGACGCAACTCGCCAACGCACTAGCCAATTTAGATTGTTTGAGCGCACTCACCGAGAGGTCTATCACACTTGATTGGAGTGCTCCAGAATTTACAAACGCTGCGGGTATAAGAATTGTGGGGGGACGCCACCCCGTCGTCCAATCCAGACTCCAAGAAAGCGGGATCAACTTTATCGCTAATGACACGGACTTAGGTTCAACCCACCGCATGCAAATTATCACTGGCCCAAACATGGGGGGTAAGTCAACCTACATGAGACAAGTGGCCTTAATAGTGATTTTGGCGAGTATGGGCTCTTTCGTACCAGCAAGTGAATGCATCGTGGGTCCCATTGACGCAGTCTATACCAGAATTGGTTCATCGGATGATTTGGCCAATGCACAGTCTACTTTCATGCTTGAGATGACCGAGGGCGCTCAAATACTGAACCGAGCAACCGCTCAAAGTTTAGTTTTGATGGATGAGATAGGAAGAGGGACTTCAACATTTGACGGGCTTGCACTTGCAAGCGCAATTGCTACTCACTTGCATGACAAATCTCAGTCATTTGTTTTGTTTGCAACTCACTACTTTGAGTTAACTGAGTTTCCAGCAAAACACCGAAACTCAGTCAATGTTCACGTGAGCGCCGTGGAAAGTGGTCGTGACATCGTCTTCTTACATGAAATCAAAACTGGACCGGCCAGCAGAAGTTACGGAATTCAGGTTGCAAAACTAGCAGGTATGCCCACCCCCGTTGTTAATCATGCAAGACAAACGCTCATTGCACTTGAAACGCAAGCGCAAAGTAGCCAACAACAAGTTGATCTCTTTGCTGCGCCCATTCAGGTTGAGGCGGAACAAAGCAGCCAACTAGAGCTCAAGCTTGCCTCGCTTGATCCCGACACTATGAGTCCTAAAGAGGCCTTGGATGCGCTTTACGCCTTAAAAAAGCTGATATAGATACATCAAATAAAGATTTATTGCTGAAAATTGATTACCCTAAATTAATTGGCCCAAATTAATCAGCCCAATTGACCAATTCAAAATAAGAAGTCGTAAACACCAACACGCCAAAGGCTATACGGTACCAAGCAAAGGCAATAAAACTATGTGTAGCAATGTATTTCAGCAACCAGCGCACACAAATCCAAGCGCTAATGAATGAAGTGACCGTACCCACAGCAAATAATGGTGCGTCTGCGATACTAAGTAATGCACGTTCTTTGTATAAACTATAAGCTCCCGCTCCTATGAGCGTAGGTATAGCCAAGTAAAAAGAGAAATCAGTTGCTACTTTGCGCGAGAGACCAAAGAGCATCCCCCCTATGATCGTTGCCCCTGATCTTGAGGTACCGGGTATCATGGCCAAACACTGCGCCATGCCAATCTTAAGCGCATCAATGGGAGCCATATTCTCAACGTTTAATATTCTTGCCCTATCATTTGGATGCTCATTCTCTGGTCGATCACGACCAAATCCTTCGACCCAAAGAATTACAAACCCACCAAGAATGAAGCTACTAGCGACTACGGAGGGTGTAAAGAGGTACTGCTTAATGGTGTGGCCCAAGAGGAGACCTAAAACGACGGCTGGCAAAAAAGCAATCAAAACATTAACTGCAAAACGTCTTGCGATGCGCTGGGTAGGTAAGGCGGTAATTGTGGATGAGATTCTTTCCCAAAAAACAATCACAACAGCAAAGATTGCGCCTGTTTGAATAGCAATATCAAAAACCTTGGCCTTGGCGTCATTGAAATCCATCAATGAACCCGCAAGAATTAGGTGCCCGGTTGATGAGATTGGCAAAAACTCTGTCAACCCTTCAACCACACCCATTACGGCGGCTTTAATCATTAAGATGATATCCACTAAGACCCCTGTTGTGATAAGTTCATCCTCGTATTATCGCCAATAAATAGACATTCTGGCTAGAGGTTAAAATCTTCTTTATGACAAACAGTTTATCCCCATCTAAAGATTCTAAAGAAGCGATCAAACCCAGTAATTTTTTGAGACAAATTATTGAAAATGATTTGTCACAAGGCACTTATGCTGATCGCAAGTGGGCTGGTTCACCTGGCGACGCGTCCCACCAAAGCGTAGGCAAAAATGATCCAGCCAAGGTAAGACTGCGGTTTCCTCCAGAGCCTAATGGATATCTTCATATCGGTCACGCAAAAAGTATTTGCATCAACTTTGGATTAGCAAAAGAATACGGCGGCGTTTGTCACATGCGATTTGATGACACCAACCCAGAAAAAGAAGACACAGAATATGTCAACTCCATTTTAGACGCCGTCAAATGGCTTGGATTTAATTGGAATTTCAACGCCGTTGAGCACTTGTATCAGGCCAGTGATTACTTTGAATACATGTTCGATGCTGCGTGCTTGCTCATTAAAGCAGGACTTGCTTATGTGGACGAGCAATCCGCAGATGAGATGAGACGTAACAGGGGTGACTTTGTTACACCCGGCACAGATAGCCCCTACAGAGTGCGAACCGTGGAGGAAAATCTAAATCGCTTCAATGAAATGAGATCTGGCAAATTGCCCGATGCAAGCGCTGTGCTCAGAGCAAAAATTGATATGGCACATCCAAATATAAATATGCGGGACCCCGCAATCTATAGGATCCGCCATGCGACGCATCACCACACTGGCGATAAATGGTGTATTTATCCAATGTATACATTCGCTCACCCCATAGAGGACGCTCTTGAGCAAATTACGCACAGCATTTGTACACTAGAGTTTGAGGATCAAAGACCTTTTTACGATTGGCTCATGCAACGCTTGATAGAGGGGGGCATGTTCACTAATCCGCCTCCTCATCAATATGAGTTTGCAAGACTTAACTTAACCTATGTTTTAACGTCCAAAAGAAAACTAAAGCAATTGGTAGACGAGAATCTTGTGCACGGTTGGGACGATCCGCGCATGCCGACCATAGCAGGACTTAGGCGTCGTGGTTATACACCTCAGAGTTTGCAACTCTTTGCTGAACGTATTGGAGTGACCAAATCCGATAGTTGGATTGATTACAGCACCTTAGAGATTGCGCTAAGAGATGATTTAGATCCCATAGCCTCTCGTGCCAGTGTGGTTTTAGATCCACTTCGTTTGAGAATCACCAATTGGGATGAGTTGATGGGGTCGGGTCATAAAGAGCCCTGCAAAGCACCACTTCACCCCCACATACCTGAGCGGGGACAAAGAAATTTCTCTATGGGCTCACAGGTATGGATTGAGCGAGGAGACTACCAGGACACACCTGTAAAAGGTTTCTTCAGGCTATTTCCAGGAAATAAAGTTCGGTTGAAATACGGATTTGTGATTGAGTGCACGGGGTGTGTAAAAAACGAGCAAGGTGAAATCGTTGAGGTGTTAGCTGCACTCATTCCCAATACCAAAAGCGGCACTCCGGGATCAGATAGTGTGAAAGTCAAAGGCGTCATCACTTGGGTGAGCGTTGAAGAAGCTTTATCCATAGAAGTTCGCATTTATGACAGACTCTTCACTGAAGCACATCCCGATGCGGGAGGTCGCGACCCCCTCAGCGTTTTAAATCCAAACAGCTTAAAAGTTATTACAGCTTTTGCAGAGCCCGATTTAAACAATTGCGCGCCTGATGAGAAGTATCAGTTTGAGCGTCATGGCTACTTTGTTGCGGACCGAATGGATCACTCAAAAAATAAACCAGTTTTTAACAAAATTACTGGATTAAAAGACCAGTGGAACAATTGATTAAATTGTTGATAATTCATATCTAGAGTCTGCGAATAATGTCCATATTTACTTTTTTTGTCTCAAAATTCAGGAAACAAAAAGAGAGCTCCCACTCCACAACCGCCAAAGTCAAGAAGGCTAACTTTGGTGTGGTCACGATGGCAGCTATTGGAATCATCTTTGGGGATATTGGCACAAGTCCACTTTATGCACTAAAGATATGCTTTGACTCAAAATACGGTATTCCACTCACAACAGAATCAGTTTTTGCTGTGCTGTCCATGATTATTTGGTCGTACCTGATCATCGTCACTCTCAAATACGTTCTTTTTGTGCTGCGAATCAACAATCACGGTGAAGGGGGTGTTTTGGCGTTAATGGCCATGGCACTTAGAACGGCTCCTCAAAACTCAAAAAGAGCTGAGGTCATATTGGGCTTAGGGGTTATTGGAGCATGTTTATTTTACGGAGATGCAGCCATTACGCCTGCGATATCGGTTCTCTCAGCCGTTGAGGGCCTAGAGGTTACTTGGCCTAATTCAAGCCATTATGTGATCATGATTACAGTTGCAATTTTGATTGGATTGTTCATGATGCAACGCATCGGCTCCTCTATCATCGGATTGGTTTTTGGCTCAAGAATGATTATGTGGTTCCTTGCGATTGGAGCAATGGGTATATACCAAATCGTTGAAAATCCTTCCATTATTTTGGCCTTCAATCCTTTGTACGCATTGGCCTTGATCAAAGATCATCCAAACCAGGCGTTCGTAGTCATAGGTGTTGTCTTTCTCGCCATAACTGGGGTTGAAGCTATTTATGCTGACATTGGACACTTTGGGATACGACCCATTCAATTTGCATGGCTTGTTATTATCATGCCATGCTTGATTTTGAATTATTTAGGTCAAGGAGCAATGCTGCTTGTTCATCCTGAATATGTATCGAACCCATTTTTCTCAATGGTACCCAAGGCCTATACATTTCCATTGGTACTGATGGCGACACTTGCAACTATTATTGCGTCTCAAGCAGTTATCTCTGGGGCCTACTCAATGAGCAGTCAAGCAAGTCTTCTTGGGCTCTTGCCCAAGTTACGAGTTCGCCACACCTCTAAAGTGAACACGGGTCAAATCTACATTCCAACCATAAATTGGATTTTGTGCATTTGTGTTGTATTGGTCGTTTTGACTTTTAAGAAATCTGAAAACCTTGCACCCGCTTACGGTCTTTGTGTTTCACTAACGATGTTGGTGACGGTAACTCTTGCTGCGATTGTCATTAAAAATATTTGGAAAACCAATATCTATTTGGTGAGTTGCTTTTTGTTTTTACTATTCAGCATTGATATGATATTTTTACTCTCTAATTTATCAAAATTCATGCAAGGCGGTTGGTTTCCGGTTTTAATTGCTAGCCTGTGTTTTATTATATTAATGACTTGGTACGCAGGTCAAAAAATAATAAGAGCACGAGCTCTTACAGAAGGAATCACAAACGAGTCGTTTGTGGAAAACCATATTTCCCCAACCACGTTAAGAGTTGATGGTTTGGGTGTTTTTCTTGCTGAAAATCCTAATCTTGTTCCGTCAATTTTGTTGAACAATCTCAAACAAAACGGTGTGATTCATAAGAACATTATCTTATTAAAAATAAGTATTTGGGATGTGCCTTCAGTTGAAGACCTTAATCGTATGAAAATAATTGATCTCGGTAAGGGATGCTATTCAATCCGTGTAGTTTACGGTTTTACTGAAAAAGTAGATGTCAACAAAATTCTTAAGACGGTCAATGACCAATATCGTTTAATTGATGATCTACAAAACATATCTATCTTTGCACCAAGAACCGCTGTCTATATAAACCCAGCAATTGACTTACCCATTTGGCGACAAAGACTGTTTGCTTGGCTTGTCAAAAATGAAACACAGCCGGTAGATTTCTATGAGATGAATTTATCTTGCGTCATTCAAATGGGTGCAAGAGTCAGCTTCTAAAATCTTATTGAATAGTGCCCTTAATTGCGGTGGGTATGGGTAGGGGTAGAACGGCAATCCCCTCCTCCAACAGCTCCTGTGTTTCGTCTGCTGTTGCTTGACCGCGGATACCTCTCTCGACGGTCTCACCGTAATGCATCTTCCTTGCCTCAGAAACAAACTCCGTTCCAACGTCCTCTGTGTTAGCCATCACATGACTCACCATCTTTAACCAAGCACTCTGGAGTTGCTTTGGATCTAGATTTGCTAAGTCAAGATTGACGGGTAAATTGTCCGCAATAGGGACAAGTTGGCCAGTGGGTTTGTCTGCACTAGCTGTTGAGTCGACTGCTTTTGTTTCATTGGCCGGTGCTTGGGCGCCTAAATTCAAACGCGGAGCAGAGAGCATTTTCGTAATCTCTCGACTCCCGCACATGGGACACTCAATCATTTCTTTAGATAACTGATTACGGAAATCTTCTTCCGAACCAAACCATCCTTCAAAATCATGTTTGAAATGGCACTGTAAATTTAAGACTTTCATGAATGTATTATGACAAAACTGCAGTTAAGGGTCAACAAAAGTACCCCTTAAATAATAGGGACTAACTCTGCCAATTAAGTGGCCAAGCACCACTGAGTACATTTTGTAGCCAAAGGGCCCCTGAGAGTGTTTTAGCATCAGTGATACTTCCCTCTTTGCACCAATCAAAAAACTGAGCTGTGTTGGCATGAATCACCTCCACAAACTCTCCCTCATCTAAGAATTGCGGGCCACTGCTCAATCCCCTAGCAAACCAAATTTCTATAAATTCTGTTGAATATCCAATCACGGGGTGACAAACACCGGCTTTAGCCCACTCCCTAGCGCTGTAGCCCGTTTCTTCTAATAATTCTCTTTTCGCACAAGCCAAAGTGTCCTCACCAGCATCTAATTTGCCCGCGGGGAATTCAATCATGACCCTTTGAACGGGATACCGATATTGACGCTCAAGGACCAAATCACCGTTATCCAAAAAGGGGATGATCATGACAGCGCCTGGATGCACCACGTATTCACGAGTTGCGTGCATTCCGTTTGGAAGTGATACCTCATCTCTAAATGCGTGCAGAAAATTACCCCTCAAAATCTCAGTTTTGGACAACTGAGTTTCTATCAGATGTTGATCAGACGCATTTGGGGGGGATTGCATATTAAAAATAGGATTTAAGCTTAATTGGACGATTAGCTTTTGCTTAAATTATTTCGTACTTAATGTATTGAGATCTGTATTTCTAAGGCCAGGGGCACGAGACGAACCCCCTTCTTCATTAATTCCCCAAAGAGCGAACTATAGAGTCAGAGCAAATCGTCATCAATCCACCGGGTAAGAGCCCCAGTAAAACCACCAAAGCACCGTTCAAACTCAGAACTATGCGCACATCTTGAGTCGCGCTGACTGTTGTTGCTGTAAGTGGGGCATCAAAGTACATGACTTTAATTACTCTTAAATAGTAGAACGCACCAACCAAGGACATCGCAACAGCAAATATTGCGATACCGACACCACCTGGCAAGCCCGAACTAACCAAGGACTGGAGTACAGCAAGTTTTGCATAAAATCCAACCAATGGCGGTACACCGGCGAGGGAGAACAAGCAAACTGTCATCACCCCTGCGTACAAAGGGCTGCGCTGATTGAGTCCAGAAAAATCAGATATCTCCTCGCTCTCAAAACCTTCTCTTGATAAGAGCATGATCACGCCAAAGGTCGCAAGAGTCGTTAAAACGTATGTAACTATATAGAACATGGCTGCACTGTAGGCGTTGGCTGCACCCTGGGTGTTGTTGTCTACAACACCACTGAACAGACCAATCATCATAAAGCCCATGTGTGAGATGGTTGAATAGGCTAACATCCGCTTTAAATTGGTTTGCATAATGGCTGCAAAATTACCAATCAATAAAGAACAGATGCTAAGCACCATGAGCATTTGTTGCCACTCCAGCGCCAGTGGCATCAGACCATCAACAAGCAAACGAATTGCAATGGCAAATGCCGCTAACTTTGGTGCACCAGCGATGAGCAACGTAACGCTAGTTGGGGCACCTTGGTAAACATCTGGAACCCACATATGAAAGGGCACGGCTCCGAATTTAAAGGCAAGACCGCAAACTATAAATACAACACCTAATACTAAGACTTGATGTTTAATTTGACCTGTCATGATTGCTTTAAATACATTTGTGATGTCTAAGGATCCGGTTGCACCGTAAAGCATGGACATACCGTAAAGCAAAAAACCACTGGCCATTGCCCCAAGAACAAAGTATTTGATTGCAGCCTCTGTTGCCAATCCATTATCTCTTCTTAATGCAACTAGCGCATAAGACGAGAGCGTGGTCAACTCTAGTCCCAGATAAACCAAAAGAAAGTTATTGCTCGAGATCATGACGAAAATTCCGAGCATTGCAAACAGGCTGAGGATAAAGTACTCGCCGCCTTTTAGCATTCCTCTGTCCATTGAGTAGGGTCTGCCGTAAACAAAAGTAACGATCATTGCGATACTTGCGAATGACTTTAGCCAATTGCCAAGGGGGTCATAGACAACCATATTATTGAACGCAAAACCTACCTCACCTGAAGCAGCATTTACGGCAGCGATAACCGCTACCACTGCCAGCGTTGATACCGAGAGAAGGTATGTAAGCGTGCGCCCTGGACTCTTTAGATGATCAACACTCAAATCAGCAAGGGATATTACACAAGCCATCAAAAGCAAAAGGATCTCAGGATAAATCATGGCCCAGTTAAAAGATTCAGTCATTTTTATTTCGTCCGAATTAGGGGTATCAATTGAGTCTTTATGGGTTGGGTGTTTTAGAGTGCGCAACTTGATCAAGCAACTGCGCCACTGAGGGGCCCATGACATCGGTGAGTGGTTTGGGATTAATACCCATTGCAAGCACTGACACTGCGAGGAGCGTAAGCATCAAAAACTCCCTTGCATTGATGTCATTTAATTCCTTAACATGATCGTTTGCAACGGGACCAAAATAAACACGCTTGACCATCCAAAGCGAGTAGGCTGCACCAAGAATCAATGCAGTCGATGCGGCTAATCCAAGCAGGAAATTGAATTTAACTGCAGCAAGTATGACCATCCACTCGCCCACAAAGCCAGCTGTACCCGGCAGCCCACTGTTGGCCATTGCAAAGAGTACTGCAAACGCTACAAATTTCGGGGCCGTATTTACCACGCCCCCGTAACTAGATATTTCTCTTGAATGGACACGGTCGTAAAGCACACCAATACAAAGAAACATTGCCGCAGATACAAATCCGTGAGCTACCATTTGTACGATACCTCCGCTCATTCCGAGGTCGTTGAATATAAAAAATCCAAGCGTCACAAATCCCATATGTGCAACTGATGAGTAAGCAACTAGCTTTTTCATGTCTTGTTGAACAATGGCAACCAGTCCCACGTAAATAACTGCGGTGATGGAGAGCGTGATCATGAGCCAAGCCCATTCATGAGCCGCATCAGGCGTTATTGGCAAGGAGAATCGCAAGAATCCATAAGCACCTAATTTCAACATAATTGCAGCCAGTACCGCGGAGCCTCCTGTAGGGGCTTCGACGTGTACGTCGGGCAACCAAGTGTGAACAGGCCACATTGGCACTTTAACTGCAAAGGCAGCAAAGAAAGCAAAAAACAATAAAGTTTGTGCGTAGCCAGATAACGGCAACTTGTACCAGTCTTGCAAATCAAAACTACCACCAGAATTTGAATACAGATAGATCAATGCGATTAGCATCAACAGTGATCCAAGGAGTGTGTAGAGGAAAAATTTAAATGCTGCATAAATCTTGTTCGGACCGCCCCACACACCAATGATCAAGTACATCGGGATCAGCGTTGCTTCAAAGAAGACATAGAAAAGCATTCCATCAAGCGCACAAAATACTCCGGTCATCACACCGCTTAGGATTAAAAATGCACCCATGTACTGATTTACCCGCTCAGTGATCACTTCCCACCCAGCAATAACAACAATCACTGTAATGAATGCAGTTAGGATCACAAATGCAACGGATATTCCGTCCACCCCAAGGTGATAGAACATGTTGAAGCGCTCGATCCAAGAGAAGTTTTCAACCAACTGCATATCTGCAGTACCCAGTTGGAAATCTTTGTAAACAGCTAGGGAAGCACCAAAACTAAACAAAGAGCCGATCAGTGAAAACCAACGAACTGAATTGGCATGCACATCTCGCCCTAGGGCCAAAATTAGAACCCCAAAGCATATTGGCGCCCAAATACAAAGGCTCAATAATCCCATAATGCGCTCACAATCAACTTGTTTATAAATCTAACTAAAAAACCGGCTTCAGAAAACATTATCTTTTTCTCATTTCAAACTTCAAAGCAAACTGTACTTCGCGTCATGTGTTTGAATGACCCGGTTTATACATTCAGCCATAAGAACCAAGACATCAACAAAAATAGACCAAAGATCATTGACAATGCATAGTGAAACAAGAAGCCAGACTGGAATCTACGAATGACAGCCGCTCCTCGTCCAACCAACTTCCAAGCACCATTAACAATAAATCCGTCAATGATTGCTTGGTCACCAACGCGCCACAAACCAGTTCCAAGCCCTCTTGTTGCACGAGCGATCACATTCTCGTTAAACCAGTCCATAAAGTATTTGTTGTCCAAAATTACGTAGACCGGATTGGCAATTCTTTTGATTGCCGTTGGCAAAGCTGGATTGATCATGTACATATAGTATGACAACACAACTCCTAGAAGTGCTAAACCAAAAGGCAATGATGTGAATGCATGAACAGCCATCTCAAAGGGTCCTTCAAACGCCTCAGCTAACTCTTTCATTGAAGGATGTAGCATTGAATTGACTACGATTGAGTCTTTAAAGAAATCACCAAACAACATAGGGGAGATGGTTAAATATCCCAAGGCCAAAGAAGGTATAGCTAATAATATAAGCGGTAACGTAACTACCCAAGGAGATTCATGGGGTGAGTGAGCTGAGTGGTCATGATGATCTGCATGATCATGATCGTGACTATGGTGCGCCTCTGGATTTTGGTCGTAGCGCTCATCGCCGTGAAAGACTAAGAAATACATCCTAAACGAGTAAAACGCTGTCACAAATACACCGGCCAATACAGCAAAGTAAGCGAAACCGGAGCCGTACAAGTGACTCTCAGCTACTGCTTCAATAATGCTGTCTTTAGAGTAAAAACCTGAAAAGAACGGTGTACCAATAAGAGCTAAAGAGCCAATCAAAGAAGTGATCCAAGTTATTGGCATGTACTTTCTTACTCCGCCCATCCAACGGATATCCTGGTTGTGATGCATACCCATGATGACTGATCCTGCACCAAGGAACAAGAGGGCTTTAAAAAATGCGTGCGTCAGTAAATGAAATACCGCAACTGAGTAAGCTGAAGTCCCAAGTGCAACTGTCATATAACCCAACTGAGAAAGCGTTGAATAAGCAACCACTCTTTTGATATCGTTTTGAATAATCCCTAAAAACCCCATGAACAGGGCTGTGATCGATCCAATAATCATCACAAAACTCAGCGCAGTATCGGATGACTCAAACAGGGGTGACATGCGGGCTACCATAAAGATACCTGCCGTAACCATAGTTGCCGCATGAATTAATGCAGAAATTGGAGTGGGTCCTTCCATTGAGTCAGGCAACCAAACATGAAGTGGAAACTGTGCACTTTTACCCATTGCACCAATAAAGAGACAAATACAGATCACCGTAACTAAGGACCAACTGGTCCCCGGCAAGCTCAGATTGGTTAAGGTATGAATTTTTTCGAATATCTCTGAATAACTTAAGGAATCTGTAAAAGCAGCAATTAGACCAATACCTAAAATAAAACCAAAGTCACCGACTCTGTTGACCAGGAATGCTTTCATGTTAGCGAAAATTGCAGTTGGACGAGTGAACCAAAAACCAATCAAGAGGTATGAGACTAATCCGACCGCTTCCCAACCAAAGAAGAGTTGCAGTAAGTTGTTACTCATCACAAGCATCAACATTGAAAATGTAAAGAGTGAAATATAGGAGAAAAAGCGGTTGTACCCCTCATCTTCTTGCATGTAACCAATGGTATAGATGTGAACCATTAGGGATACAAATGTAACTACACACATCATCATGCTTGTGAGGGAATCAATTAAGAAACCGACCTGCATTTGCAAATCACCAACAACCATCCAGGTGTAGAGATTTTCATTTAAATGTGCACCGTCACTAGCAACAGAAGATAGGGTCATGGCAGACACCACAAATGCTATAAAAACACCGAGTATGGTGATACTGTGTACAGCGCGTCTACCTAATAAATTGCCACCAAGTTTGGTGCCAAAAATTCCTGCGAGCACAGCCCCCACGAGTGGCGCCATGGGAACCAGTAGTAGGGTTGAGACTTGAAGTGTTTGGCTCATATTAAAAAACAGTGCAATTAAATCGGGTTAAGGTTCAAGGCGAAAGAGTTAATGATCTTTTTCTTTTGTGATGTAGACTAATAAAATGCAATGAAAAAAACGCTCTCTCAACCCTTTAGCGTGTTGAGTTTATCGATACTGATGCTAGATCGGTTTCTAAAAAGAAGTACCAAAATAGCTAAGCCGATCGCGGACTCTGCAGCTGCCACAGTCAAAATGAAGAAGACGAATAGCTGGCCCTGCATATCACCAAGGTAATGTGAAAAGGCAACAAAATTCATATTAACTGATAGCAACTCCAGTTCAATCGCCATCAAAATCACAATTAAGTTTTTCCGGTTCAAAAATATGCCCACGATAGAGAGAGCGAAAAGCATTGAACCAATGGTTAGGTAATGAGCAAGAGTTACATTCATGATTTGGGCTTCTCCGCACCAGCACCACCCACTGCGGGTTGGGGCTCGGGCTCAGTTGGCAAACTAGGTTGTTGGATGACTGCAGCCATTTTTACGATTTGTAGACGATCTTTAGACTTCACTCGAATTTGTTCACCGGGGTCTTGGTATTTGCTATCTTTTCTAGCTCTTAAGGTAAGTGCGATTGCCGCAACAATTGCGACGAGTAAGATAACTGCAGCAATTTCAACCGGATATAAGTAATTTGAGTACAACAAAACGCCCAAGGACTTTGTGTTGCCCATGATCTCTGCAGTCTGCGCACCAGGGAGTCCTTCAGGCAAGCTCATAGGACGCACAACACCAACCCTAAAACCAGCCATTAAAACACCCGCCAGCTCAAGTGAGACCACTGCCCCCAAAGATGCAGCTAAAGGAAAGTGCTTCCAAAAGCCGATACGAATCGTATCAACGCTCACATCCAACATCATTACCACGAACAAGAACAAAACCATCACCGCACCAACATAAACTAACACTAGAGTGATAGACAAAAATTCAGCATCTAAGAGCATGAACAGACCAGACGCCTGAAAAAAAGCAAGCACCAGGAACAAAGATGCATGAACTGTATTTCTGACCGTGATTACGCGAAACGCGGATATCAGAAGTACGCTTGAAAAAATATAAAAGAGGGCTGAGCGAATGTCCATTTTGTGATCTTGTTCTTTTTTATGTTCAGCAATTATCTGTAAGGAGCGTCAGCAGCCTTGTTGGCTGCAATTTGTTTCTCATATCTATCCCCTACAGCAAGAAGCATATCTTTGGTGAAGTACAGATCGCCTCGCTTTTCACCGTGGTACTCAAATATGTGAGTCTCAACAATTGAATCTACGGGACAACTTTCCTCACAAAATCCGCAAAATATACATTTCGTCAAATCAATATCATACCGAGTGGTGCGCCTTGATCCGTCAGCTCTCACATCTGATTCAATCGTAATTGCGAGAGCGGGACAAACCGCTTCACACAATTTACATGCAATACAACGCTCCTCCCCGTTTTCATATCTCCTCAGTGCATGCAATCCCCTGAACCTAGGGCTTTGCGGCGTTTTTTCCTCAGGGAATTGAATAGTCACTTTACGAGCAAACATGTACTTGCCGGTTAATGCCATTCCCTTAAATAGTTCAATCAGCAAAAAGCTAGATAAGAAATCTTTCCAGGAAAATACACTCTCACTCCCCAGAGCTGGAAAGCGGGCGGATTGGCCGGGCAAGACAGGGTTAACTGAATTGACTGAATTTGGATTGGTCAAAGTTGTCATTGATTTTTTTCCATTATTTCCAAATGTTCCAAGGACTCACAATCCACAAACCCACAACTATTAACCAAATTAGTGTGATCGGTATAAAGATCTTCCATCCCAATCTCATAATTTGGTCATAGCGGTATCTGGGGAAAGTTGATCTGACCCACAAGAACATTGTGACCATCACAAATGTTTTGATAAATAACCAAACACCACCTGGTACAGCGTTGAAAACGGCATTATCAAATGGGGGCAACCATCCGCCTAAGAACATTACTACGCTTGTAATTGCTATGAGCAACATATTGGCGTATTCGGCCAAGAAGAACATCGCAAATGACATTCCTGAGTATTCAATCATATGACCTGCAACGATCTCAGACTCTCCCTCAACGACGTCAAAGGGGTGGCGATTGGTTTCAGCCAACCCGGCGATGAAGTAAACAATGAAAATCGGGAACAAAGGTAACCAATTCCAAGAAAGGATATTGATCCCCATCCCAGCAAAAATACCTTTATTCTGGGCTAATACGATCTGCGCCATGTTCAAAGTGCCAGAAACCATCAATATGATCACGAGACAAAATCCCATAGCAATTTCGTAGCTCACCATTTGAGCAGATGCACGCATGGCGCCCAAAAATGCGTACTTAGAATTTGAAGACCATCCAGCAATAATGACTCCGTAAACTTCCAAAGAAGTAATCGCCATTAAATAAAGCAAGCCTGCATTTATATTAGCAAGGACTACATCAGGACCAAACGGTATTACAGCCCAAGCAGCCAATGCTGGCATGATGGTCATGATTGGGCCAATAAAAAAGAGCTTGTTATCAGCCTTCGTGGGCAGAATAATCTCTTTGGTTAATAATTTAATAGCATCGGCAAAGGGTTGCAATAAACCGAGTGGTCCAGTTCGGTTGGGACCTAAACGGATTTGTGTGAAGCCGATTGCTTTTCTCTCCCATAGGGTCAAATAGGCAACGCTGAGCAATAAGGGAATTAAAACCACGATGATTTTTAACAAAGCCCATAAAACTGGCCAAGCCACAGTTGACCATAAATCATAAGGCAACGCAGTGAGACCAAAAGTATAAAGCGCGTCAAACATGTTCGCCTACCTTTTGTTGTGCATTGTTATTTGCTTTCAATGGGGCGGCCGATTGATGAGCAGCAACCTGATAGGCTGTAAACATTGGATCATTTTGAGCGTCTGCTGTGTGCTGCAACGCATGTGACCTTCTGACCAAACTGTCTAATCCGTAAATTCCAACCGTTAACTCTTCAGTCGTAATTGCAGGACACGCACTCAAGTCAACAGTGCTTAAGTCTTTTGTTGAAGTATTCATTAACATTGAGGGGATGTCTTTTGGCAAGGCTTGAGCTCTTACCTCCTCAATGGTTTCGTAATTAAAGCCTTGCAAGTCAAACATATTTGCCAGAACACGAAGCACTTTCCAAGCAGGCCTAGTTTCACCTAGGGGCTTTACAACCGCATGAAAACTTTGTGCTCGACCTTCTGCATTAACAAAAGTGCCAGGGGTTTCAGTGAAAGGCGCAATTGGCAAAATAACATCGCTAAAAGACATATTTGCTTTGAAAGGACTCAAAGTGATGACCATAGCTTTTTTAGCCAAAAACGCACCTGCATGAGCTCCACTCGCAGTGTCAAATTCTGGCTCATTTCCCAATAGGAACAATGCTTTTACGCGCTCATCCTCAATCATGGCTTGAGCGTTCAATCCATGAGCACCGGACGCACCAGCACTTGTAGGTAAGGCACCAACCAATTGAGCCCCTACCGTGTTGGCCGCTTCTGATAAATAGCCAACTGTGGACTGTGTTTGTTCGGCGATCCAATTTGATATCGCCAAAATACTTGAAGCACGAGGGTGGTGCGCTGCAGCGTTACCCAGGAGTACCGCTTTGTGCTCTCCCCCAAGCATTGACTCAGCAATATGATTGGCTTGGAACAATGCATTTGGGTTATGAGCCAACAACTCATTCATCAAATGGGTCTCGCCCAGTACAGAGACAGGAGAGGATATGGACTTGGCCTTAGCAATACTCTCTGCGATAAGTGCAACACCTGCAACCCAATGCGTCGGATTAGCCAAGAATGTGTGCTTTGTTGACATTGCCCAATCCACTTGAGCAGCATTGAAAATATTCACCTGAGCACCGCGTCTTGTTGCTTGCCTGATACGCTGAGCTAACAGCGGGTGATCCTTACGAAGGTTAGAGCCAATCACAAGCACTCTTTGTATCTGTGATAAAGACTCAATGGATCGACCTAACCAAAGGGCTTTTCCAGTTTGAGCCTTATCTTCACTGAAATCGCGCGTACGAAGCCTTGAATCTATATTTTTTGAACCAAGTGCGCGAACCAATTTACCCGCCAAATAAAGCTCTTCTAAAGTACTGTGCGGGCTTGCTAGTAAGCCAATGCTTTGAGCTCCATGGTCCGCTTTAATATGCTGCACCCCGTGTGCTACGTACTCTAGTGCAGTTTGCCAGTCTACTGTTCTCCAAACGTTGTCTTGTTTGATCATTGGTGCAGTTAATCTGTGCTCACCAGTTAATGACTCGTAGGAGAAACGGTCGCGGTCTGCAATCCAGCACTCATTGATCGCTTCGTTTTCAAGGGGTACAACTCTGAGTACTTTATTGTCCTTGACCTGCGCAATTAGGTTCGCGCCAGTCGAGTCATGGGGACTGATTGTTTTACGGCGAGACAACTCCCAAGTGCGAGCCTGATACCTAAACGGCTTGCTGGTGAGCGCCCCAACGGGGCACACATCAATCATATTTCCAGACAATTCTGAATCAACGGTGTGACCAATGAAAGCTTCAATTTCAGAGTGCTCACCTCTGTGAGACATGCCAAGTTCCATCTGTCCCGCAATTTCTTGTCCAAAACGAACGCAGCGAGTGCAATGTATACAACGGCTCATCTCCTCCATACTGATCAAAGGACCAATATCTTTATGAAAGACGACACGTTTTTCTTCTTCATAGCGAGAAGAACTACCGCCGTAACCAACAGCCAAGTCTTGGAGTTGACATTCACCACCTTGATCACAAATTGGACAATCAAGTGGGTGATTGATTAATAAAAACTCCATCACTGATTTTTGAGCCTTAATGGCTTTATCAGATTTGGTTCTAACGATCATACCCTGTGTGACAGGGGTTGCACAGGCAGGCATCGCCTTCGGAGCTTTCTCAACGTCCACCAAACACATACGACAGTTGGCCGCTATGGAGAGTTTTTTATGATAACAAAAGTGTGGAATATAGGTGCCAAGTTTTTCTGCAGCATGCATAACCATACTGCCCTCTTGAGCTTCTACTTTTTTGCCGTCGATCTCTAATTCAACCATATGTAATTATTCCTGATCAAACTGTGGCATTGACCAAACAGGTCTTGTGCGCGATGTGATGTTCAAATTCATGTCTGAAGTGCTTGATCATGCCCCTTACAGGCATAGCAGCAGCATCTCCGAGTGCGCAAATCGTGCGCCCCATGATGTTCTCCGCTACGTTATCTAGCAACTCCAAATCGCTCTCGCGACCTTCACCATTTTCTATTCTCTCAACGACCCGCCAAAGCCAACCAGTACCCTCACGGCAGGGAGTACATTGCCCGCAAGACTCGTGCATATAAAAATAAGAAAGCCTTAGCAAACTCTTAACCATGCACCTTGTCTCATCTAAAACGATGACCGCACCTGAGCCGAGCATGGAGCCTGCTTTTGCTATGCTATCGTAATCCATGGTGATGTCCATCATAATGTTGGCAGGCAACACAGGAGCAGATGAGCCGCCTGGTATGACAGCCTTCAGTGCACGTCCCCCTTTGACTCCTCCGGCCAACTCTAATAGAACTGAAAACGGCGTTCCCATTGGAATTTCGTAGTTCCCGGGGCGCTCAACATCACCACTCACTGAGAAAATCTTGGTACCACCGTTATTTGGTTTACCGCACTCAAGATACGCCTGTCCACCGTTACGTATGATCCAAGGTACTGCTGCAAAAGTCTCAGTATTATTGATGGTAGTAGGTTTACCGTATAAACCGTAGCTTGCGGGAAATGGTGGCTTAAATCGTGGTTGGCCTTTTTTCCCCTCCAACGACTCAAGCAGCGCAGTCTCTTCACCGCAGATGTAAGCTCCAAATCCGTGAGCTGCGTGCAACTCAAAAGAAAAATTACTCCCTAAAATGTTTGCACCTAAATACCCTGCAGCGCGCGCTTGCTCGAGAGCCTCCTCGAACCTCTCGTAAGTCGCAAATATTTCTCCATGAATGTAGTTATACCCAACGCTAATTCCCATTGCATAAGCGGCAATCGCCATGCCTTCAATCACCGTGTGGGGATTGAACTGCATGATATCTCGGTCTTTACATGTTCCTGGTTCACCTTCATCAGAGTTACAAACCAAATACTTTTGGCCTGGAAACTGTCTGGGCATGAAACTCCACTTTAAACCTGTCGGGAAACCTGCCCCCCCACGTCCCCTAAGGCCTGATTCTTTAACTGTAGCAATCACCTGGTCTTGCGTAAGTCCCTCTCCACCGTCTTTACCCAATATCTTGCGAAGTGCTTGGTATCCGCCCCTGGCTTCATAGTCTTTAATGGACCAATTTGATCCATTCAAACCATCCAAAATTTGGGGCTTAATGTGACGACCATGAAAACAGGTCTCAACTCCAGTTGCCTTGAACTGTGAAAGAAGTCCGTTCAACGCCGCATTCATGACTGACTCCCATTAGCTGCTGTTTCTTTAAGTCCATCAATGAGTTGATCCATTTTTTCAGTGCTCATGAAACTGCACATATTGCGATCATTGACCAATAAAACGGGTGCGTCTGCACAGGCACCCATACATTCGCCAGGTTGTAACGTAAAGAGTCCGTCTTTGGTGGTTTCACCAACTTGAATATTCAATTTTTTACACAAATAATCAAGTGCGTTTTGACCGCCCCGGAGTTGGCAAGGTAAATTAGTACACACGTTAATTTTGTATGTCCCGGTCGGCTCTAAGTTGTACATGTTGTAAAAAGTACTTACCTCATGTACGGCCATGGGAGACATATCCAAATAACCGGACAAAAAAAGC
The DNA here is from genome assembly GCA_903910745.1 of uncultured Burkholderiales bacterium. GTDB lineage: Bacteria > Pseudomonadota > Gammaproteobacteria > Burkholderiales > Burkholderiaceae_C > Limnohabitans. The sequence continues at coordinate 85,190 of CAIWAO010000066.1, forward strand.
TCATCTCCAGGACTGATAAACCCGTTTACTTGTTGAACAATCGATAGACAAGCCATCACTGCAGATTGCTTTTGATCATTCGGATATTTCGCAACTTCACGTGCAAATCTGGCCAAAACTTCAGTCGTGAATTCACTGGGTTTAGGTTCAAGGGATTTCATATTGAAACTTGTTTTTTCTATTGCGCTCACCGGTCAATCTCCCCAAACACAATGTCCATCGTGCCAATTACTGCAACAGTATCCGCAATCATATGTCCCTTAGCCATCTCATCCATTGCTGCCAAATGAGGAAACCCGGGTGCTCTAATTTTTAATCTGTAAGGCTTGTTGGCGCCGTCGCTCACAATGTAGATGCCAAACTCGCCCTTAGGATGCTCTACTGCAGCGTAAGCCTCTCCTTCTGGAACATGGAACCCCTCAGTGAATAATTTGAAGTGATGGATCAGCTCTTCCATATGGGCCTTCATATCTTCTCTGTGAGGCGCTGCAATCTTATGATTATCCGTAATCACGGGACCTGGATTTTTTCTAAGCCACGCAACACATTGCTGAATAATCTTATTTGATTGACGCATCTCCTCAATACGGACCAAGTATCTGTCGTAGCAGTCACCCGTTTTGCCAACTGGAATATCAAAATCAAGCTCTGAATAAACATCATAGGGTTGGAACTTTCTCAAATCCCAAGCCACCCCAGAGCCTCTAAGCATGGCTCCTGTAAAGCCCATACTTTTGGCCCGCTCAGGAGTCACAACTCCTATGCCAACGGTGCGCTGCTTCCAAATTCGGTTATCCGTCAAAAGCGTCTCATACTCATCAACAAATGCCGGGAAACGTTGAGTGAAATCATCTACAAAGTCCAACAAACTTCCGGACCTGTTGCTATTGAGTTTCTCTATTGCCTTAGCATTTTTAATCTTACTGACCTGATACTGCGGCATATGATCTGGCAAATCACGGTATACGCCGCCTGGCCTAAAGTAAGCCGCGTGCATTCTGGCGCCAGAGACTGCCTCATACATATCAAACAGATCCTCACGCTCTCTGAAGCAATAGATCAAAATATTCATAGCTCCACAATCAAAACCGTGACAGCCAAGCCATAACAAATGATTGAGCAGTCTCGTTATCTCTGCAAACATCACCCTTATATATTGGGCACGTTTAGGAACCTCTAAACCCAGCAACTTCTCGATCGCCAAACAGTAAGCATGCTCATTGCTCATCATGGATACGTAATCTAGTCGGTCCATGTAGGGCAAGGACTGTATGTAAGTTTTATGCTCCGCCAGTTTTTCAGTGGCACGGTGCAATAGTCCGATGTGTGGGTCAGCGCGCTGGACAACCTCACCGTCTAGCTCAAGCACTAGCCTGAGCACTCCGTGGGCTGCAGGGTGTTGAGGTCCTAAGTTTAGGGTGTAATTTTTAATATCTGGCATGGTATTCAGTGCATTTACTTGGATTGGATGAGGGAATCATCAATCAAAGCCTAGTAACGAGTTACTCAGTGCAGTCCCCCGTAGTTATCTTCACGAATGATACGTGGCGTAATCTCTCTGGGTTCAATCGTCACGGGCTGATAAATAACGCGTTTTTGTTCAGCGTCATATCTCATCTCCACATGACCAGACAAGGGGAAGTCTTTTCTAAACGGATGACCAATGAACCCGTAGTCAGTCAAAATTCTACGAAGATCTTCATGCCCCTCAAAGATGACTCCGTATAAATCAAACGCTTCACGTTCATACCAATTAGCAGAACTCCAAATGGTGCTCACGGTTGATACACGGGGCAAATCTGAAGATTCTGCAAAAACCCTAACGCGCAATCTAAAGTTATGCACTATGGATAGTAAATGAGTTACTACAGCAAAACGCGGCAAATCCGAAAAAGAACTTTGTGCACCTTCCTTGTAAGTTGAGTAATCGACAGCACACAAATCAATCAACTGCTCAAAAGCAAGACTTGGCTCTGAGCTTAGAGTTTGACAAACCCCGAAATAATCAAAAGCAGAGACTGTGAGGGTCAACTCCCCCAAAGCGCTATCCAAGGTTTTAATCTTGTCACCCAAAATTTCATTTAGTGTTTTGCTCAAATTATCCAAAGACAGTGTCATATGCTTGTACCTTTAGACTTATCTTGCAATCGTATTTTCACGACGAATTTTTGTTTGTAGCTGCAAAATCCCATAAAGCAACGCCTCTGCTGTTGGCGGACACCCGGGCACATAAACATCTACTGGAACTATACGGTCACAGCCCCTGACAACAGAATAACTGTAATGATAGTAACCCCCACCATTGGCGCATGAGCCCATTGACAGAACCCATCTGGGTTCAGACATTTGGTCGTAGACTTTGCGAAGTGCGGGAGCCATTTTGTTACAAAGTGTTCCAGCCACAATCATTAAATCTGATTGCCTTGGGCTTGGGCGAAAAAGCATTCCAAACCTGTCAATGTCGTAGCGAGATGCACCTGCGTGCATCATCTCAACTGCACAACATGCCAATCCAAAAGTCATAGGCCAAAGTGAACCAGTCTTCGCCCAGTTCACTACTGAGTCGTATGAAGTTGTTATGAAGCCTTCTTTAAATACACCATCAAGAGACATGATTTATTCCCAGTCAAGGGCCCCTTTTTTCCATTCGTAGGCAAAACCAACTACTAAAATACCTAAAAAAATCATCATCGAAATAAAACCAACTAAGCCTACTTCTTTTAAAGCAATGGCCCACGGAAATAAGAACGCAATTTCCAAATCAAATAAGATAAAAAGGATGGCAACCAAGTAGTAGCGCACATCGAATTGCATTCGAGCGTCCTCGAAGGCTTCGAATCCACACTCGTAAGGAGAGTTTTTTTCCTCATCAGGTTTATTGGGGCCTAAAAAGTGGCCTATCACCTGCGGAGCGACCCCGACTAGGAGTCCAATCAAAATAAACAAAAGGACGGGTAGATATTGAACTAAATTCATTCCGATTTCACAACTTAATTGTGTGTCCGTTTTGCATTCATATAAAAAAACTTTGGTGCCGTCGGCGAGACTCGAACTCGCACAGCTTTCGCCACTACCCCCTCAAGATAGCGTGTCTACCAATTTCACCACGACGGCATGTTACTTTTATGAAAAAACAGTCAAATTAACTGTCCCCTCAGCTCAACTCGAGAGTTTACCCTAAATGCCCAGTCCTCAAGAGTAAAAGCTCAAATTCAACCTGTAAATTTCCTCACTTTTTCGGAATCTGGTTTGAAGTCTCCGCAGAAGTTGCACTGGGTACGGGACTGCTTGGAACTGATGCATCATTTTTCTGTGCAGGAGTAGCGCCAGGGATTTGGTTGCTAATGTCGTTGGCATCAGGAGGAGCTACTTTAACGGGAGCTCCAAGTCCCTCTAAAACACTCCCAGTTCTTGCAGCTTGCGGCTGACCAAAAAAAGCAAGTCCCAGAGTTGAAACAAAGAAAACAGCCGCTAGTACAGCAGTGCTTCGGGAAAGAAAGTTTGCCCCTCCAGTTGCACCAAAAAGGCTACCAGAGCTTCCACTCCCAAAGGCTGCGCCCATATCTGCACCCTTGCCGTGCTGTAATAAGATTAGGCCAATCATGGCGAGCGCTGACAAAATTTGAATCAAAATAATAATGTTTATAACCCAATTCATTTGAATACTCCGAAATAATTCTTAATTAACTAAGATTGCTTAAATTTAAAACTTAGACAGCTGAAATGATTGACAAAAAGTCTACAGCCTTCAATGAGGCCCCTCCAATCAATCCACCGTCTATATCCTCTTGACTCAGGAGCGCTTTTGCATTTTTGGGATTCATACTTCCACCGTACAAAATGCGTATCTTTTTGGCGCCTTCACCCCCTGCCGCAACCAGTTGCGCCCTAAGCACTGAGTGCACCTCCTGTGCCTGCTCCGGGCTAGCGGTAAGCCCTGTTCCAATAGCCCAGACAGGCTCATAAGCAAGCACGATTTCACTGATACAGTGCCCGTTTAAATGTATCACTGCTGCAAGTTGACGCTTGACCACGGCCTCAGTCATCCCTGATTCTCGTTCTTCTTTTGTCTCTCCAACGCACACGATCGGTGTCAAACCTGCTGCCAAGGCCCTTTGCGCTTTAATCGCAACAAGTTGATCTGATTCATGATGAAACTGCCTACGCTCAGAGTGACCTACGATCACATAGGAGACTCCAAATTCCTTAAGCATGGAAACTGAGATCTCACCCGTGTAGGCACCACTTTCATGTGCAGATACGTCTTGGGAACCCAAAGCAATTAAAGCATCAGATCTAGCAAGATCACCTGGGTTAGCTTCGTTGATTTGAGTCTTAACTTGTTGTAGATACACAAAGGGTACGCACACGGCGGTATCACAAACTTCAGCTCGCAAATCTGTGCGAAGAAGTTCAGCCATCAAATGGAAATTAGACTGGGCAGACCCATTCATTTTCCAATTACCGACGATGAGTTTTTTGCTTTGCGCCATTTGCTTTTAGTTAAAACTATAAAAAATTCAAACTTAATTTAAGGAACTAAAAAAAGGCAGCTTTTAACTCCTTTTTTTAGTTAGTACCTCACAAACAAGTGATCATTCTTGATGGTGCTTTTGCTCATGATCATCAGCGGGTTTCCCGGAATGGTCATGAGAAGCATGGGCTTCATGTGAATCGCTAGAAGGTGTTTCATTAACCTGCGGCGCAGGTGCACGCTCAGATAAGGCCTTCATGGACAACTTAACACGTCCTTTTTCATCAGTTTCCATCACTTTAACTCGAACAATTTGTCCCTCAGCAAGAACATCGCTAACTTTAGCGATACGCTCATGACTAATTTGACTGATGTGCAGTAAACCGTCTTTTCCAGGCAATAAATTGATCAGTGCACCAAAATCTAAAATCTTGGTAACCGGTCCTTCATAAATCTTTCCGATTTCAACCTCTGCTGTGATCTCCTCAATTCGGCGCTTAGCCTCCTCCGCTTTAGATCCTTCGCTTGAGGCAATGGTGATAACTCCGTCCTCGGAGATATCGATTTGTGTACCAGTTTCCTCAGTCAATGCACGAATCGTTGCGCCACCTTTACCAATCACATCTCTGATTTTCTCAGGATTGATCTTCATGGTGTACAAACGTGGGGCAAAGTTACTGATTTCTGTGTTGGCAGATCCCATCGTCTCTTGCATGATTCCAAGAATATGAAGGCGAGCCTCCTTGGCCTGCGCCAAAGCGACTTGCATAATCTCTTGGGTGATGCCTTGGATTTTGATGTCCATTTGCAAAGCAGTAATACCGTTAGGAGTTCCAGCAACTTTAAAGTCCATATCTCCAAGGTGATCTTCATCGCCTAAGATGTCGGTCAACACTGCAAAACGGTTCTCTTCCTTGATGAGTCCCATTGCAATACCTGCGACGTGAGCTTTCATTGGAACTCCGGCATCCATTAGCGATAAACATCCGCCGCAAACTGAGGCCATGGAGGATGAGCCATTGGACTCAGTAATCTCAGACACCACACGCACAGTGTAAGGAAACTCCTCCTTAGTTGGCAAACAGGCTACGAGTGCACGCTTGGCCAAACGGCCGTGACCGATTTCACGACGTTTAGTGCTGCCCATACGGCCCACCTCACCAGTTGCAAAGGGAGGCATGTTGTAATGAAACATGAATCTATCTTCGAATTCGCCGGCCAAAGCGTCAATACGCTGCGCATCACGATCCGTACCAAGGGTTGAAATCACCAAGGCCTGAGTCTCACCTCTAGTGAACAATGCTGATCCATGAGTGCGTGGCAAAACACCTGTACGAATCTCAATTGGGCGAACAGTACGAGTATCGCGACCATCTATACGTGGTTCACCAGACAGGATTTGTCCACGAACGATACGAGCTTCAATTTCAAACAAAAGGTTATCCACCTTTATGGAATCAAATTCAAGACCCGCTTGAGTCAAACCGGCTTTGACGGCCGCATAGGCCTCACGACATGCCTGGGTTCTAGCTTGCTTGTTACGGATTTGATAAGCTGCGTGCAAAGGCTCTTGAGCAAGAGCCTTGACTTTGCCTTCAAACTCTTCATCTCTTGCAGGAGCGACCCATTCCCATACAGGTTTACCTGCATCTTTGACCAAATCATGAATTGCGTCAATAACTGTTTTGCCGTGTTGGTGACCAAACATTACCGCGCCTAACATGACCTCTTCAGAAAGTTGTTGCGCCTCAGACTCAACCATTAGAACGGCCGTCTCAGTCCCAGCAACAACCAACTCCATGATGCTGTCTTTGCGTTGTGTTTGCCCAGGATTGAGCACATACTCACCATTGATATAGCCCACACGAGCTGCGCCTATAGGTCCATTGAATGGGACACCTGAAATTGACAATGCAGCAGATGCACCGATCATTGCAGCAATATCAGCATCGACTTCGGGATTCAATGACATTGTGTGAATAACAACGTGAACTTCGTTGTAAAACCCTTCAGGAAACAACGGACGGATTGGCCTATCAATCAATCGACTGGTAAGTGTCTCCAATTCACTGGGCTTTGCTTCACGCTTAAAAAAACTTCCTGGAATCTTACCTGCAGCATAAGTCTTCTCTATGTAATCGACGGTCAAAGGAAAGAAGTCCTGACCAGGCTTTGATGATTTAGAGGCAACAACTGTTGCGAGAACAACGGTTCCTTCAATATCTACGATAACTGCGCCTGATGCTTGACGCGCAATTTCACCGGTTTCCATGGTGACTTTATGTTGCCCCCACTGAAAAGTTTTGGTAACTTTATTAAAAAGTGACATGTGTAATCTCCAATAACTAAAAGATAAAGGCTTTAGGGCCGCCTTAAAGAGGCCAGGAGAAGAAAAGAATTACCAGAACACGATGCCATTCCAAAAGACTTGCAATTCATTATTGAATTTGCAAAAAACGAATCTTTTGGAATGACACAGCTTCAGCCCTGCTAACACTCTTACCTACTCCACCAAATGAAACATACCTAAAAAAAACAAAACGCCTGAGCTATTGTCTAACTCAGGCGTTGATCTTTAAGACATATTCAAAATTTTTTTACTCTAATGTAAAAAATTAATTACTTGCGAAGACCTAATTTGGCGATCAACTGTGTGTATCGATCAGCGTCCTTAGATTTCAAATAATCTAATAACTTACGACGACGACTTACCATGCGTAGAAGTCCACGGCGCCCGTGATGATCTTTAGCATGAGTTTTAAAATGGGGGGTCAACTCATTGATACGAGCTGTTAAAAGGGCGACCTGTACCTCAGGACTCCCAGTATCGTTTGCACTGCGTGCATTAGCCTTAACGACTTCGGACGTTTGTTGAATATTCATTGTTTTTCCAAAAAGTTTTACAAGCGCCAACAGCCGGAAATGCCAGAAGGCGTGATTGATTGACTCGAACGACTTCTTTCGAAATCCCTTAAATCAACCAGAAATTATAACCTACCAACCTATTCTTAATAACTAAAGTAGACAATGAACGTATGTATCTGCATTAAATGACTAAGATTCGAATCAATAGATCTTAAAAATAGTACTTAATGACTAAAATCTAGAGTTTGTTTCTAACCATTCGTTTAATCTCCCGATACCTTGAGTCAGTCTCAATGGATCCTTTGAAGCAAAACACCACCTAAACCAATCACGGGACTCTGGAGCGAATGCTTCTCCAGGGGCAATTCCAAGACCGACGTCAAGAACCAACCTTTTAGCAACATCTAAGGAATCTTTATATCCGTTGATCTTAAAAAAAGCGTACATTCCTCCCCTTGGTGAAGCAAGCTCAATACCTTGGATCTTTCCAAGGCTTGAGCAAAGCGTATCCCGACATAACTTAAGGTGTGATACCACGCGGGGTGTCACCTCATCACAGCGTTGGATTGCAACCACGCCCGCTCTTTGCGTGAATAAACTGGCGCATGAAGTATTAAATTCAATTAATTTCCCTATGCTATTTAGAGCATACTCCGGCACAACCATCCAACCTAGGCGCCAACCCGTCATCAAAAAACTCTTTGAAAAACTGTGTACAACAATCAGTTTATCGTTGGGATCACAAATATCCAAAAAACTTGGAGCACAGCCATTTTCTGTTTTTTCGTAATATAAATTTTCATACACCTCATCCGCCAAGATCCAAATTCCTTTTTCTCGGCAGTGTTTCAAAATTGTTTCTTGCTCGCGTCTTGTAAGAGTCCACCCCGTTGGATTATTGGGAGCGTTTAGTATCAACAACTTAACAGAAGAAGTAAGGGCTGCAATTAACTTGTCCATATCCAACTCCCAAAGGCCAGCCCTAGGACTTAGTGAAACGTGCTTTAAATGGGCTCCCATGATCGTTGCTTGGGCACACAAGTTGGGCCATAACGGGGAAATAACCACGACCTCGTCGCCTGGGGAAACCAGGGCTTGAGCGGCAATCATCAAAGCGCTGACACCTCCAGTGGTCACAGCAACTCGGCCCATTCCTACGCTGGCTACTCCGTGGCGCTTACTCATTTCATTTGCAATACATTGCCTAAGCTCAGGGAGACCTAAATTATGGGTATAAAAAGTCTCTCCCCTCTCCAAGGACTCAACAGCTGCACGGCGAATAAACTCAGGAGTAACCTCATCACTCTCTCCAAACCAAAAAGCTAGAACATCGGTTTTATCCATGGCAGCATTTGCAACTTCTCGTATTTTGGATTCTTCTAGATTTTCTATAAGTGAGCGCATGATTAAATAATTATTTAGTTGATAAGTTAATTTTTATACTGGAAAATTATAAATCCCCCCTAAATAGGGCGGATTCAGTCTATTTCAAGAGAAAAGCATTAAAAATATTGTTTCCCAAAACACCTTGAATTTTATACCCCCTATGCCCACTTACATTGCATACGAGTAAGGCCTAAAAAACCAAACAGGTATATTAAATTGATTTGAAAATCTTTTTAATTCTTCTGTTCAATCCAAAAAGGAAATTCAAATGTTTATATCTGCGACTTCAACACCTACATATCCAAGGGGCAACCTAGTATCTTTCGAGCGTTTCATTGACGGGGTGCTAAAGACTCCACAAAAACCAAAACTCGAACAAGATAGTACCCAGTATCGATTAGAAATTGACTTGCCAGGAGTATCTAAAGAGCATTTAAATATCTCCATAGAAGGCAATGTGGTTCGCTTTAATACAACCGATCAAGCTAAACGCTCCTATAGCGAAGGTTATGAATTACCTGAGGAAATTGATCCTACTAGCAGCAAGGCAAAACTTGAAGACGGCGTTTTATACCTAACGTTGATCAAGAAATTACCAATCAATAAAGCTACATCGTTACCTGTACTTTGATCAGCCTTATAGATTGATTTGATCTAGTGGCCAGCGGGGGTTAACTTCAAATGAATAATTTTTTGTTGGCAACTCTCGTTTGGCTTGTATTCTCATTGCGCCCGCCATTGCGATCATGGCTCCGTTGTCTGTACAAAACTCAATCTCTGGGTAATAAACAGATGCGCCGACCACCCTGCAGGCTTTGTTCAATGACTCCCTTAAGGCTTTGTTGGCACCCACACCGCCTGCGATAACTAAGGTAGATAGACCAGTTTGATCCAACGCTTTAAGGGATTTTTTGACAAGCACCTCGACAATTGCGGCTTGGGTTGAAGCAGCCAAGTTTGCCCGCTCTGAATTAAGTTGCGCGCCTAATTTTTTGCACTGCGTAAGAACTGAAGTTTTTAGACCTGCAAAAGAAAAATTCAAATCTTTGCTGTGCAGCAATGGCCTGGGAAAGGGGTATGCCTGTGGGTTGCCAGTTTGTGCCAATTCAGATAATTCCCGACCACCAGGATAGTCTATGCCTAGTAATTTTGCAGATTTATCAAATGCTTCTCCTGCAGCATCATCTATAGACTCACCTAAGAGTTGGTACTCCCCCACCGACTGAACCCGCATGAGTTGCGTATGGCCACCAGAAACAAGCAAAGCCACGAAAGGAAAGGAGGGAGGATTTTTGCTCAAAAATGGAGACAGCAGATGCCCCTCTAAATGGTGTATTCCAATGACTGGAATGTCTAGAGAAGCACCAAGGGCACAGGCTACACCCCCACCGACGAGCAAAGCACCTGCTAAACCGGGTCCTTTTGTAAAGGCTATAGCTTCAATTTCAGAGAATCGTTTTTTTGCCTGCGTCATCACTGCCTGTGCAAGTGGGACTACCCGCTGAATATGGTCTCGACTTGCAAGCTCAGGTACAACACCGCCGTAAGGGCTGTGAAGAGCAATTTGTGAATGCAGTGCCTGGGCAAGTAACGTTGGCCATTGTGATGTTTTCGGCACCTCGGTTTGGGTTACATCTGTTAGTTCGACAAGTGCAACACCAGTTTCATCACACGAGGACTCAATTCCTAAAACAAGCATATTTTTTAATTCTCTATTTAGACGCCGCCTCCCATACAACGTAAGTATATGCAGAAGTTCCAGGATCTTTTTTAATAAATGGTGTAGCCTGGTTGGATATTAATATTTTCACTGTTCTCTCAAAATCTTTAGGCTCCAAATACCCCATTTTGGGTGTGCCAGCGTTGGTAATTAAAGTTGCAACGTTCTCCATCGCACGCTTTTGGATTTTCTCGGAAGTATGGCCAGATCGGTCAGCTGCAACCATAATTTTTGCAGTCCCATCGGGATCTTTCACCGCATCACTCCAGCCCTTCATAGAAGCCTTCAAAAACTTACCCATTTTTGAGACGAAAGCGGGATCCTTTAATTTAGATTCAAGCACATATAAACCGTCCTCTAAAGATCCAACCCCCTCCTTGTCGTATGAAAAATTGATTAAATCAGACTCTTTAAGACCCGCGTCAATTAGCTCCCAATACTCTTTATAAATCATAGTTGAGATGCAGTCGGCCTGATTTTTAGTGAGCAGATCCAAATCATGGCCTTGCTTCAAGATTTTAATATCTGTATCAGGTTTATAGCCCAATTTAGCCATCCAATTTAAAAAAGGATGCTCATTGCCGCCTAACCAAACGCCCATGGTTTTGCCCTTAAAGTCCTTGGGGGAGTTAACACCATTGGATCTTTTACAGGTCAACATTAATCCAGATTTATTAAATATTTGTGCAATATTTACAAGAGGAATACCCTCTTCTCTTGCTGCTAATGCGCCTGGCAGCCAATTTACAATGACATCTGCGCCGTTGCTGGCAATGACTTGAACTGTTTTAATGTCAGCGCCTCCAGGCTTGATGGTTACATCTAAGCCCGCATCTTTGTAATACCCTTTGGCCTGTGCAACATAATACCCAGCAAACTGCGCTTGCGGGGACCACTTAAGTTGAATGGTCACTTTTTCCGTTGCTGTGACAGCCCAAGGAGCTATTAGAAGAACTCCTGCAAAGACTAAATTTATAAAGTTACTATTTCTAATCATCTTTTTTCCACTAATTGAAAGTAACCCATCCATAGATAATTACAAAATCTTAATTATGATATGTGTAAGTTTAATTACAACTAAATTAAAACCCGTGAGATCCCAGGCTGACGGATACTTGTTTAACCTCTGTGTAGCTATTTAGTATTCCCTCTAATGAGAACTCTCGCCCAGCTCCGCTTTGTTTCATTCCGCCGTAAGAATGTCCAATAGCTTGGCCTCCTCCTTGGTTAACCAGCACCCAACCCGCTTGAAGCTCATGAGCCATTCTAAGTGCGGGTGCTCCCGCTCTTGACCAAACAAAGGCCGCCAAACCGTATTCGGATGAATTTGCTTGTTTTATGACATCACTCTCACTTGACCAAGTTGAAACTGATAGCACAGGTCCAAAAACCTCTTCATGGGTCATCCGAGTAGATTCAGGCAAATTCAAGAAAATGGTCGGCTCAAAGAAGTATCCCTCAGACAAAGGTCCGGTTTCACTTGGCAGACCACCTAATATAAGTGCATCAGGGTGGGCATGCATTGCCTCTTTTACGTAGGAGCAAACCCTGTTGAACTGTTTTAGATTAACTAAACTTCCAGCGTCGGTTTTTTCATCTAACGCATTACCGATCTTAAATTTTCTTAATTTCCCAACAAGTTTATCTAAAAATTTATCTGCAATTGATTCATGTACGTAAACCCTTGAGCCCGCTGTACACGACTGACCTTGTCTTGAAAATCTCATCGCAGTGATTACGCCCTCAGTGGTGAAATCAAGGTCTACATCAGGAAAAACAATTTGTGGACTCTTTCCGCCCAGTTCTAAAGATACAGCGGCGATTCTTTGACTTGCCGCGGCCAAAATAGATCTACCCACTGCTGTAGAGCCTGTAAAGGAAACTTTGGGGACATCTGGATGCTCTGCAAGAGGCGCTCCACACTCAAGTCCATAACCTGTTATGACGTTGAGCACCCCGGCCGGTAAAAACTCATTACAAATGCGTCCCATCTCAGTTACAGCTAGGGGAGCGTCCTCAGCAGTTTTAAGAACAACGGTATTACCTGTCATCACGGCTGGAGCAATTTTTAATGCCGCCAACATCAACGGAGCATTCCAGGGAACGATCGCTCCAACCACACCGTAGGGCTCTCTTCGGGTGTAATCTAAATTCTCAACATTGAGAAACATTGTGTTGCCCTTTATTTCACGGGCTATACCAGCAACGTATCTAAATATCTCAATAACTATGTTGACCTCACCACGACTTTGAGTGCGAAGTGCATTACCGTTCTCTGTACTGATCAAGCGAGCCAACTCTTCTTTGTTTTTCTCTAACGCATCTGTAATGGCGTAGAGCATTTTTCCACGATCCGCAGCTGCCGTGCGTGACCAACTCGCAAACGCAGTTTTTGCGGCCTGAACTGCTATGTTGACATCTTCTTTTCTTGCGCGAGGTACTTGTGCAAATATAGTTTTATTGGAAGGGTTCTCAACATCAATCCACTCA
>CAIWAO010000067.1 GCA_903910745.1 uncultured Burkholderiales bacterium
GTAATCTGAAGACAGTGAGTTCCAGATACATCAGGAAAGAATTTGCCCAGCACTTGAGCAAGTATTTCTGGAAAGTTCGCTTTTGGAACAGCGCCTATGGAGTTGTTAGTGCTGGTGGCCATGCGAGCATCGAGCAGCTCATTGCGTATATCCAGGATCAAGAATCGCCTCCGTAGGTGACACATGTCGCCTTCGGCTCCTTTCGCTTGACCCGCGACTAAGCTTCGCTGTAGTCGGGGGATGCGCGAAAATTTTGCTCAAGTCCAGTTATCCAGTCTGCATCATAAGCTTTCTTTAAAGCTCGAATTTCTTCTTTTGAAACTCCCTGGGGAGATTTGAACTCAACGCCACTTTGATTCTTATAATCTCCGCCTTCAAAATCTTCACACCAATCAAAATTATAAAGATTAAAAGGGGATAAGTTTTTCAAATCTATTTCGGGTGGGGTGTCATCTTTTGTCTGTATCTTCACCTCTCCCCAAGAATAGATCTCGTGCACATAAAGAGTTCTTCCCTCTTTTTTCATTTCAACAACGAGAAGTGCTAGATCAATTTCTTGGTTATAAAGAGTCCACCACGCCATTCATTTTTTCCTATTTTTTCACTTCATCTGAATCATGATGAAAATAATTGCTATTTAAAGTCCGTTAATTGTCGATTTCGAGCTAAAGAAATTTAAACCTTGAGGCAATGTTTAGCGGCAGTTAGCCGGTCTAAGTTCATCAACCAAGTCAGGGGTCTGTAATTGTGAGGATAGAGCCCCGAGCATTAGGTCTTGGCTGGGGATCTCTGAGTTTTTAATGGCACAGATCCAAAACAGGCCAGCATTGGCTTTTATCGAGAAATCTTTTTTATCTATATCACTTTGAGGTTGAACTTGAGCAACAGGTTCTGCACTTTTTTGTTTAGTGGGTATCAATAAAAAAGTTGATGTCTTAGCGTCTACCAAAACACTGGCTATAACTGCTCCGCTAATTGAGTCAATTTTTACGTTCCAAGTTAAGTCTTTTGCATATTTCTCAGTGTACCCAGCTGCAAAATCGATTGGGGCATCGGTTTTTTTATACAGGTATGCCTCATAGTTTTGATTCACCACTTTGGTTGCGATTTGCGCTTGTTCAAATGCTTCATTAATTTGGAAAGCGTTTTGATGCTTGAGGTATCCAGATGTGGAGGCGGCCAATATGACGCCTAAGACACCAAGTGTGGCCATGACTTGTATGAGTGTCATTCCACGCTGAAGAAACGAGGTTCGCACAGAATTATTTTTTGGTTAATTTGGTTGCCTTAATCATTCATCCTCAAGATAAAGAAGTTAAGGCTTTCACTAGAGATACCACGCTATTACGACCTGCGTAAAGCGTGGTGGCTAAGGACGATAGCGAATTAAAGCATTGCCTTTAAGAGTTTGCCCATCTCTGAGGGATTGCGTGTGATTTTAAAACCGCACTCCTCCATGATGCTCAATTTTGCATCAGCAGTGTCTTCGCCACCAGAGATTAAAGCTCCAGCATGTCCCATTCGTTTGCCTGCCGGGGCGGTAACTCCTGCGATAAAACCAACAATAGGCTTTTTCATATTAGCTTTGCACCAACGAGCCGCTTCAGCTTCATCAGGTCCACCAATTTCACCGATCATTATCACCGCATCCGTCTCAGGATCATCGTTAAAGGCTTTCATCACATCAATGTGCTTAAGGCCATTGATTGGATCTCCACCAATGCCAACAGCACTAGACTGTCCTAGACCAATTTCAGTAAGTTGTGCTACGGCTTCATATGTCAGCGTGCCGGAGCGAGACACCACACCAATTCGGCCTTTTCTATGGATGTGACCTGGCATGATTCCAATCTTTATTTCATCTGGTGTGATCAGGCCTGGGCAGTTAGGGCCAAGAAGGATAGTCCTCTTGCCGCCCGCGGCCTCTTTTGCTTTCATTTTGTTTCTCACTTCAAGCATATCCCTAACTGGGATTCCCTCTGTGATACAAATTGTGAAATCTAAGTCCGCCTCTACAGCCTCCCAAATCGCTGCAGCCGCCCCGGCAGGGGGCACATAGATTACAGAAACTGTTGCACCAGTTTGTTGAGCGGCTTCTTTAACGGTTGCATAAATTGGAATGTTAAATATTGATTCGCCTGCTTTTTTAGGGTTAACGCCGGCAACAAAACAATTTTTCCCATTTGCGTATTCTTGGCACTTTTCTGTATGAAATTGACCTGTTTTACCCGTAATACCCTGCGTGATGACTTTTGTGTTTTTATCGATATAAATTGACATGCTAATTTTCCTTAGGGTCAGTTCAAAGCTGCAACTACTTGTTGAGCTGCTTGCGCCATCGTGTCGGCGCTAATGATGGGGAGGCCCGAGTCAGCGAGCATTTTCTTGCCCAAGTCTTCATTAGTTCCCTTCATTCGGACAACCAAAGGCACACTTAAATTAACTGCCTTGCAGGCAGTGATGACGCCATTGGCAATGGTGTCGCATTTCATAATTCCACCAAAGATGTTCACTAAAATTGCTTTGACTTTTGGGTTTTTCAACATGATTTTGAAAGCCTCAGTCACTTTCTCGGGCGTCGCACCTCCGCCTACGTCTAGAAAGTTTGCGGGTTCAGCTCCAAACAACTTGATGGTATCCATGGTTGCCATGGCAAGTCCTGCGCCATTAACTAGGCATCCAATATTTCCATCTAAACTTATGTAGGCCAAATCAAATTTAGAGGCCTCGATCTCTGCGGGATCTTCTTCATCTAAATCTCTGTAGGCAACGATTTCTGGATGCCTAAAGAGTGCATTTGGATCAAAATTAAATTTGGCATCAAGTGCTTTGATTCCCCCATTACCTTCCAGGATAAGCGGATTAATTTCGGCCAATGAGGAGTCGGTTGCTTGATAACATTCGTATAACTTTTTAAATACATCAATTGCTTGCTCAGTTGATGCGGCAGGGACGCCTATACTTTGAGCCACTGATAGTGCTTGCTCATTTGTCAAGCCAATGAGTGGATCGATAAAGACCTTAACGATCTTCTCAGGAGTGCTGTGAGCTACCTCTTCGATGTCCATACCGCCTTCAGAGGATGCCATCATTGCAACCTTTTGGGATGCCCTATCAGTTACGATAGAGACGTAATACTCTTTTTTAATATCTGCGCCGTCTTCAATCAATAATCGGCGAACCTTTTGACCCATGGGTCCTGTTTGATGAGTGATCAACTGCATACCAAGTATTTCGCTGGCAAGTTTTTTAACTTCATCTACGGATCTGGCAAGCTTTACGCCACCTCCTTTGCCTCTGCCTCCGGCATGAATTTGGGCCTTTACAACCCAAACTGGTCCACCAAGTTTTTGAGCCGCTTCTACGGCTTCTTGGACAGTGAAAGCAGGAATTCCGCGGGGAACTGGAACGCCAAAATTACGCAAGATTTCCTTGCCTTGGTACTCGTGTATCTTCATAATCTTTTTAAATCAATGTTAATGACAGGTTTGCTTTGCGATAATAACCTGATCTGGAGACTTTACCGTGTTGAAATGTATCATGGTGCGGTGCACAATTGTCTGATTTAGCTCAGTTTTTATGCTTTTTTGTTACTAAAGTTCCTGTTAGGCTCTTTTAAAAGTTTTAATTTAGAAAGTTTCAACTCTTATGTCAAAAATCTTCATCGACGGCGAAGCAGGTACTACTGGATTGCAAATTCGTGAGCGTTTGCAGTCAATGCCAGAAATTGAAATTATTTCTATTGCACCTGAGCATCGCAAGGACGTTCGAGTTAAACAAGAAATTATGCAGGGTGTTGATTTGGTTATTCTGTGCCTTCATGACGATGCCGCTCTAGAGTCTGTGCAGCTTATCCACGGACTTTCGGGTCACAAGCCTAAGATTCTTGATGCATCTACTGCCCATAGGACTGATCCTGATTGGGTTTATGGTTTTGCTGAGCTAAGCACTGATCAAGCTCTGCTCATCAAATCCGCCTCTATGGTTTCCAATCCAGGGTGTTACGCAACGGGTGCTATTGCGCTCATTAGTCCACTAATTAAGCAAGGCCTGATCAGCCCACAGACGCCGCTATGCCTGCCAAGCGTAAGTGGCTACTCTGGTGGTGGGAGATCTATGATTGAAGAATTTGAGGCCTCCGCTAACCCGCGTTTTGAAGCCTATGCCCTGGGCCTAACCCACAAGCATTTGCCAGAAATTATGAAATACACGGGTCTTGCCACAACACCAATTTTTGTTCCTAGCGTAGCAAGTTTCCGCCAAGGTATGCTTGTACAGTTGCCACTTCATCTGAGCCAGCTCAACTCTGGTTACACTTCAAAAGATATATTCCAAGCTTTAAAAGAGCATTACGAATCTGTTTGCGCTCCCTCTCATCCCATCGTTAGTGTTCATCGCGGCGATCCAGCTGCGAAATTAAGCGCAACCACATTAGCAGGAACAGATGTGATGGCATTACATGTTTTCTCTAACGACGTTACCCAACAAACTGTACTTTTCGCACAATTTGATAACCTAGGGAAAGGTGCAAGCGGAGCTGCAACACAAAACTTAAAACTGATGTTAGGCCTTTAACCTTGCAGTGTAATTTCAAATTTGTAAGAAATCAGACAGGATTAACTTAGGAAGTGAATAGCATCTCATAGTTCCTATAAATCATCTGTGTTATCGATGTCATCTTTGTCTATGGTCAATTCGTAATTTTCCAAGTGTTCGTCCTGAGTTTTGCCCGCAGAATTAACAACTTGACTGACCACAGAGGGAGCAAATCCTCTTGAAAGCAAAAACCTCATTTGTTTTGCTCTCTCGGAGGACGTAAGTGCTTTACTTTTAAACTTTTTGAACCAAACATCGCTTGCCCTTTGACGCTCTGAACTCTTAAGTTCATTGACTGCATTTGCAATAGCCTCGCTGTCCAACCCCTTTTCTTGTAATTCACGGGCGACTCTTGCGTAACCTAATTTTGTTGCTCTTCTGTAAATAACCGACTCAAGAACACGTTTCTCATTGATAAATCCCTTTGCTAGTAGCCAATCCATGACTTGGGACAACTCTTCAGGAGTTTGCGCGTGGACTTTAAGTTTTTTTATAAGTTCTAGTTTAGAGTGCTCACGATTTGATAACAAACGAAGGGCCCGTCCTTTTAACGACGGGCCTGGTTGGTTTGATAACTTCTGGTTTATTATCACAAACTAAATTACGCTTTAGTCTCTTCTGTTTCCAAGGCACTCGCCTCGGCTAGGACTTCTGCAGCTTCCTTTGCCGCCTTGGCTTTTGCTGCGCGACCCTTTGGCTCTTTCAATTCTTTGGCGTGTGGAGTGGCCACATCCTCTGAGTCATCTTGCCCTTCAAAACCAATCACTGGCTCAAGCAATAAGGGGACACCAAGGGATTCACGTACTTTGTTCTCGATCTCAAAGGCAAGCTCTGGGTTTTCTCTTAAAAACTCTCGTGCGTTATCCCTACCTTGTCCAATTTTCTCTCCGTTGTAAGCATACCAAGCGCCCGATTTTTCGATGATTTTTGCGTTAACTCCCAGATCGATAATTTCACCCTGCCTGCTGATTCCTTCTCCAAACAAAATATCAAACTCAGCGGTTTTAAAGGGCGGTGCGACTTTATTTTTAACCACTTTGACCTTAGTCTCGTTACCCACCGCATCCTCTCCCCTTTTAATCGTGCCGGTTCTGCGAATATCTAAACGAACAGACGCATAAAATTTAAGTGCATTTCCGCCTGTTGTTGTCTCAGGACTACCGAACATCACACCAATCTTCATCCGAATTTGATTAATAAAGATAACGGTGCAATTGGTTTTTTTAATACTGGCAGTTAATTTTCTCAAAGCTTGACTCATCAAGCGCGCTTGAAGTCCAGGCAAAGAGTCTCCCATCTCGCCTTCAATCTCAGCCCGAGGCGTCAATGCAGCCACGGAATCAACAACCACCAAATCTACCGCACCTGAGCGGACCAAGCTATCCACTATCTCAAGCGCTTGCTCGCCGGTATCAGGTTGACTTATCAAAAGCTCTTGCAAATTAACGCCAAGTTTTTGGGCATATTGCACATCCAATGCATGTTCGGCGTCTACAAACGCGCAGGTCCCAGCTTGGCGCTGCATTTCTGCAATCACTTGCAATGTCAGCGTTGTCTTACCAGACGATTCAGGTCCATAAATCTCAATGACACGCCCTCTTGGGAGACCACCGACTCCAAGAGCCACATCAAGTCCCAGGGAACCCGTTGAGACGACTTGGATATCTTCAATTACCTCACCCTCACCCAAGCGCATGATCGTGCCCTTACCGAATTGTTTTTCGATTTGAGCCAATGCGGCTTGTAATGCTTTTCCCTTTTCGCTTGTTGCTGGGGCGCCTTTTGTTGCTGATTCCATGGTTTTTTCCTTTGAGTTGAATGATGATCCGAAAACTATTTATCTGTATATTTAACCAGACTGGATGCCTAGGCAGTACTTTATCTCAATTTATATATTGAAATCAATGTATTTTTAGTCAATTTACTTTACTATATAGCAAATGAGCATTCAACCTAACAAACATCAAGATTGGCGCCAAACTCATTTGGGTCGTTTACTGGGCGAGGCAATGCGACGCTTTGATGAAAGAGTTTTGTATTTAATGTCAAATGACCCAGAGGTGCCATTAGCGCTTTCAAATTTAGCCGCACGTGAACAAGTCAGTGCAGCACATATTCACATCACTCGGCACCTCGCACTTGAGGGCTCTCGATTGACGGATCTTGCACAAAGTGCAGGAGTAACAAAACAAGGTATGGGTGAGTTAGTAAACCAATGCGCCGCCTGGGGATTGATTCAAAGAGATGATGACCCAAGAGATGCGCGTGCGAAGATAATTCGTTTCACCCCAACAGGCCTAAGTTGGCTATCTGGGTTCGAGCGAGCTGTAAGGGTTGCTGAGCAAGAGTTTCATAGCGAAGTTGGGCATGAAGTCGCAACAGTAACGGAACTTGCTTTAGAAGTTTATACCCAAGAGAACGTCACCCAAAGAGAACAAAGACAGGGTTAAGAAATGCTTGCTAAGCCTTGTAAAGATTTAGCTGCAACCTCTCTCGCTCAATCGCTCGTTTAACGCCTGGAACCTCACTGACACGTTGAACAAAGTCCCATAAAACTGGGAATTCTGTAGGCGCTATTTGTGCCATAGTCCCCCATCTCATCAATGTCACTGCATACACATCTAGGGGTCCGATGTTTGCACCTGTCAGCCATGCATAGCCAAGTTGTTGACTAGTCTGGACTTGCCTTTGAATCTCAACTAAATGGGAGCGGTATTGTTCTTTGGCAAAATTCTTAATTTCCGATTGAGCCGCTTCATTATTGGTGAATTTATTAGGCATAAAGATATGTGTGAATGTGGGATGAACCGTATTGTTCATCCAGGCAAATAACTCAATCGCTTTAGCTCTCTCTTTTGGCTCCTTGGGGAAAAAATTAGCCTCAGAAAATCTAGTATCGAGGTAGAGCACAATGGCTAATATTTGAGTGATCACTGTATCGCCGTCCACTAACACAGGCACTTGAGAGCGTGGATTGATTTGAATAAATGGTTGTTCATATTGCTCTCCTTTATGAAGCTTAACCATTTGAGGCTCAAACTCTACTTGAGCAATCTCTAATAATGAGTGGGGTACAAATGAACAAGCTCCTGGACCAAAATAAAGTTTAAGTTTCATCATGATTTTTGGGGGTTAGTGGCTAGTGGTTTTTAAAAATAACTTCGCTGGATACAGACTCCGTAGGGGCTAATCGCTTTTCAAGTCCATTTGAATCAACCGTTTTTAGCAGTGTAGCCGCCTCTGGATTAAGCTCTTCCAGAACTCTAATGGGTTGCTCTGTTGTTGTTTGATTGAAAATGTCTCTAAAAAAAATTTGAGATGCCGGCGTTGAAGCAACAAAAATCAAAATGTTGATGGAAATCCAAAACAACAAAAATGGATATTTAATTAATTTTCTCACTTTATTCTCCAACAAGCTCTCGTTAATAGCTCTAATCTCTTTGATGCAGAAAACTCAATAAGCTCACCTCATCGCTGGAAATAGTAACCAAACCCTCTTTTGTTTGGATCAACAATTCACCCAATGCGTTAACGCCCCTAGCCAGTCCCTGAACTCCATTGGACATTGAAACAGCCTCTCCATTAAGAATATCAAGAGCATTGAATTCTGTAACAAACCCTGTAAATCCTTTGCTACAAAATTGCTTTACATATTTAACCACTTCTGGCACAACCCTGAGCAGTGCCGTTTGCGGGGTCAGCCCTGGGTCTAAATCTTCTAACCCGATAGCAGGCATTTTTAAACTTACATCTTTTGGGGCATTAATGTTGATTCCAATACCAATCACACAATATCTGCTCTGGTCTTGTTTGTTTGTAAAATTTGGGGATCCAATGACATTGGATTCCATCAATATACCGCCCAATTTACGTGCGCCAGTTGCAGGACCAACCCAAAGATCGTTAGGCCACTTAAGACCGATCGACATTTTTCTAAAGGGGTCCAATCCCCTCAAAATTCCCAAACCGACGACCAACGACAAGCCGGACCAAATCATGGGATTCAAATTTAAACCCAAAGAAAACGTAAGAGATTGACCTGGAACTGAATGCCAAACCCTACCCCTTCGGCCCTTGCCAGCAGTCTGTTCGTTAGCTAACAATAGGATTGGATCTGTATTTCCCTTCTTTGCCCTTCGCATCAATTCGTCGTTAGTTGAATCGACCTGGGCAAGAACCTCCACGCTAAAACCTGGGAGATCGGGCTCGACCTCCAACCACAAATCCTCAACAGGCCAGTTCAATCTAACTCACCTTTTAGTTTTAGGTGCCAAAAGTGTGCCTCTACAAGTCTTAGCACCACACCAACATGGAAATTCAGACTTTAGTTTTTTTGTATAAGGCTCATCTATTGTTAAACCGTAGTCGTATGTCAACTCATCTCCAGATTTAATTTTCTTTATTGCCTTAATGTAAACCTCTTCGCCAATTTCATCGGCCTCACAATTTGGGTTGCATGAGTGATTAATCCAACGAGAAGCATTGCCACCCACCCCGCCATCAATGACATGTTTATCATTGATATGGAAATAAAAGGTGTGATTTGGCTCTTTTGGATTGTGAGGATGCCTTTTCTCGGCCGCTTTCCAGGTAATAATCTCACCCACATACTGAATGATCAATTCACCCTTGGGGATATCTTGAAGTGCGAAAACACCTTTGCCATGAACGCCTGAACGCCTGACTTGAATTCGTCGACCCAATAATTTTTCAGTCGCTTTTTTCATTACATTAAAAAGTAGTTAAGATTAGCCCTGCACAAAATTCGCAATAACAAGCAATAATCCCGCATTGTAGGTTCAACAAAGTTCGTGCAATCTAGAAAAATAAACTAAATGAGAATTTCAATTTGAGGAACGCATTCTAATGAGTAAGACTTTGGTTATTGCCGAAAAGCCATCCGTAGCTCAAGACATTGTTAAAGCACTAACGCCGCTTGCGGGTAAGTTTGAGAAGCATGATGATCACTTTGAAAACGACCAGTATTTGATCACCAGCGCGGTGGGTCATTTGCTTGAAATTCAAGCTCCAGAGGAGTTTGAGGTCAAAAGAGGCAAATGGAGTTTCGCAAATTTGCCTGTGATTCCGCCCTATTTTGAACTAAAACCTGTTGAGAGAACCAAGCCGCGATTAAATGCTGTGGTGAAGCTTGCAAAAAGAAAAGACGTAACAGACTTGGTAAATGCTTGTGATGCAGGACGAGAGGGTGAGTTGATCTTTCGTTTGATCGAGCAATTTGCGGGGGGTAAGAAGCCATTAGAAAAGCCAGTGAAGCGGCTTTGGCTTCAAAGCATGACGCCCCAGGCGATAAGAGACGGATTTGAAAAACTTCGAACAAATAAACAAATGCAAGGGCTCGCGGATGCGGCTCGCTGTCGATCTGAGGCCGATTGGTTGGTTGGTATCAACGGTACTCGAGCCTTTACTGCTTTTAATTCTAGAGACGGAGGCTTTTTCCTAACAACGGTTGGACGGGTTCAAACACCAACACTGAGCGTTGTAGTTGAGCGCGAGGAGTTGATTCGAAAATTTATTAGTCGGGACTACTGGGAGATACATGCGAGCTTTAAGGCCCAAGCGGGGAGTTACTCGGGCAAGTGGTTTGAACCTAATCACAAAAAAAATGATGACGACTCAGAAAAGAAGGCTGACCGTGTTTGGAGTGAAAAAGAAGCTTTAGACATAGCCAATCACCTCAAAGGCAAAACCGCTATCGTCACCGAAGAAAGTTCCCCCTCAAACAAAGGGAGTCCAGGACTTTTTGATCTTACTTCTCTACAAAGAGAGGCAAATAGCAGATTTGGGTTTTCCGCAAAAACCACCCTTGCGCTTGCACAAAGTTTGTATGAGCGGCATAAAGCTTTAACTTATCCAAGAACCGACTCAAGGCATTTACCAGAGGACTATTTACCTACAGTTCACTCTACTTTTGAGATGATTGCGAATAGCTCCATGAAGCACTTAGCTCCATTTGCAAAAATTGCAATTGATAAAAAATATATAAAACCCAGCAAGAAGGTTTTTGATAACGCGAAAGTTAGCGATCACTTTGCCATTATTCCAACAGTTGAAGCACCGAGTGGATTATCTGAAGCTGAGCAAAAGCTATACGATCTTGTTGTGCGTCGTTTTCTTGGTGTTTTCTATCCACCTGCAGAGTTTTTAATCACAACCCGCATCAGCAAAGTAGAGCACGCTGGGCTTACGCATCATTTCAAAACCGAAGGCAAGATCTTGGTTAATCCAGGATGGCAAGCAATTTTTGGTAAGGAAGCACAAGATGAGGACGACAAGGAGGCGGGACTTGTCGTGCTTCAAATTGGTGAAAAGCCATTGGTAGAAAGTGCTGATCCCAAGGCTCTAAAAACCAGACCCCCAGCTAGATATACTGAGGCCACACTCCTTGGGGCTATGGAGGGTGCAGGCAAACTCGTAGAGGACGAGGATCTTCGAGAGGCCATGATGGAAAAGGGTCTGGGAACACCTGCCACCCGTGCCGCGATCATTGAAGGCTTGCTCAATGAAAAATACATCATCCGCGATCTCAGAGAGCTGATTCCTACTGCTAAGGCCTTTCAATTGATGACCTTGCTACGAGGGCTTGGAGTTGAAGAATTGTCTCATCCAGCTTTAACCGGAGAATGGGAGCATAAATTAGCGCTCATCGAGCAAGGTAAACTGTCTCGCGAAAATTTCATGAAAGAAATTGCTGAGATGACTCAGCATATGGTCAAAAAAGCAAAAGAATATGACAGAGACACCATACCGGGAGACTATTCAACCCTAAGCACGCCCTGCCCGAATTGTGGCGGAGTTGTAAAAGAAAATTACCGCAGATACAGTTGCTGCGGAAACACCGGTGATGCTGAGGGTTGCGGTTTTTCTTTTGGAAAAACACCTGGAGGTCGTACCTTCGAACAAGACGAGGTTGAGCAATTTATTCTTAACAAGAAAATCGGACCATTAGAAGGTTTTAGATCTAAAGCAGGTTGGCCTTTTACTGCAGAAATTGCACTCAAATTCAATGAAGAGGAAAAAAACTGGAAGTTAGAGTTTGATTTTGGAGAGGATAAGAACGCAGAGACTGGCGAGATTGTTACCTTTGATGCGGCAACAACTCTTGGCGCTTGCCCTAAATGCAAGGCCCCTGTATTCGAAAGGGGCAGTAACTATGTTTGTTCAAAAAGCGTTCCCACTCTTGAGCAACCGACACCAAGTTGCGACTTTAAAACTGGCAAAATCGTTCTTCAACAACCCATCGAGATAGAGCAGATCCAAAAGCTTTTGAATACTGGCAAAACAGATCTTCTCGATAAATTTGTTTCAATGCGCACAAGGAGGCCTTTTAAAGCCTACCTTAGCTGGGACGAAGAAGCGGGCAAAGTCAACTTTGCCTTTGAACCAAGAAATAGTAAATATCCACCACGTAAAACCGCCCCTGCAAAAACTGCTAAAGGCACCCCAACCAAAAAAACCACAATGAAAACAGCAAAAACTCCAAAAACCTCAGCAACTCCTCGTAAACAAAGTACAACGGCACCAAGCACCAAACCAAACGAAGCATTGGCAGCTGTCATTGGACCTGAAGCTGTGGCCAGAACTCAAATCATAAAGAAATTGTGGGATTACATCAAAGAACATAATCTTCAAGATCCGACAAACAAGAGAAACATTTTGGCAGACGCCAAACTAAAAGTGGTTTTTGGTAAAGATTCTGTGACGATGTTCGAACTTGCCGGTATTGTGGGTAAAAATTTAGTACCTATTGCGTAAAAATTTCAGTAGTTTAAGTTTGCCATTCTGACGCATACAATTGCAGGTTTGCTTGAAGAGGTGAATAGGATGCTTGAAATCTTGTTCACCCTTTTGTTTTTAAATACGGGCTCAGTTGCCCATTTAGGAGTTCGATGTGTTGATTTCTTCTGCTTATGCCCAAACTGCCCCTGCTGCAACCCCAGCAGGAAATGATTTAAGCTCTTCTTTGATGAGCATGTTGCCTCTTTTATTAATGTTTGCTGTGTTGTATTTTGTGATGATTCGTCCACAAATGAAGCGACAAAAAGAGCACAAAACCATGCTTGAGTCTCTTGCAAAGGGAGACGAAGTAGCAACATCCGGCGGTCTTTTAGGCAAAGTAACTTTACTTGGGGAACAACAAATTGGTCTAGAAATTGCCTCTGGAGTTGTGGTTCATTTACAAAGAAGCGCCGTGGTACAAGTATTACCCAAAGGCTCTTTAAAATAGAGATTTGAAATGTCCGATTCAAAACTTGTTTTTGACTCGGACGTTTATTGCTAAACGGATCTGTTGATTGAATTCATTTGATCATTTCAAGCTATCTCTTAAGGTCTGGTCAGCTTTAGCCTGTTACCTGATAAATACTTCTGCTCAGTCACGCTTTACCGAATATTTAAAAGCCCCCCATATTACAAATTAAAGATATGAACCGTTATCCCATTTGGAAATACATAGTCATTGTTGTCGCCCTTTTAGTGGGAGCTCTTTATACATTACCGAACTTTTTTGGTGAGGCCCCGGCGGTTCAAATTTCTGCAGCAAAGAGTATTTTCACCGTAGACTCCTCAGTCCAGTCAAAAGTTAAAGAGGCTCTTGAGAAAGCCTCCCTGACACCAACAAGTATGAACTTGGATGCTGGTCGTTCATTAAAAGTTGGCTTTGATAATACAGAAAACCAATTAAAGGCAAAAGAGCTCATTCAAAAAACACTAAACGCTAATGTCGACAACCCCTCTTACATTGTCGCCTTGAACCTAATCCCAAGATCTCCCACTTGGATCTCAAATTTACATGCAGATCCAATGTATTTAGGTCTTGATTTGAGGGGTGGTGTGCACTTCATGTTGCAAGTCGATATGCAGGCCGCACTAACGAAAAGAGCAGAATCTTTAGCTGGGGATATTCGAGGTCAATTGAGAGAGAAAAATATTAGACACAGTGGAATATCCCGCGATGGTCAAATCATTGAAATTTTATTTAAGGACAAAGCAACCGCAGATGAAGCCTCTCGTACTATTAAAGATCAATTTTTAGAATTACAAAGCACACAAGAACCATCTAACGGTGAAATCAAACTTCGAGCAACGCTCTTACCGCAAGCCGCTAAGAAGATACAAGAGCAAGCTTTAAAACAAAACATTACAACACTTCACAACAGGATCAATGAGCTTGGTGTATCTGAGCCTGTTATTCAACAACAAGGGCTTGACCGCATTGTGGTTCAATTACCCGGCGTACAAGATACCGCAAAGGCCAAAGATATTCTTGGAAGAACAGCCACTCTTGAGGTGCGCTTAGTAGATGAAAGCGCTGAGGCAAGGAGCGCTGAAACAAATAACGGGCTGGTGCCTTTTGGTAGTGAGCGCTTTCCAGACAGAAACGGCTTGGCCGTTGTAGTAAAAAAACAAGTCATATTGACAGGTGAAAATTTAACTGATGCGCAACCAGGTTTTGATAACCAAACACAAGAAGCTGCAGTTCACCTCACGCTAGATGCTAAGGGCGCAAGAGTCTTTAGAGACATTACCCGTGAAAACGTAGGCAAACGAATGGCTATTTTGTTATTCGAAAAAGGAAAGGGTGAAGTTGTCACAGCCCCAGTTATTCGCACAGAGATAGGCGGTGGACGAGTTCAAATAACTGGTCATATGAACACAGTAGAGGCCAACGATACCGCTCTTTTACTTAGAGCTGGCTCTCTTGCTGCACCTATGGAGATTATTGAAGAGAGAACCATTGGACCTAGCCTTGGCGCAGAAAATATTGCAAAAGGTTTTGACAGCGTAACTTGGGGGTTTGTCGCAGTAGCCACATTTATGTGTATTTACTACCTATTATTTGGAATTTTCTCTAGTATTGCGCTCGCTGTTAACTTAATGTTGCTTGTTGCTATTTTGTCTATGCTACAGGCAACATTGACTCTTCCAGGTATGGCAGCAATGGCTTTAGTCTTGGGAATGGCTATTGATGCAAACGTTTTAATTAATGAAAGAGTCAGAGAAGAACTTCGAAATGGGGCAGCACCACAAACGGCCATTCTTAATGGGTATGAGAGAGCTTGGTCTACGATCTTGGACTCAAACGTTACGACTTTGATTGCGGGTTTATCACTTCTTGCATTTGGCTCTGGGCCTGTACGCGGCTTTGCCGTAGTGCACTGCTTGGGTATATTGACTAGTATGTTCTCCGCGGTCTTCTTCTCTAGAGGCTTAGTTAACCTTTGGTATGGTCAAAAACAAAGATTGCAAACCGTTTCAATTGGTACGGTATGGCGCCCGAGTGGGTCAGATACCAATGCACTAACATCAAACGAAAAATCGACCCCGTCAACAAATAAGAAATAATCGAGAAAGCATCATGGAATTTTTTAAGATTCGCCGAGATATCCCCTTTATGCGGCATGCGCTTGCGTTCAACGCAGTTTCATTCATAACTTTTTTAGCCGCTATTTTCTTTCTTTTTAGCAAAGGCTTGCACCTCTCTGTTGAGTTTACAGGAGGTACTTTAGTAGAGGTTAATTTTGCGCAAAGTGTCAATTTAGATGATTTACGTAACAAAATCAACACACTTGGTTACAACGACTTACAAATTCAAAACTTCGGCTCTACTCGCGATATTTTGATCCGTATGCCAGTTATTAAAGGTGTGGCTTCGAGTGAGCAAAGCACCAAAGTAATGGAATTACTTAAAGAAGCGGATGCGAGTGCCGTACTGAGGAGAAGTGAATTCGTCGGGCCACAAGTCGGAGATGAGCTTGCTGTGGACGGGTTAAAAGCATTAGTTTGCGTTATTGTAGGAATAATGATTTATTTGGCAATTCGCTTTGAGTGGAAATATGCTGTTGCAGGTATCATTGCGAACCTTCATGACGTGATCATTATTTTGGGCTTTTTTGCAGCATTTCAGTGGGAGTTTTCTTTGCCCGTATTAGCTGCAGTTCTTGCAGTACTTGGTTATTCAGTTAATGAGTCAGTAGTTATATTTGATCGTATTAGAGAGAACTTTAAAAGGCTACGAAAGCTTCAAACTGTTGCGATTATCGACAACGCTATTACTTCGACTATGAGTAGAACCATCATCACTCACGGATGTACACAGTTAATGGTTTTATCAATGTTACTTTTTGGTGGGGAGACGCTTCATTATTTTGCACTAGCGTTAACTATTGGTATTTTGTTTGGTATTTATTCTTCTGTCTTCGTTGCTGCGGCTTTGGCGATGTGGCTAGGCATCAAAAGAGAAGATTTAATTAAAAACAATTCCTCGGGTGGTGATCTGGATCCTAATGACCCTAACTCAGGAGCGGTAGTCTAATCATCTAATTAAGAATTGTGATTATGGAGGTTAAACTTCCCTAACCCAATCACTAATCTGTACTAATCAGATTAATGTGAAACTCTATCATCATCGTCACAGAGTTCATCCAGTATGAGGACGTCTGGCTCTATTCCGAAACTCCAGTAAACCATCAAAATAATAATCTTAAAGTCATCTAAGGCAATCTCCTCAACGGGGGATGCCATGGCTCTATCTAAAACGATTTCTCGCATTGCACAAGGCATCACGCCCGCATTCTCTAAAAACTTCAAAAACCCAACGCACTCTACGCCCAGTCGATAGAGTTCATTTTGCGAGTAAACACGAAGACTGTCTGGCGATGGATCGATTGACAGGGGTTGTGGTTGTCCAGAGAGTGATGTATTTAAATTAGATTTTGGAGCAATATCTATAAAGTCAGCGCTTTTTGATGCTGCATCTAGGCCTTCTAGCCAATGCAGTGCTTGCTCAATTTCATCGCCCTCGAATCCGGCGGCGGTTAATCGTCGCCCCAGAAGAGGTAGCTCTGGACAAGCATCAGCCTCCCAGTAATGTTCGTAGACAAAAACAAGAACATCAAACATATGAATCCACTATACCTGGATTTTTGCTATTTTTCAACCGAACCTAAAAAAATTTAATTTAATGCTTTTTTATTTAGTTCCTATGTCCATTTTTAAATGATGAAAAATTAATCTGTTTTAGAACATTTCCTCAAAATGAATTGAACTATTCTCAAGCTCCTATGACACAATTTGTTAAATAGACGAAAATACACCTATGGCTTTATTGAACATTCTTTGCTACCCAGACCCCCGTTTGTATACCATTGCTCGATCTGTTGCTGAAGTAACGCCTGAGATTATTACTTTGATTGATGACATGATTGAGACGATGTATGACTCCAACGGCATTGGTTTGGCAGCCACTCAAGTCGATGTACATCAGCGAATCATTGTTATCGATGTCTCTGACAACAGGGAGTCCCCCATCGTTTTAATAAACCCTGAAATTGTTTGGGCACATCCTGATCGAGTAAAGGGGGATGAGGGTTGTTTGTCTGTCCCAAATACATATGATTCAATTGAACGTGCCTTAGAGATAAAGGTCGCCGCAATGGATAAAACGGGTCAGACTAGAGAGATCCATGCGAAAGAGTTATTGGCAGTATGCGTACAACATGAAATGGATCACTTGGAGGGAAAGGTTTTCGTAGATTATTTGTCAACATTAAAGCGCAATAGAATCAAAACGAAAATGTTAAAACTACAACGTGAACAAAGCCGTTGAGCGCCGCAATACCCCCACAATCTCTCCCCTCAGCGGATGAGTTACTTCCTTTGAGGGTAATATTTGCAGGTACGCCTGAATTTGCTCTAAAGGCACTTGAACTTTTACACAGCTCAGAGCCTCGCCGTGCAATAGTTGTTGGCGTTCTTTCTCAGCCCGATCGTCCAGCGGGCAGAGGGATGAAGTTACAAGCATCGGTCGTCAAACAATTCGCAATCGATAGCCAAATTCCTTGCTCTCAACCCAGGAGCCTTCGCTTAGACGGTAAATACCCAGAAGATGCGCTTGCGGCTCAAAAATTCATAAAAGATTTACAGCCAGACGTGATCATCGTTGCGGCTTATGGTCTCATACTTCCCAATTGGGTTCTTCAAAGCGCACCCCTAGGTTGTTTGAATATCCACGCCTCGCTTTTACCCCGTTGGCGCGGCGCAGCCCCTATTCATAGAGCTATAGAGGCAGGAGATTTAAAGACCGGTATTTGTATTATGCAAATGGATCAGGGTTTAGATACTGGTCCCATATTAATGTCGCAAGAATTAAAAATTGAGCCATTTGAGACGACGGCTTCAATGCATGACAAACTTGCAACAAGCGGTGCGTTGTTACTTTTAGAAACACTGGCCCATATCAGCAGCTTAAAACCAATAGCCCAATCAAGTGAAGGGATCACTTATGCACACAAAATTGAAAAAGCTGAAACTTGGATCGATTGGTCGAAAAGCTCAAAACAAATTGAGAGAAAGTTAAGGGCTTTTACACCCACACCAGGACTTCAATCCTCTTTGAACGGGGAAACGCTTAAGATTTGGTCTGCAATTAGTTTAAACGATCTCATAACGCAAGGCACTGAGCAAAAGTCGCGACCTGGTTCAATCGTAAAAATTTCATCAAACTCAATAGATGTTCTAACCGGAGATGGTCTTTTGCGTATTACGGAGTTGCAAAAAGCCGGCGCCAAGCGCTTAGCGGTATCTTCTTTCATCCAAGGGTCTCCGATTCCTCAAGGCTCTTATTTTGAATCTGGCCCTAGGCAATTTTCTTAAGGCTAATGGCTCAAAGTAATCCATGTTTTTCATAAAAGAAAACTATTCTCACCCAGCATTCAAGGTGGGCATGAGAGATATCAGCAGTGCCGCTCCAGGTGTAGCGGCTTGGGGCATGATGATTGGTGTAAGTATGATTCAATCGGGTATGAGTGTGGTTGATTCAGTTGCGATGACTCTACTTGTCTTCGCAGGAAGCTCTCAACTTGCTGCAATTCCCTTGATCGTTGTAGGTGCGCCTCTTTGGGTGATTTGGGCAACTGCCTTTTGTGTCAACTTGCGTTTTGTAGTGTTCAGCGCCCATTTGCGAGGGTATATGATGAATTGGCCCAGATGGCAAAGACTATGCGCAGCCTACTTGACGGCAGATTTATCTTATGTCCAGTTTGTCAGACGGTTTCAAATCCCTTCCACGGAACCAGAGGGGCAACGAGTTGAGCAGGCTTATTTGGCAGGAAACTGCTTTGTCAACTGGTCAAGTTGGATGATGGCTAGCCTGTTTGGAATAGCATTAGCTCACTACATACCGATTCAATGGGGACTTGGGTTTGCAGGTGTTTTAGCTCTTATTGGAGTCACCTGCTCGTTAGCCAACTCTTTGCTCAAGGTCATCTCCTGCGTTTCAGGAGGGTGTGTTGCAATTATTTATTTTTTACTCCCCTTAAAGCTAAATATACTTTTAGCAATAATCTGTTCGGTATGTACTTGCCTTTTACTCGAGGAGATTTACAGCCGCAATAATAAATCGCGTGAGGGCGCGTCCAATGACTGAGGCTTGGAATATGCTGTGCATTTTTGGGCTTGCCTTGATAACCTTAGTCACGCGCTCATTTTTCTTCATATCAGATAAACATTGGAAATTGCCCGAGGTCGTGGTGCGAGGGCTTCAATTTGCACCCATTGCAGCGTTGTCAGCCGTGATATTTCCTGAGATATTTATTTGGCAAGGTGAGTTTGCCTTCCCTTTAACGAATGCGAAAATCTACGGAGCCCTTGCGGGTGGTGTATTTTTTATGATTAAACGAGGCAAAGGGCAAGCGGTCTTTGGTACGATCGTAGTTGGTATGTGCGTCTACATTCCGCTTCATTTAGGTATCGGTTGGAATTAATTCACGTAATTCGAGTAATTTTTATTTTCAAAATGATTAACAAAATTGTCAACTCAATATCCGAAGCTATTACCAGTATTCAATCTGGTGCTTCTGTCATGGTCGGTGGCTTTGGAACCGCTGGGATACCTAACGAACTCATCGAGGGTTTTATTCAGATATTGAATGACAAAGATATCCGAAACCTAACAATCATCAATAACAATGCAGGAAATGGGGATGAGGGTCTTGCGGCTTTGCTTAAAACAGAGAGAGTTCAGAAAATTATCTGTAGCTACCCTCGCTCGACCGACTCTTATGTCTTTGATGCCCTCTACAAGGCCGGCAAAATTGAGCTGGAGTTGGTACCCCAGGGTAATTTATCTGAACGCATCCGAGCTGCGGGCGCTGGGATAGGGGCATTTTTTACCCCAACTGGCTACGGAACAGAGCTAGCAAAACACAGCGATGGCACACCCAAAGAGACTCGGGAAATCAATGGTCGAATGTATGTTTTAGAGTATCCCATTCACGCAGATTTTGCGCTCATCAAAGCTTACAAAGGAGACAGATGGGGCAATCTCACTTACAGAAAATCGGCTCGCAACTTTGGACCTTCCATGGCAATGGCTGCCAAGTGCACAGTAGCTTCTGTTTATGAAATACTAGATCTGGGGGACCTTGATCCCGAGAGTATCGTTACACCAGGTATTTTTGTGAATAAAATAATTTTAGTCCCAGAACCAAGTCACAAAGTACCATAAACCAAAAGTCTAATTTCATGAATTACAAAACCAGGTCTAAAGACGCCATAGCAGCACGAATCGCTCAAGACATCCCGGCTGGCGCATATGTTAATTTAGGCATTGGAATGCCTGTCATGGTTGCAAACCATATACCGGCCGAGTCTGAGGTTTGCCTTCACAGTGAAAACGGTATTTTGGGCATGGGTCCAACACCTATTAAAGGTGAAGAAGATTATGACCTCATCAATGCCGGAAAACAACCCGTAACATTATTAGCCGGTGGCTCTTATTTTCATCACACAGATAGCTTTGCAATGATGAGAGCAGGGCACCTTGACATCTGTGTTCTTGGCGCATTTCAAGTGTCCACCCATGGGGACCTTGCCAACTGGCACACAGGCCTACCTGAGGATATCCCTGCTGTTGGCGGCGCAATGGATTTGGCCATTGGAGCAAAGCAAACTTGGGTAATGATGGACTTATTAACCAAATCCGGTCAAAGTAAAATCGTTGCTCAGTGCACTTATCCCCTTACAGGACTGGGCTGCGTTAAACGAGTTTATACAGATCATGCAACCTTTGAATGTTCCAAAGATGGAATCTCTGTGATCGACACTGTAGAGGGCCTGAGCATTGCAGAGCTTGAGGGCATTACTGGAATTTCGTTGAAAAGCAAAAATTAAAAGTTGGAGACTTTGAATGAAAATTATTCGTTTTAAAGATTTATGTGAGAACGGACAAGTTAATGGTAAGCGTGTGTTTATAAGAGCGGACATGAACGTCCCAATTGACAAAGACGGTCAAATCACAGAGGACACTCGTATTAAAGCCTCTATACCTTGCATTCAAATGGCTCTTAAAGCAGGTGCAGCTGTAATGGTGACCTCTCATCTGGGTCGGCCAACAGAAGGGGTGCTAAATAAGGAAGACTCTTTAATAAATGTAAGTCAACGCATGAGTGAGCTACTCGGCGCTCAAGTAGAGCTACGAACAGACTGGATTAAAGGCGTCAGTGTTAAATCGGGGCAAGTCGTTCTTTTAGAAAATTGCCGTACCAATGTGGGCGAGAAAAAAAATGATGTGGCTCTAGCAAAACAAATGGCAGCTCTTTGCGATATTTATGTAAATGATGCTTTTGGGACTGCACACCGCGCAGAGGGAACCACCTACGGCATTGCAGAGTATGCGCCTATTGCGTGTGCGGGTCCTTTGCTATCAGCAGAAATTGATGCCATCTCCAAAGCACTAGCTAATCCAAAAAGACCACTCGTTGCTATTGTTGCTGGATCAAAGGTGTCTACAAAACTATCTATCCTAGAATCTCTTGCTGATAAAGTAGATCAACTAATAGTGGGTGGAGGCATAGCCAACACATTTTTACTTGCCAGCGGACATTCCATAGGAAAAAGCTTAGCGGAGCCAGGTTTAGTTGATCAGGCGCTGGCTGTTATGAAAACAATGAAGTCAAGAGGTGCTGAGGTACCACTTCCCACTGATGTTGTAGTTGCTAAAGGATTTGATGCAAATTCCCCTGCAAGTATTAAATCTATACAAAATGTTGAAGATGATGATTTGATTCTAGATATTGGACCGAACACCGCAGAGTCTTTAAGCAGACAATTACTTAAAGCTGGAACAATTGTTTGGAATGGGCCCGTAGGTGTTTTTGAATTTGCTGCTTTTGAAAACGGCACAAAAACTATTGCTCAAGCAATAGCTGCATCTAAGGCTTTTACGCTTGCTGGTGGCGGAGACACATTGGCTGCAATTGCAAAATATGGAATTGAAAATAATGTCGACTACATCTCTACAGGTGGAGGGGCATTTTTAGAGGTTCTTGAGGGTAAAACTTTGCCTGCGTTTGAAATCTTACTCAAGCGCGCAGAGCACAAATAAGCCTCCACTGTAACTAGGGATTGGTTTTATGAATAAAGCCAATTTCCCTATTTTCAACAAAAAGCAAGTCTTTTAGCTTGACTCAACCGCGCTAGATGTAAGGGGATGGGGAACGCTGGTAAAGTGCCCTTTGTAATCAGTCCAACACTTGTGTGTGAAGTCGTATAACTTACAAGACTTAGCCGTTTCAAAGTACCAAGACCAAGAAAAGGGTTGAATAATAATCCGCTCGGGCAACAACTCTTCTAGTTTGGATTGGGCTGCTTTGAGCTTGTAAAGAGGGATGCTCATGTCTACGTGGTGTGCAGTGTGCTCCATGATGTGATGCATCAAGGCGCCAATTCTGAACGGAAAGGTCAAATGAACTGTGGTGGACACAAAAGGTTGAGCTTTAGACCAAGCACTTCGGTCGTCGTGCCAAGAAACTTTGACGTGTGTGTGGTGAACATAGACTACGAAACCGATCATTGCGCACCAAAACATAAATGGCACGAATACCGTGGTGAATAAAACCCACAATACCGACTGATTGGTCAGAAACGCTGCTGTAATACTAAGCGCCAACCAAACTGCAGCAAACCCACAAACCAATAAATTGTCTTGGATAAAAATTGCTCTTTGTGTTGGCATTTGCTCCTTAGTAGGAAAAATCATTTTTTTCCACCAAATCTCGATCATGTAGTAGATTCCTGGAGCCCAACCGCTTCTGTAAAGTCGGTCACGCATACGAGACAAAAAGCCTAGTTGAGAATATTCTTCTTTGGTGAGAGGAGCCCAAACAAAATCAAAGCCTTTTAGATTGGTGTAACCGTGATGTACAACATTGTGCCCAATATCCCATAAACTAAAAGGAGTGAGAGAGGGCAAAAATGCAATCCGCCCAAGCCATTTGTTCAGTGTACGGTGGGGGGTCAGACTTTGATGACAGGCGTCATGCCCAATAATAAACAGGCGTCCAATGCAAAACCCAGCGGCAAGGGAGCATAAAAGTTGCTGCCAAGCAGCGTCAAACAATACAGCGCCCGCCATAAAGCCAGCCCAGACGATGTAGTCCACAACTAGCATTGTTAAAGCATTGAGCGTTGTTTTAGCCGACAAGGGAAGTAACCACTCGCGGATTATTTTCCTGTGCGGTATTGGCTCCCCAGGAGGAATTGGTAATTCAGGTGAATTCATATAGTGAGTCTCTCAAATTCTTTTTAGTTTAAACGTGGATGTGCCTTGTGCACGCAGCAGTTTAAAAATCATGCGTCTATTGTAACCATCATGCTGTATTAATGGAAGTCAGTATTTATAGCCTTTTAATTTGTAATTGCATTGCATTGATTTGAGACAAAGAACAGCACTTTATTAGCTCATCATGTTCTTGTCATCACCACAGATCATTGATTCAAATATTCAATTAATAGGGCCGTTTACCCGAGTACTTTTTGTCATCATTTCATGTGAAAATCATTGTTTTTAATGGCTATAGGTTATAAAAATGAAGACACGTCGCGCAACCAAAATCGTTGCAACTCTTGGCCCAGCCTCCAACGATCCCGCCTTATTGGAAAAAATGATTCTTGCCGGGGTTAATGTAGTTCGTTTGAACTTTAGTCATGGCAAACCGCAAGATCACATTGATATGGCCAAACGGGTAAGGGAGATATCAGCCAAAACCGGGATTGAAGTGGCAATCATGGCGGATCTGCAGGGTCCAAAAATTAGGGTCGGTAAATTTGCTGATGGCTTTGTCATGTTGAAGGGGGGCGATAGTTTTGTATTAGATGCGTCAAGGGAGCCTCCAGGTGATATCGGCGGAGTGGGGCTAGACTATAAAGAGCTGCCACAAGACGTTCGCTCAGAGGACATTTTGCTACTCAATGACGGAATGATCGTTTTAAAAGTTGAGAAAGTGATTGGCGAACAAATTCACACCAAAGTCATTACTGGAGGGAAGCTATCAAACAACAAGGGCATCAATAAACAAGGAGGCGGACTCAGCGCTGCAGCACTTACCTCTAAGGATATGGAGGACATCAAAACCGCAATGAGCTTTCAAGCTGATTACGTTGCTGTTAGTTTTCCCAAAAATGCAACAGATATGGAGATGGCTCGCCAACTCACAACCGTTGCTGCAGCTCCGTTTAAGCACAAACCCGGGTTGATCGCAAAAATTGAACGCGCAGAAGCAATTCCTAACCTAGAAGAGATTTTGAGGGCAAGTGACGGAATTATGGTCGCCAGGGGGGACCTGGCCGTTGAAGTAGGAAATGCGACAGTTCCAGCACTTCAAAAAAGAATGATCAAACTAGCTCGAGAAGCTGATAAATTGGTGATAACTGCAACTCAAATGATGGAGAGCATGATCACCAACCCCTCCCCAACTAGGGCAGAGGTTAGCGATGTTGCAAATGCAGTTCTTGACGGCACGGACGCGGTGATGTTGAGCGCGGAGACCGCAGCGGGGAGCTTCCCCCTTGAAACGGTCGAACAGATGGCGCAAATCTGTGTCGCAGCCGAAGCGGCTGAAGTAGTCGAGCTAGATAACGACTTTCTCGGGAAAACTTTTACTCGAATAGACCAGACTATTGCCTTAGGGGCATTGTTTACTGCTCACCACCTTGGAGCAAAAGCATTGATTGCGCTTACTGAGTCAGGATCTACGCCTTTGTGGATGAGTAGGCACAAAATTCATATCCCGATCTACGCGCTGACTCATAAATTAAGCACCCAACGCAAAATGGCCTTGTATAGGAATGTAGATGCTTTATTGCTTGATACAAGCCTTGATAGAGACACAGCACTAGCTCAGGCGGAAAAACACCTCAAAACGCAAAATATTTTTCAAAAAGGTGATGTTTATGCCATTACTTGCGGCGAGCCTATGGGGTCTCCAGGGGGTACAAATATGCTCAAAATTAGTGAAGTTTCTTAACTTTTCAGTACCAACTCTCCAACAATTATCTTAATGAGTCTTGTAGAATTAAAACAAGCAACCAAAATCCCTCAACCTACTTCACTTCACAGACTCATATGCCACTCGTCTCTTTACGCGAACTTCTCGATCACGCCGCTGAAAATACTTATGGAATTCCAGCCTTCAATGTAAACAATCTTGAACAAGTTCAAGCCATTATGGACGCTGCGAATGAAACCGGAGCACCGGTGATCATGCAGGCGAGTGCTGGAGCTAGAAAATATGCAGGCGAAGGTTTTTTAAAACATTTAATTCAAGCAGCTGTTGAGTCCTATCCCCATATTCCCGTTGTTATGCACCAAGACCATGGGCAAAGTCCAGATATCTGTTCAGGAGCAATTGATTTAGGATTTAGCTCCGTGATGATGGACGGCTCATTAATGGCGGATGGAAAAACCATTGCCTCTTATGAATACAACACTGATGTTACAAAAAAAGTTGTTCAAATGGCGCACAAGCTAGGCGTGAGCGTTGAAGGCGAGCTAGGCTGTCTAGGCAGTCTAGAGACGATGAAGGGCGACAAAGAGGACGGACACGGCACTGATGCCACAATGACTAGGGAGCAACTCTTAACAGACCCTGAACAAGCAGCAGATTTTGTAAAGCACACCCAAGTCGACGCTCTTGCAATTGCAATTGGGACTAGCCACGGAGCTTACAAATTCTCTCGCAAACCGACCGGTGACATCCTAGCAATTGAACGTATCAAAGAAATTAATCGACGCATCCCAAATACTCACTTGGTAATGCACGGGTCATCGTCTGTCCCCCAAGATTTGCTGGCGAAAATTCGCGAGTTTGGTGGAAACATGAAGGAAACCTACGGGGTACCTGTAGAAGAAATTCAGCATGCAATCAAATTCGGTGTAAGAAAGATTAATATTGATACAGATATACGCTTGGCCATGACGGCTGCAGTTCGTGAGTTTTTCAATAAAAACCCAGAGAAATTTGATCCCCGCGAGTTTTTGAAGCCCGCCCGAGAGGCTGCAAAACTTTTGTGCAAACAGCGCTACATTGAATTTGGGTGTGAAGGACAGGGACCTAAAGTCAAAGGCCAATCATTATCAGTCATTGCATCTAAATATGCGAGTGGCGCACTAGCGCCAGTGGTTCAATAAAACACGTAATATTTAGTGTAGGCGTCACCCAAAAGTGGCGCCTATTTTTATTTAATCATTTATAAATAATTTCTCACCTATGTCTGTTGCTTTGCACTCCTCAAATCTGAAATCACTGCCCCTTCTTGCCAGAGGAAAAGTAAGGGACAACTACGCAGTTGGAGAAGACAAAATACTCATGGTTGCTAGCG
The DNA here is from genome assembly GCA_903910745.1 of uncultured Burkholderiales bacterium. Classification (GTDB taxonomy): domain Bacteria; phylum Pseudomonadota; class Gammaproteobacteria; order Burkholderiales; family Burkholderiaceae_C; genus Limnohabitans. Next base: position 26,272 of record CAIWAO010000067.1, read on the forward strand.
ACCGTATCAGTGCATTTGACGTGGTAATGGGCGAGGCCATACCAGGGAAAGGGGCACTGCTAACCCAGATGGCTTTATTTTGGTTTGATAAGCTTGGACCAAAAGGTTTAAACATTTGTCCAAATCATCTCACAGGTGAAGATCCAACCCAGTTTGTCAGCCAAGAAGAGTCCGAACAAGTGCTGGGTCGATCGATGATCGTAAAGCGTTTAACCCCCCTGCCTATTGAGGCTGTTGTGAGGGGGTATCTGGCAGGAAGTGGTTGGAGTGAGTACCAAGTCGGACAAAATGTCTGTGGTGTTCCTTTGCCCGCGCATTTACAAAATGCATCTCGGCTCAGTGATCCCATTTTCACACCTGCGGCTAAAGCTGAGGCGGGCGAACATGACGAGAACATTACTTTTAATCAAGTAGTTGATAAAGTAGGACTAACTTTGGCCAATAAAGTCAGGGAGTACAGCATTAATTTGTATCTTGCTGCCAGTGAGATCGCGGCAAAAGCTGGGATCATAATTGCAGATACCAAATTTGAATTCGGACTTGATCAGGATGGAACTCTGGTCTTAATGGATGAGATCCTCACACCGGACTCCTCAAGGTATTGGCCTGCTGAGGATTACGAAGTTGGCTCAAACCCACCTAGTTTTGACAAGCAGTTTTTGAGGGATTGGCTAAATACCTGTACTGTTAACGGATTGCCTTGGAATAAAACTCCCCCTGCGCCGCCCCTCCCACAGGACGTAATCTTGAAAACAGCAGAGAAATACCAGGAAGCCTGGACACGACTTAATAAGTAGTCATGATCCGGTCCCATATGCGCTTAAAACTCGCTATTTAGTTAAGCGCCATACTGAGTTTTCTGCGGTATTTTGAGACCAGTTCTGCTTGAGGATCTTTAGTTGCCGTGCTATTCCCAGTAAGCTCAATGCCCCCTGCAGATTTGTTATTCATCGAATCGGTAGCTTTGGGTTTTGAGGGACTGATTAATTCCAAAATTGCAACGTATGTTTTTCTTGCAATCTCTTTCTCCCAAATTTTGTCTCTCATAATGATCTCTAGTAACTCCTCCATTGCTTGAGTCATCTCCCCCGATGCGATTAAAACTCGGGCTTTTGCCAGCCGGGTGTCAAAGTCTCTTTTGTTAGCTGAAATTAAAGTGTCAAACTGCTCCATTTTCCAAGCGCCTCTTTCGTCCTTTGTAGCAAAAACCAGAGCTTCTAACCAATGATTTAGAGCATCAAATCTAAGTTGCAAGGGAATTTGAGTCAAGGAAGGAGCTAGCGCTCTGCGAGCAGCATCTAAATCGCCAATTGAAATTAATAATTTAACGTAGTCAACCCGGGCTTCGTCATTGGCGGGATTTATTGCCAATGCCTCTTGTAGTTTGGATAAAGCAGCGTTAGTGTCGCCTGCCTCAAGAAGCTCTTCTGCTAATTCTAGGTCCTCTTGGACGACCAAATCGGCGTCTGAAGGCAAATGTTTATCTAAAAACTCTTTGACTTTGGACTCAGGCAACGCGCCCATGAAGCCGTCTAATGGGCGGCCATCCTTCATTAAAACGCAAGTTGGAATACTTCTCACGCCAAAAGCAGCGGCAAGTTGCTGTTGATCATCAGAATTGATTTTGACAAGTTTGAAGCGTCCACCATAATCGACCTCCAGTTTTTCTAAAACTGGGCCCAACGACTTGCAAGGTCCGCACCAAGGAGCCCAAAAGTCAACCAAAACTGGGGTTTTTGAGGATTCTTCAATTACGTCAGACTCAAAATTTTCTTCTGTTACATCTATCATAGGTAATACTCGATCATTGAAACCGTAAAATCAATATTTATTGCCAATTTGTTGGCAGAACAAAAATTCTCTTTTAATATGAAAACACCGATTATCGCAGTCGTCATGGGCTCCCAATCAGATTGGGAAACCATGGAACAAGCAACGCGTATTCTGCACGAGTTTGGTATTCCTTTTGAGACACAAGTCTTATCTGCTCATAGAATGCCAGATGCTATGTTTGCATTTGCTGAAAAAGCACTAAATCGTGGTTTAAAAGCGATTATTGCTGGCGCTGGAGGGGCTGCACATCTACCAGGGATGTTAGCCGCCAAAACTACAGTTCCCGTACTAGGTGTGCCGGTATCTAGTCGTCATTTAAACGGTGTCGACTCTCTTCACAGCATAGTTCAGATGCCAAAGGGTGTTCCAGTTGCAACATTTGCAATCGGAACGGCTGGGGCGGCAAACGCTGCTTTGTTTGCTATTGCCATGTTGGCCATCAACGACTCAGCAGTTCAGGAAAAACTTTTAGCTTTTCGCCAGCGCCAAACTAAAGCGGCTACAGAATCTAAATTACCCCCTCTTAATTAATTTATTTCACGGTTTTGAATCAAAAGCCGCCTCGAGCTCTCAAACTGAGTGGTCAAAATAGCACCCCCATTTAGCGTCCCATTGCAAAATTTTCAAATGAATCTCACACCACATACTAAACCCCTTTCACCTGGAGCCACTTTGGGGGTTTTAGGCGGTGGACAACTGGGCAGGATGTTTGTGCACTGCGCACAAACGATGGGCTATAAAACTGCGGTTCTAGACCCTGACCCTCAAAGCCCTGCAGGTTTGGTAAGTCATTTTCACTTAGTCAATGATTTTACGGACCAAGACGCGTTGGCAAAGCTTGCTCAGTTGTGTGACGCGGTTACCACGGAGTTTGAAAACGTTCCAGCGCAGGCCCTGGATAAACTTTCTAAACTGATTGTCGTCAATCCCAGCGGATTAGCCGTTTCAATTGCTCAAGACAGAATAAGAGAAAAGCAACATTTCATAAATTGCAATGTCCCCGTTGCACCTCATGTCTTTATAAATTCCGAAGAAGACCTACGCACGGTCGGAGTTCCACATCTTCCAGGAATACTCAAAACAGCACGCTTAGGCTATGACGGCAAAGGACAAATTCGCGTGAGGAACTTGGAAGAAGTTTCTGATGCTTGGTTAAAATTAAAAGGGTACTCAGGTTCACCCATGCCCTGCGTTTTAGAGAAGCTTTTGCCTTTGGAGCTTGAGTGCTCGATTATTTTAGGCAGAAAAAGCAATGGACAGATAGTTCATTTGCCGCCGCAAAGAAATATCCACAGAGATGGAATCTTGGCTTTAACTCAAGTGCACGACGGCTGTCTGTCCTCATCTCTTTCTTTGAAAATCATTGAGTATGCTAAATCCATTGCAAACGAGCTGGATTATGTAGGGGTTTTATGTATAGAATTTTTCGTCCTAAATAACGGCAACGATTCTCAGGACCCATTCTCGCTCGTTGTTAATGAGATCGCCCCAAGGCCACATAACAGTGGACACTACAGTGTAGAGGCCTGTGATGTGTCTCAATTTGAACTGCAGGTACGCTGTTTGACTGATATGCCTTTGATTTCGCCTCGCCAACACAGCCCAGCTTTAATGCTCAACTTACTTGGTGACCTATGGGCTCAAGTAGACCAAATAAATGATTCACAAGATCAGTCTCTCTCATGGAGAGAACCAGACTGGCAAGCCATCTTAAACATCAAAGGTGCACATTTAAATTTATACGGCAAAGCATCTCCTCGTCTGTCTCGCAAAATGGGGCACATTACATTTACCGGGGACAGCGTAACAGAGCTTTATCACAACTTAGCCCAAGCTACCCGCATTTTAGGCATAGCGCCTTTTGATAAGCCATGATTTTTCCTGGTCAAAACTCTGAAGCTTTAAAAAAGGCGGCTCATTTAATTTGTTCTGGAGAACTCGTTGGATTACCAACAGAGACCGTATACGGCCTCTGTGCAGACGCTCTTAGCGATCAAGCAGTTTCAAAAATATATTCGCTCAAAGGTCGTCCAAGCAATCACCCGTTAATTGCTCATTTGTTTTCTAAAGAGGAAATTAAACATTTTGCAATCGATGTTCCAGATTACGCAAATAATTTAATTGATCGACTTTGGCCTGGACCACTCACGCTGATCTTGAAAAAGATTGATGGAATTGCTATGGGTTGTACTGCAAATGCTAAAAGCATTGCCCTTCGTTGTCCTGCTCACCCAGTTGCTCAGGCATTATTAGGGGAATGTAGGGATTTGGGGGTCTGGGGATTGGCAGCGCCTAGTGCAAATAGGTTTGGTCGTGTTAGTCCAACAACAGCGCAGCATGTACACGAGGAGTTTGGGGACTCTCTTTTCATTTTAGACGGCGGCCCCTGTGAAGTTGGTATAGAGTCTACGATCGTCGACTGCACGAGAGGCCAACCTATCGTTTTGCGTCCAGGAGTATTAACAATACAAGAGCTCTCCTTATGCGCCGGTCAACAAGTTCTTAGTGAACAAGATTTCTCACGTCTTTTATCCCCCCTCGAGATAAAAGCCGCTCAAGCCCCTAGCGCCTCAGGTACTCTAGAATCGCACTATGCACCTAAGGCATTGGTTAGACTGTTGAGTCGAGAAGATTTGCTACTTAGCTTTAGTTCTGCGGTGACAGTGTCAATCAAATTAGGGATTTGGAGCCAAGAAAAAGTCACAAGCAAAAGTGAAAGTGAAAGAATTTCACTTTTTTGGCGTCAAATGCCCGAGGACCCTCAGGTTTGTGCAAAAGCGTTATTTGCTCAACTTAGAGAGTTTGACACGATTGGTGTAGAAGAAATATGGGTTGAAAAACCTCAAAATACCCAAGAATGGGCTGGAATTAACGACCGTTTACAACGTGCGGCCTATACAGGTACAGAACCCCGTTAAACTACTAGGATTGTCTGGAGATTTGGGATGCTTTTGAATTTGTTTATTAAAAAATTAATTAGATTTACTTTGTTGCTTCCCGTTGCCTTGTTCGCCTTGCTAAGCGGATGCGGCGTGGGTACTGTGTTAGATCCATTTGTACCTAATCGAATTATTGCTTTTGGGGATGCGTTCATGGATGTTCGCACACCTCGTTTCACGGTCAACGATGAAATACCTGCAAACGTAGATCCTACTTCTAATTATCTAACTGCAGCCACCTACGCGCCAGCACAATTTCAAAACGGTACTGGCGGTCCTTTGTCGCCGACCAATTTTTACAATTACATTTTCAACTCTTATTTCTCAGTGCATGGTTTCATAACGTCATCCACGAAAATTCCTAGTTATACGCCCCTTCTGGCTGGAATAAATGTGTTTGCACCTGCAGTATTTGATTCAACAACATCCGTCATTGATGCGCCCATTAACCCAGAACTTACTGTGATAGAGCGTATGGCTGCTGATTACGGTTTTGGAGCGGTCGTCCCCATGAGCACAATCGCCTCCCATGCGGTGCCCTCAAACTCTGGAGTCTACTCTTTCGCTCAAGCCAATGCCTTAGTACTATCTCCCAACCAAAGCGCAGGAAGTATAGATACGCCTCAAAGTTATACCGCCAATAACGGTACTGTGAGTTATCCAGCCGCCTCAACTCCTGCGCTCTCAATACAAGCTCAAATTGATTTATTTCTTGCAAACAACTCAATTTCTTCATCGGACATGATTGTGATTAATGCGGGTAGCGCTGATATTATTTACAACGCATTGTCCTCTGGTGGTGCATCGGGCGTGACCACAGCCGCTCAAAACTTTGTCACCCAAATCATGCGCTTACACAATGCAGGGGCCAAGCACATTGTGGTATTTGGTCCGCCCAACATGGGAAGATCCCCATTTGCCTACAAGTACAACCTAACAAGCGTTTTAAGTAATTACTCTAAAACTCTGTCAAGTGCTAACTGTATTGACTTTAACTGCGCAGTTGAATTTGGTTTGCAACAACAAATTGGTACGATTACTCAAAACCCAGTTCTGTTTGTTGATATTTCAAGTCAAACCAGTTTGATCACGGGGACAACCAATACAGGTAGTGCCAATACATATGCAAGTTTCGCAGATCCTTTGTATGGCGTTCCTATTGCGATTCCTGGAGACCCTGCATTTCCAGATGCGTCTGCTGCGGCCCCTGCAAATGCCACCGATGCAAATTATTATTGCAACTCGACGAATATTCCAATGGCTACCAACACGACCTATCCAAATCCTTTTTATATAAACACACCGACTATTTCGGGCTCATATCCTAGTTTCTCAATTGGGGGCTCAGCGTGTTTTGCCAACCCAGTTTCACCAACCAGTTCTAATGCCGTACTCAATGGCTATGCAACTTTGGGGGCAAACTCTACCCCATATGTCTATAACTACTTAAGTTATGCATACGCGGATCCCATTAATTACACACCTTCGGTTCACCGAATGCTTGCAGATTTTATTTTAAGCAAACTCAGTCTTGCAAGTTGGAGATAAGTTGGGGATGAGCAAGAGTTAATTTAAAAAAAGATGCCTTCTTTGATGGCTTCCTTAATGGTTACCGACCCAATCTATAAGCACATCCAAAACTGGCTTTGCAGATTGAGCTTGAGGGTGGTTGATGATTGCGACAATTATTAGTTGTTGTTCTGTTTTGTTTTGTAAATAGCCTGCAATAGCCAAAACATCTTTGAGACTTCCTGTTTTAAGATGTCCATGCGTTTTGGCTTTGCTTTGTTTTAATGTGCCGTCTACCCCAACCAGAGGCAAAGATGAGGCCAGCTCGGGATAGGTGGGTTGTGCTAAATCCCAAACTAATAGTTTTGCCAAATCATCTGCACTCATTCGCGTGTCTCGGCTTAGACCAGAGCCATTTATAAAGGTTGGCAGGGGCCCAAGTAGTTTTTCTGTCCACCATTTATTAAGAACTCCCAAAGAGGCCTCAGGAGATCCAGAGTTTTTAAACGTCATACCTAGTGTCAAAAAGAGTTGCTGAGCCATCACGTTGTTGCTAAATTTATTGATTTCCCGGATTACTTCCGCCAATTGAGGGGACTCTAAGCTGAAGATTGGTTTTTGATTTCTAGGGGTTTCGCCAAATCTTACCCTGCCCGACAAACTCCCGCCGACCTGTCCCCACATCCCAGCAATTGCTTTATCTGCAAAGCTGGCAGGATCTACGTAAGCAATGGGCCAAAGGCGCTCACCACAGCTTTGCGGGTATCCGCCCTTAAACGCAATAACGCTTGGGTCTTGAAAACTTGCTCGCAATCCAGCTCTGTAATCTAAACACTCTCCACTAATAAGGGGCGCGGTTTCTTGAGCATTTAACCCTTGAAGGGGGGGCTCCAAATGGATTCTTACCAATTTCGCTTGTAAGTCTGGAACAAAACTAATAAGTAAAGATTTGAAATTAATCAACAAAGCATCTGGACTTGCGTTGTAGGGCCTTAAGGGTTCTCCGTCAAAATCTCCAGGGTCTTGTAGGATTGGTTCAAAGGATTTGTGGTCCATTACGATATCGCCCGAAATTGATTTAATACCTAAACCTTTTACTCTTCGCATCAAAAGCCATAACCTCTCTACACCAAAGTGAGGATCCCCTTGTCCCTTGATGTATAAATTGCCCTTCAAAATACCCTCTTCAATGGGACCATCAATATAAACTTGTGTGGTCCAGGTGAACGCAGGTCCTAAAAGATCCATTGCTGCACTAGTTGTAACCAATTTCATAAGTGAGGCAGGGTTACGAGGTGTACTTGGGTTTACGCTCATCAATGTCTTTAAACCCTCCTTCTTAAGAACTAAAACACTCAAAGACTCCATGGGTATTTTTAAACGCCCCATCTCTGCTCGAACAGCTTCGGGTAAGGTGTCTACGGCCAATGTGACCTGAAAAGAAAGGAGGCCAAAACAAGCTACAAGTATTTGAATCAAATTTAAATACGATAATGTCTGTATGAATAACCCAAACAATGTACCTATTGAGCGTTTGCAGCCAGACTTAACCCTAACCCCGAACTTAGTACGCGGAGTTTTTTTTGCATTGGTGACAATTGTTATTTGGGTTGGATTTATTATCATTGCAAAGGCCTCCTCACACGGATCGTTAACTGGACTCGACATTGCTGCACTTCGTATTTTAGGAGCTTCAATTATTTTGTTACCTTTAGGATTTTGGATCAACAAAAACAAAAATCCGATCCCCCATAAGGATAGTGTAAGTAAAGACTCATCTTTTGCTGGATTATCACCACTAAGCTTTAAACTCACAGCTACATTGGGACTAAGCGGAGGGTTGCTCTATGCCGTATTAGCATATAGTGGATTTTTCTTCGCTCCAGCCTCGCACGCTGCTGTTTTACTCCCAGGTAGTCTGCCTCTTTGGACGAGTTTGATAGCATTTTTCATATTAAATGAACGTATTGCAAAATACCGCCTCTTTGGACTTGCACTTATTTTAGGAGGGGATTTAACCGTCGGTGGACCCAGCCTAGTGAACGCAGTCGGCGAACAAAGTATTTGGCGCGGTGATCTTCTTTTTATTTTAGCTAGCATCGCCTGGTCTTATTACGCAGTGATGGTCCGTTCACGCCAAGTCAAACCTGTGTACGCAACGACTGCTATAACTGTTTTTGTTTTCTTTACTTACCTGCCAAGTTATATTTTTCTTTGCATGACTGGAGTATTGAAAACCAACATTTGGGAAACTTCATTAGACACTTTATTATTTCAAATGTTTTTTCAGGGCGTTTTATCAGTCGTTGTTTCGGGAATCACTTTTAACCAAATGGTTCGATATTTTGGCCCTGTTCGCACCACGATGATGACTGCCGTGGTGCCCGCTTTAGCGGCATTGGGGGCAAGCATTTATTTAGATGAGCATTTAAGCAGTAATGTGATTATGGGTTTGATATTGGTCACATTAGGCATTTTTTTTGGTATAGGATCAAGATCAGTCAAAGCTCGCACCACATAAAAATCAAGTTTTACAAACACCCTTGTCTATCGTATTTTCATGAAAATTCTTGCTCTTGAAGCCAGTGCCAATAATGTATCTATAGCTATTCAACATGGTCTAAATAGAGTTCATGATGAAATGCCATCCAATTCAAAGAGCTCATCTTGGTTGATACCTAGGATCATGCAACTTTTAAGGGATTCGAATCTTCACTTAGAGGAGTTAGATAGCATTGCATTTGGGCGAGGCCCAGGCGCCTTTACCGGACTTAGAACCGTTTGTTCGGTGGTGCAAGGGCTCACCTTGGGTTTGGGATTGGAATTACAGCCCTCGGTTTTGGGTTTAGACACTTTAATGGAGTTGGCGCAGGACGCCTTTAACAAAACACAATTTACTAGCAAAGGTGAGAGTAAAGCTCAGCGTTTTTTAAGTGTATTAGATGCACGGATGGATCAATGGTATGTAGGAGCGTACGAGCGCAGTGACGAAAAGTGGTCAACAATACGACGGCCCGTGGTCTGTAGTCCATTTCAATTAGAGATCCCTGAGAGTTGGGAAGGTTTAGATTTTTTCGTAGCTGGAAATATTAATACTAGTCTTCTCGCTGAGGTATTTAAGATAAAAAATATTACCTCTCTAGCCTCTTTTTTAGTTTCATCCCCCCACGCTTGTCTTTGTCTTGATTTAGCGATGATGCATTCAAACATAATAGATTTACAGATCGAGCGTTTAGCGACCCCTTTATATATTAGAGACCGAGTGGCTTTAACGACAGTTGAGCGAGAAACCCTCAAATCAAGCACATCCAGTTCATAAGTAGTAACTACTCTTCATGGATTACAAATTAGCCTCATTACATTTCGATACGAAAAGTCATCTTGAACTACGCAATTTAACGTTGCAAGATTTTGACTCTTTGATCATGGTTGAATCAGTTTCTTACTCACACCCATGGACTCGTATTAATTTCTTAGACTCCCTTGAGGCTGGTTATTTAATGCAAGGGATTTTTAAAGTTGATCCCAGAAATAAGGTCACCTCCTTGATAGGCTATTTTGTTGCGATGAAAGGGGTTGATGAATATCATCTGTTAAACATTACTGTTGCCCCCTTATTTCAGCGCAGAGGCTTTGCTAAGCATATGCTTGACGTGCTCAAGCAATCAAGCGTGGAGTTATCTCTTCATTGGATTTGGCTTGAAGTAAGAGCCAGTAACGCAGGGGCAATTGCCCTTTATACTGCTTATGGTTTTAATAAAACGGGCGAACGTAAAAACTATTATCCTTATGGCAAACTGGGCTCAAGTCAGCGCGAAAATGCGGTGCTCATGAGTTTTAAAATTTAAATATGCAACTGGACTCTCGTCAAATCAAAATTCTTCAAGAGATGGGCCTACCCACCTCCTTGTATGCTATCCGCAGCAATGGCAATACGCACATTGCCCTTGATGTCGCTGAACCATCTAATGTGCCTTCTAAAATTAATTCTCCCGCGTCAAACCCTTTGTCACCTTCAAAGGTTCAGAATGTAGAGATGGGTCTTCGCACTAGCTTAGGTATGGTTAAAACGCCTAATCAAGCTCCAATGACCAACCAATTGAGTAACCAACACATCTCTTTAGCACCTCGACAAGTATCAGCGCCTGCGCCCACAATCGCCCAAAATTACGATCCACTGCAGGTTGCCGACCTCAACTGGGGGGAGTTAAAAGCCAAAGCCGCTGGTTGTCTTTCCTGTGAAATCTCAAAAACTCGCAAATATGTGTCTTTTGGTTCGCAGATTGATATTCGTAGCAATAAAACACTGCCCCCCCAACCCGCTGATTGTGTCGAGCACTTAGATTGGTTGATTATAGATTTCATGCCATCTGATGTTGAGGATCAAACCAAGAATCCACTAGCAAGTGATTCTGGTCAATTACTCAGCAGTATGTTAAAGGCCCTCTTGCAAATCGATAAGCCGAAGACTGGTGGCGATACAGATGGGCCTAAGAATTTAAAATCTATGGTTTTAATTAATGCAGTGAAATGTCACGCCCCTGGGGGTCGAAGTGCACATCCTTTTGAGGTGCAACAATGCAGTTCATATTTGCAAAGACAGATTGAACTCTTAAAACCTAAAGCTTTGCTGATTTTAGGAATGCATGCATACAAAGCTGTTTTCATCAATAAAAGCAATGATGAGAGTTCTAATTCAACTCAACAAATTCCATTTGCTCAACTGAGGGGTGAAATACATCATTACGATCAAATACCTGCATTTGTAACTTATCACCCAAGTTATTTGCTTACCCACCCCGAAGATAAATCAAAAGCATGGCTAGACCTATGCAGGGCTAATCAAGAGATTTTCACTTTAAAATTGGATGCTTAGTTCTATTTTATTTGCCTAAATTTTTTATTCACAAGCCTAACTCCAATTACTTTTAAATTAAGAAATATGCTATTTACCGAGATGCTTGAGGATTCATTTATAAAAAATGATTCTATGTTATGCGTAGGGCTTGATCCAGATCCAAAGAGGTTTCCTGCAGTTTTTCAAAATAAAAAAGATTCAATTTTTGATTTCTGCGCAAGCATCGTAGATGCGACGTTTGACAATGTCATTGCCTACAAACCTCAGATCGCATACTTTAGTGCCAACCGTGCAGAGGATCAACTTGAGCGTTTAATTAATCACATAAAAAAAGTTGCGCCAACAGTTCCCGTTATCTTGGATGCAAAAAGAGGAGACATTGGGGCGACGTCTGAACAATATGCGTTAGAAGCCTTTGAAAGGTACGGTGCTGACGCTGTCACTCTTTCCCCGTTTATGGGCTTTGACTCCGTTGAGCCATATTTAAGATACCCCGGCAAAGGAGTGTTCTTATTATGTCGAACCTCTAATCCTGGTGGTGATGATTTTCAAAACCAACGGCTTAGCCAGCTCCCTGGTTCTCCATATTTGTATGAGCATATTGCCGAACTTGCTCAAAACAAATGGAATACCAATGGACAACTGGGCTTGGTGGTTGGGGCGACATATCCAAGAGAAATTGAAAATGTCAGACGAGTTGCGCCCGGACTTCCCCTATTAATTCCTGGCATTGGTGCACAGGGCGGAGACGCAATCGCAACGGTTCGGGCAGCGCGCACCCCTAGAAAGGGGGCGCACGCTGTGATTAATTCTTCACGTGCAATTTTGTATGCAAGCTCGGACAAAGACTTCGACATTGCCGCTCGAGACAAAGCGATAGAGACAAAAAACCTACTCAACTCAGCTTTAAATGTGACTTAGTTTACTCAGGAATTGAAGGGCGGGGGTTATGCGCGATGATTCATTACTTTTTTCAAATAAGCCCCAGTAAATCCAACTTTTTGTTCAGCCACATGCTCCGGCGTACCGGCTGCAACAACCCGCCCTCCGCCGTCGCCGCCCTCGGGGCCCATATCGATAATCCAATCAGCAGTTTTTATGACATCCAAATTGTGCTCAATCACAACAACTGTATTTCCTGCATCAACCAATTGATGCAAAACTTTGAGTAACAAGTCGATATCTGCAAAATGAAGTCCAGTTGTAGGCTCATCCAAAATGTAGAGGGTGCGACCAGTATCTCTTCTTGATAACTCAAGTGCCAATTTCACCCGTTGCGCCTCTCCACCTGAAAGAGTGGTTGCAGACTGCCCAAGTTTTAAATAACTTAGGCCAACGTCGACTAAGGTTTGAAGCTTTCTAGCAAGGGTTGGTACTGCTTTAAAAAATGCAAAAGCATCCTCGACTGTTAGGTCTAATATTTGAGCTACATTTTTCCCTTTGTACTGAACCTCTAAAGTTTCACGGTTGTAGCGCTTGCCTTTGCACAGATCACAGGGAACGTAAACGTCAGGTAAAAAGTGCATTTCTACTTTAACTACTCCGTCTCCTTGACACGCCTCACACCGACCCCCAGCCACATTGAATGAAAAACGCCCAGCTTCATAACCCCGCTCTCTTGCTATCGGAACCTCTGCCATCAACTCTCGGATTGGGGTAAAGAGTCCCGTATATGTGGCTGGATTGCTTCTGGGAGTTCTGCCAATGGGGCTTTGGTCCACATTAATAACTTTGTCGAAATGCTCAAGGCCAACAATTTCTGTATGAGAGGCAGGCTCTGCATGTGCGTGATGGATTTGAGCGGCCGCGGCGGTATAAAGCGTATCGTTCACAAGTGTCGACTTACCAGAGCCAGAAACTCCTGTAACGCACGTAAAGAGACCAACGGGGAATTCCACATCTATATTTTTTAGATTATTCCCCTTTGCTCCGATGATCTTAAATGACTGTAGATCCAGTGAGGACTGCTTTGAGTTGGAGGTGAGTTTTGCAAAAGGATTAACAAGATTAAGTGGTTTATTAATTTGTGCTTTTGCGCTTGTTTTCAGCCCAGTCTCTTGTTTCACATGTGGCAGCCAACTTCTCCGTCTTTTAGGCACTGATATTTCCAGTGTTCCTGACAAATAGCGCCCAGTCAAAGAGTTTTCATTGGCTTTAATTTGAACGGGTGTCCCCTGTGCCATAACTCGTCCACCATGCACCCCAGCCCCTGGCCCCATGTCTATGCAGTAGTCTGCGGCAAGAATCATATCCTCATCATGTTCAACAACTATAACGCTATTACCAATATCTCTTAAATGCGCAAGAGTACCAATCAGCCTATCGTTGTCTCTTTGGTGTAGACCAATGCTTGGCTCATCAAGTACATACATGACACCGGTGAGTCCTGAGCCAATTTGTGAAGCTAACCTTATCCTTTGAGCTTCTCCACCAGATAGTGTCTCCGCACTTCTTGCAAGACTTAAATAATTAAGCCCAACATCGTTTAAAAATTTAAGTCTTGAAACTATCTCTTTAACGACCTTGTCTGCAATTTCAGCCTTCGAGCCTGTGAGCTGAAGGGCTTGAAAATATTGCCACGAATTCCCTAGGGTCATGTGGTTGATTTCATGAATCGTTCGCATTTGATCCGACTCACCCAGTCTAACAAAACGCGCCTCTTTGCGAAGTCTGGTTCCAGCACAGCCTTCGCAGGGTCTGAGCCCACGAAATCGTGACAACTCCTCTTTTACAACAGAAGACTCGCTTTCCTTGTAACGACGCTCCATATTGGGAATAACACCTTCAAAAGGATGCCGCTTACTGGTTTTTCTTCCCTGTGGAGTTGCGCTTGAATTTGTCGCTGTTTGAGTTGAGTAATTAAATTTAATTTCCTCATCTCCTGAGCCAAATAAGATGATCTTTTGAACTGCCTCAGTCAACTCCTCAAATGGTGTGTCAACATTAAAGTTGTAATGAGCAGCTAAGCTTTGTAACATGGAAAAAAAGGACTGATTTCTTCTATCCCAACCTTTGATCGCACCGCTGGCCAAGCTGATGGAGGGAAACGCAACCACCCTGGAAACTTCAAATGTTTCCTCTATCCCCAATCCCTCGCAGTCAGGGCATGCACCCTGTGGAGAATTGAAGGAGAACAACCGCGGCTCCAGCTCGGCTAGGGAGAAATTACAGACTGGGCATGCAAACTTAGCATTAAAGGTCAGCTGCTGCTCGGTGTCCATTTCTTTAACAGTAACTCGTCCATCAGCAAGTCTTAGGGCCGTTTCAATACTCTCTGCAAGTCGTTGTTTAATATCCTCGCGAACTTTCAGCCTATCTATAACGACGTCTAAATCGTGTTTTTCATTTTTCTTGAGAGCCTGCAACTCAGAGATCTCAAGAATTTGTCCATCCACTCGAAAGCGCACAAATCCTTGTGCCTGCATGTCTTTGAAGACCTCCTCAAACTCGCCCTTTCTGCCACGAACTATGGGGGCAAGAATCATGATCTTGGTATCATCCGGCATATCAAGCACAGCGTCCACCATTTGTGCCACACTAAATGCGCGAAGCGCGATGCCGTGCTCTGGGCAGTGAGGGGTACCTGCTCTTGCAAATAGCAATCGTAAATAGTCATGGATTTCTGTAACGGTGCCAACCGTAGATCTTGGGTTGTGGCTCGCGGCTTTTTGCTCAATGGCAATCGCCGGAGAGAGTCCTTCGATAACATCCACATCGGGCTTGTCCATGCGTTGTAAAAACTGTCTTGCGTACGCGGAGAGACTCTCCACATAGCGTCTTTGTCCCTCTGCATATAAGGTGTCAAAAGCAAGACTTGATTTACCTGAACCCGATAAACCAGTAATAACTACCAATTGATTTCGAGGAATATCAAGATCAATATTTTTTAAGTTGTGTGTTCGCACACCTCTTAAGCTGATTGTTCCTAAATGTTGGGCCAAATATGCGCCGTCTTTGGGTGCGTTCACTTCTTAAATTTTCTCTATTAATTCAAACTAAAAATACCCAATCTGGGCAACCTTCAATCATACTTAAGCAATGCACAATTTGATAGACATCGCCCCTACTTAATGAACATTAATTCAAGATTCTCTTAATTTTTCATGCTTTAGTATGATTTTTAAGTGAATTTGAGTCACGGTTGTTGCTCAGTTTTAAAAATTCGGCTTATCTAAGCCTTATGATTTATGATGTCATTGCACAAATATTACTAAAGTGAAAAAATTAAAAATCTGTATTGTTGGGTGTGGAGCAATTGGGACTTGGTTAGGTGCTCACCTAGCAAACTCTCCCCAAGTCGAACTGTCTTGCATAGTTCGTTCTCACACCATAAGTGATATCAAACAGTCAGGACTTAGAGTTGACTTTGAGTTGACCCAAGCAACATCCGTTATTGGACATCCCGTGTTTGTAACAAATGACCCCCAGGATCTTGGCCCGCAAGATTGGATTATTGTTGCAATTAAGGCAACAGGCCTAACTTCACTAATATCTGAATTACGACCTCTCATCGGTGAGCATACTAGCATTTGGACTGCCATGAATGGCCTTCCCTGGTGGTTTACCAAAGGATTGACTGGCGCAGTATCTGATCATTCTTTTAAAACAATTGATCCGAGGGGTTTAATAGAAAATTCAATCCCAATCAAACACTGGGTAGGTGGAGTAGTCCACGCAAGTTGCTCGCTGAAAGGGCCGGGACATGCATTGCATCATTTTGGCAAGGTTTTAATTGTTGGAGAGCCTGTAAGTAAAGTTGAAAATAGAGAAAAAGTCGAATTTTTAAGCTCTAGATCACAAGAGTTTACAAACTTACTTTGTAGTGTTGGATTTGAAGCGAAAGCAAGTAGCCACATTCAAAAAGACATTTGGTACAAACTTTGGGGAAACATGACCATGAACCCCATCAGTGCATTAACTGGGGCAACCACTGACAAAATTTTAGACGACCCACTTGTCAATACTTTCATAACTCAAATCATGCTTGAAGCAAAAAGCATTGGTCAAGTAATTGGCCTGCCGATTGAACAATCCCCAGAGGACAGACATGCAATGACTCGCAAGCTTGGGGCCTTTAAAACCTCAATGCTTCAAGACCTAGAAAACCATCGTCCTGTTGAATTGGATGTTTTGTTAAACGCGGTTTTAGAGCTTGCTGCATGCGTAAATGTACCAACTCCTTTTACGAATGCATTAATGGGGTTGGCAAGAGTACAAATGCAAAAACTGGGGCTTTATTGAATTACTTTTTAACCGATATCGACATCACTTTGAACTCTCACGCGCTGCGCCACTGCACACATTAGCTCATAACCAATAGTCCCGGCGTGAGCGGCAACTTCATCAATTGAAAGCTCCATCCCTTCACTGCTTTTACCCCATAGGGTCACTTCAGCACCGACATCCACTGGCACGCCCTGCGCCAAACAAGGGGTCAAGTCAACAGTTAACATATCCATGCTGACGCGTCCAAAAATAGGACATCTTATTCGTCCCTGAATCAATACTTGCGCAGCTGAGCCGACAACTCTTGGAAATCCGTCGGCGTATCCACAGGCAACAACCCCAATCACCATATCTTTAGTTACCACGTGCTCTGCGCCGTACCCAACTCTATCCCCAGCTTGGACTTGTTGAATTGCAATTAATTGGGATCTAAGGCTTTGCGCGGGCAATAATCCCCAATCTTTTGCGCTTTTATGTTGCGCATCTGGACTCGCGCCGTACAAAGCAACACCCGGTCTAACCCAGTCATCGGGAAAACCCTCGACAGCCAACAAATCGGAATGGCCCAATACAACACCACTGTTACTCAGGGATCTCTCGCCTGGCAAATCTTGGGTTGCATGTTTAAATACACTTAGTGTTTGCAATACATCACTTGTTGACTCTGATCTTGCAAAGTGAGTTAACAATGAGATCTCTTCAACTTGGTGCATTGCGTTCAATCTCGTCCATATAGACTTGTATCTTATAGGGTCAAAACCCAGGCGATTCATTCCTGAATTAAGTTTTAAAAATACTCGGTGCCCCTGCTGAGTTTTGTGGGTGGCTAACATCTGGACTTGCGCCTCGTTGTGCACGGTATGCCACAAGCCGAGTCGAGAACACAACTCCAAATCCCTAGGATCGAAGACGCCTTCTAAAAGCAAAATAGGACCCCTCCATCCTAAATCCCTTAATTTTTCGGCTTCCGCAATGTCTAACAATGCAAATCCATCAGCGCCTCGTAATGCATCGAACACATGCTCGATACAATGTCCATAGGCATTTGCTTTTACAACAGCCCAAACCCTAGAGCTTGGGGCTTTGGAATTAACTAATTTCAAATTATGTTGCAAGGCAGCATAATGTATGACGGCGTGGATGGGTCTGGACATGTGAAAATATTGTGTAGGTCGTGTTATAACCTGATCTATTGAAATTTTAAAATCTTTATTTGTTAAAAGTTGTTTACCTTGCGAAATAATTCCTATTCAATGCTTTTTTTGATTTATACCGCTTTTTAAACAAATGAAACGCGGTTTTTATATCATTATGCTGGCGCAGTTTTTCAGCTCACTTGCTGACAATGCTCTTTTCGTGGCCGCAGTGGAACTTCTTAAAGCTGACAACGGCCCTGAATGGACGCGTGCAGCTTTGGTCCCCATGTTTGCTCTTTTTTACGTGATCTTGGCTCCCTTTGTAGGCGCACTAGCAGACTCAAAACCCAAAGGCCAGATCATGTTTGTTAGCAATGGCGTAAAAGTCATCGGATGCTTAATGATGCTTTTTGGAGCGTATCCCCTTGCCGCTTATGCGATCGTAGGTCTTGGTGCTGCGGCTTATTCACCCGCTAAATATGGACTTCTAACAGAGTTGCTGCCTACCTCGCAACTTGTTAAGGCAAATGGTTGGATAGAGGGCCTCACGATTGCATCTATTATTTTGGGTGTTGTACTGGGCGGTCAATTGCTCGGAGGTCCTGTTTCAACCTATTTATTATCTTTTGATATCCCATTAATGGACACCGGGATCGATACGCCTGCAGAGGCTGCGATTCTGATTTTGATTTTTGTTTATGGATTAGCGGCTTGGTTTAATCGTCGCATCCCGCTGACCCTTGCCGTGATGAGGCCTTTCAAACAAAATCCAAACCATTCTCATTTCACTAACCTTATTGCTTTAATCCAAGATTTTTGGGATTGCAATTCAAGATTGTGGACTGATAAATTAGGTCAAATTTCTCTATCTACCACCACACTTTTTTGGGGTGTTAGTGGAAATCTACGATATATGGTTTTAGCCTGGAGCGCGGTAGCGTTGAGTTACTCCACAGTGCAGTCCGCCTCATTGGTCGGAGTGGTCGCTATTGGAACGGCAGTAGGTGCGCTGATCGCATCTTTAAAAGTCAGATTAGATCATGCCACACAAGTTATTCCTTTGGGTATTGCAATGGGGTTGTTGGTGTTGGGTATGAACTTTATCACCAACGTTTGGATAGCGATTCCGTTTCTTATTTTCTTGGGAGGTTTGGGCGGCTATATGGTTGTGCCTATGAATGCATTGCTCCAACACAGAGGACACCATTTAATGGGAGCGGGTAGGTCAATTGCTGTTCAAAACTTCAATGAGCAAGTCTGCATATTGACACTAGGTGGTTTGTACGCCTTCTCAACCAGTATGGGTATGACAGCATTTGGCGCGATCAGTTGTTTTGGTATTTTAGTAACTATTATGATGTGGCTTATCTATAGATGGCACCTTTACAACCACAAGCATCATCGACACGAGTTGGCCACGTTACTGGTTAGTACAAGACATGATGACTAACCTAAACAATGATCGATTAATTCTATCCAATGGTTAACCGGAAGTTCTGTTCCACTTTGTAGGTGGGTAATACAACCTATATTGGCACTCAATATTGCTTTTGGCTTTAGACTCTCCAAATGTCCTAATTTCCTAGACTTCAGGTTATTTGCAATTTCAGGATTTAAAACAGAATAAGTCCCTGCTGATCCGCAACATAAGTGAGCCTCTTGGTTGGATATCTTCAAATCAAATCCCAAATAAACCAAGACATTTTGAACATTGTCTTTTAGTTTTTGGCCGTGTTGTAAAGTGCACGGCGGATGATAGGCTTGTAGCCCTTGCAGTTTAATTTTTGTTGCGTCCAGCTTTTGCTTTAAAGCTTCAAGTTGCTTCGATTTAGACTCCATCCACTCAGACAAGTCTAGGGTTGAAGCAGAAACCTTTGAAGCCTTAAGTGAATATTTCGCGTCATGAGCCAGGAGATGTCCATATTCTTTTACGCTCACACCGCATCCCGAAGCTGTCATCACCAAAGCCTCTACCCCCCCCACCAAAAGGGGCCACCATGCATCAATATTTCTACGCATTTGATCTAAGGCCTCCTCCTGAGCATTTAGGTGATGTGAGAGTGCGCCACAACAGCCTGCACCTTGTGCATAAAGCACTTCAACGCCCATGGCGCCTAATACCCTAGCAGTTGCCAAATTTATATTGGGCGCCATTGAGGGTTGAACACAACCTGCCAACAACAACACACGACTTTCCTTTTGATTAAACGAGGACGAGAAACTCTTCATCGACTCAAGTTGACTCAAATCACTCACCAATGGGATTTTTGTATTGTGATGAGTTGTCTTGCGGTTTGGAATTTTTGCTTTTATAAATTGGGGTAACACTGGGCGAACAGACTGTCCTAACCGCATGGCCACACCAAACAAAGGTGAGGTCAATGCGAGACGAAGAGAGTGTCTTATTATTTTTTGGTGCCAAGGTCTATTAACTTTGCGCTCAACGATCTCTCTTCCTATGTCCAACAAGCGGCCATACTGAACCCCACTTGGACAAGTTGTTTCACAATTTCTACAAGTAAGACAACGATCCAAATGCAATTGAGTCTTCTCTGTGGGCTGTGCGCCCTCCAGTGTTTGTTTGATCAAATAAATTCTTCCCCTTGGTCCATCTAGCTCGTCCCCCAATATTTGGTATGTTGGACAGGTCGCGGTGCAAAAGCCACAATGAACGCATTTGCGCAATATGCTTTCAGCCTCTTCGCCTCGAGGGGTGTTCAAAAACTCTGGAGCTAAGTTGGTCTGCATAAATATTTATTTTTTATAAAACGCTCATTCAACCCAGGCGTTGTGTATTAAATAATCCCCAAGGATCAAACTCTTTTTGCATTGCCTTTTGTATACGCTGTTGCGGCGGCGTAAGCTTAGGAAATACGCCAGCATGTTTTTGGTCAGCGCCCTCGTTTTGACTTGTTCGCCACAATACGGCGGATCCCCCCAGCCCAGCGGCGACAGATTGAATTTTGTCTCTTAGCTCGACTGGAGCCCAAAACCAGCGCTGCGCAGCGCTCCATTCAAAGGCTTGAGATTTTATTGAAGTTATTCCTGGAATCTTTATTTCTAGTGTAGTGGAAGGAACCGATAATCTCCATAAACAATCCTCTTGGTTTGGTGGATCAACAAAAAATTGAGCTGTTTGGTTTTTAAATCCATACCAAAATTTCTGCGCTTGATGAGCATCGACGTCAGTTGCATGTAAATTCTCTAATGCACATTGTTTTGCAATCCATTGTCCTCCGGCTTGAACTGCAGCGATAGCACCCCGCAACCGAACATTCAAACTTGGGACCCCTGACTCCATTGCCCGCGACTCCCAAGCACTTGCATTTATTGGCACAGCAGTTTGGCCCCATTTTGAGAGAAGTTGAATGGCTTTTTCTTGCTCAACCTCTATTTCAATCGTTCGTTCAGCAAGTGCTTTAGGGAGCACCTTTAATGAAACCTCTGTGATTAAACCCAAGGTTCCCCAAGACCCACATAAAAGTCGAGAAACATCATAGCCAGCGACGTTTTTCATGACTTGGCCACCAAATACCAACTCTTGCGCGCGACCATTGATCATCTTTAAGCCAAGTACGTAATCTCTTACCGCTCCCACGCTCGCTCTCGCTGGACCACTAATGCCTGCGGCAACAACGCCGCCGATGGTGCTGGCGCCGTTAAAATTTGGAGATTCAAATGGTAAATATTGGCCACTTTCCTCTAGTACGGCCTCAATCTCCTTAAGAGGGGTTCCGCTCAGAGCCGTGATATACAGCTCACTAGGCTCATAGCTAAGAATTCCTTGATAGGCGCTGGTGGGAAGCGGAACACCTTTTAAGACTTCACCATAAAAATCTTTGCTACCACCCCCAACTACTCTAAACGGGGGATATGAAAAATCATTTTTCCTAGTCTCTGAAGAATTAAGTAGTGAAGCCTTATGAGCTGCATCTTTGATTATTTCTACAGTTTCGGTGCGTTTAAGGCTATCACTGCTCATATAGTTTTTTAGTAATAAATAGCAATTAAGGCCATGCAATACTTCAGAATTTATGCAACATTCAGGGAGGAAACACCGCGAAACTGAAATTTCTTTAGTGCCCTGATCCAATACATATTGGATCAGGTGGATAAAAGATTAGATATTTAAAGTTTAGATTGTCCGTTTACAACTCTAACCATTTCCAGACATTTGTTAGAGTAACCCCATTCATTGTCGTACCAACTCACTACTTTCACAAAAGTTTTATCAAGCGCTATCCCCGCTTCTGCATCAAACACACTTGTACAAGATTCGCCTCTAAAGTCTGTTGCTACTACTTTATCTTCTGTGTAACCAAGCACGCCCTTTAAAGCGCCTTGACTTTGAGACTTCATTTCAGCACAAATCTCCTCATAAGAGGCCTCATTAGTAAGCTCTACTGTCAAGTCTACAACAGACACATCTGACGTTGGGACTCGAAATGACATGCCCGTTAATTTTTTATTAAGCTCTGGAATTACGACCCCAACAGCTTTAGCGGCGCCTGTAGAACTAGGGATAATATTTTCTAATATACCTCTACCCCCTCTCCAGTCTTTGTTACTTGGACCGTCAACTGTTTTCTGCGTTGCTGTCGCAGCGTGCACGGTCGTCATAAGGCCTCGCTTGATTCCCCACTTATCGTTCAAGACCTTTGCCACTGGCGCTAAGCAATTTGTGGTGCAAGAGGCGTTTGAGATGATGTCTTGGCCTGCGTATGTTTTGTGATTCACTCCAAAAACGAACATAGGCGTATCGTCTTTTGAGGGGGCTGAGAGAATCACTTTTTTAGCTCCTGCGGCCAAATGCTTTGCAGCAGTTTCGTGAGTCAAAAATAAACCCGTTGCCTCTAAAACTGTATCTGCACCTATCTCTGCCCATTTAAGAGCCGAAGGATCTCTTTCTGCGGTTAAACGGATTTTTTGACCATTGACAATCAGGGTATTACCGCTCACTGAAATGTCACCTTTAAATCGACCGTGAACGCTATCGTACTTAAGCATGTATGCCAAGTAATCCGGCTCTAGTAGGTCGTTAATTCCAACGATTTCAATTTCATTAAAATTTTCCACTGCGGCGCGAAATACCATTCGTCCAATTCGACCAAATCCATTAATTCCTAATTTAATTGACATTTTTGTCCCTTTTTACTAAGTTCTAAATTCAAGAGTCAAACCTTTGCTGATTGACTTTTCATTTTTTTAAATAGTTATTGAAGTTTTCACACAATTTTCACATGACTATAAGCCTATTTTAGCCCTGGTTAATTTACACTGGGAAATTGATTAAATTTTTTCATTAATTTGTTGGATATCTCTTTGCAACTTTCTAAGATTATTTTGTTAGCCGCCGGACGCGGAGAACGCATGCGTCCACTAACTGATACAACTCCCAAACCGCTCTTAACTGTAAATGGGGTTCCTTTGCTGTCGTACCACCTTCGTGCTCTGGCGCGCTCTGGGTACACCAATGGCATTATCAACACCGCCTGGCTAGAAGATCAAATAGTTTCTTACTACTCCTTGTCCTCCCTAAACTCAAATTCCGAGGTCGCTGAGATTTTGAATGGTTTCGAAATTTCTTTCTCAAAAGAGGGTTCAGATTTCGGTTATGCGCTAGAAACTGCAGGTGGAATCATCAGGGCACTAACAAGACTTGAAAGTTGTTTTTGGGCGATAGCAGGGGATATTTATGTTCCTGGATTTGATTTTCACCCCTCTCATATCGCCAAATTTGAGAGCTCTCCCTACCTTGCGCATTTGTTTTTAGTTCCAAATCCGGCCCATAATCCCAGGGGAGACTTTGGAATAAGTGCCAATGGCGCAGCATTGAACTTGAACAAAGACTCCGGAGAACAATTGTTCACTTATTCTTCAATAGGTCTATACAAAAAAGCATTCTTCGAGCCGCCAATCAATACAATAGCGGTTGGTAACGCTGAAGGGGTTAAGGTAGCTTTAGCTCCACTTTTAAGAACGGCAATGGATCTCGGCCTAGTTAGTGCAGAGTTATTGATTAGTCCTTGGACCGATGTCGGTACCCCTTCAAGATTACATCAGTTAAATGCACTCACTTAAAAAGTGTTAATTAAATATCTGTCATTCAATCCTCCACTCCTCCAAACAAGACTTTAGTTTCCGACTATGACTTCCAAATTTGACCATACTGTTTACACTCTTCGCCGCGCTCGTCTTGCAAGCCAATTAGGCGCGCAAGGCGTTGCGATAATTCCAACCGCGCCAGAACAACAGCGCAATAGGGACAGCAATTTTTTATATAGACACGATAGTTATTTTTATTATTTAACTGGTTTTACTGAACCTAATGCAACTTTAATTATTTTTGCTGATGGGCGTACAGTTCTTTTTTGCCAGCCTAAAGATGTGGAGCGTGAAATATGGGATGGATACCGTCTCGGACCAGAAAGTGCAGTTCAAGTCCTTGGCGTGACTAATGCATATTCCAACGTTTTAATCGATACAGAGATGCCTAAGTTTTTAGAGAATATTCCCACTCTTTGGTATCCTTTTTCCATTCACAAAGGGCTAAGTGTACAAATAGATAACTGGTTAACCGTTGTTCAATCAAAGGTTAGATCCGGTGTTTCTGCCCCTCATCGTCTAAACGATGTGTGTTCTTTAATCGATGAAATGCGACTAATCAAAGATTCACACGAAATTGAATTAATGAGAACAGCAGGTCGTATTAGTGCTAATGCTCATATAAGAGCAATGCAGTTTTGTTCTACGAATATTAGAAACAAAAATCAAATCTTCGAATATCATTTGGATGCTGAACTTCTTTATGAGTTTAGACGTTGTGGATCAGAGTTCCCAGCTTATTCCTCTATCGTCGCATCTGGCTCCAATGCCTGTGTGTTGCACTACCGCGCAGATAAAGCGTCGATAAACGACGGCGAACTTGTTTTAATTGACGCGGGCTGTGAGTACTCAAGTTATGCCGGTGATATTACTCGAACTTTTCCAGCTAACGGGAGGTTTTCGCGCGCTCAAAGGGCGCTTTATGATGTCGTTTTAGAGAGCCAGTATGCGGCTGTTTCCTCCACTCGTTCAGGCGCTCTTTTTACAGACCCTCACAATGCAGCGCTACGAGTGCTTTGTAAGGGACTCCTTGATCTTGGAATCTTAAAAGCAGACAAATGCGGGTCCGTAGATGATGTTATCGCCAATAAAGATTATTTCCCCTTTTACATGCACCGAACCAGTCATTGGCTTGGAATGGATGTGCACGATTGCGGCGCATATTCTGAGCCCAACTCTTTAGCCCAGAACAGTGCTCCTTCACCACGAGTGCTTCGCACTGGAATGGTTCTAACTATAGAGCCAGGTTTGTATATAAGACCAAGCGCCGATGTTCCGGTTGAGTATCACAACATGGGCATAAGAATTGAAGATGATGCTTTAGTTGGTGATTCTGCTTGTGAGTTACTCACAAGAGATGTGCCGGTTGACCCAATCGAGATTGAAAATTTAATGAATTAACAGGTAATTAGAAAATGACTACCAATTTTAAAACCTACGTCTGTATCGTTTGTGGATTTATGTACGATGAACAAACCGGCCGTCCAAAGGACGGCATTTCTGCAGGTACGATTTGGAGTGATGTGCCAGAGACTTGGGCCTGCCCTGAGTGTGGTGTTTCCAAGTCAGATTTTGAAATGGTTGAGTTCTAATCAAGCTTAAATTAATTACTTGAATGCGCGTTTTTTTTTGCACCTCCCCCCTGACTTAGGCTTATTTAGAACTACCACTAGTCAAAGTGTATCCAATTTCAAATCCGGCACTTTTGTACGCCTACAATGAATGCTTGGTATTATTAATTGCCAACCCATTGGCAAGGAGAGATCATGGCAACGGATAACAAATCAACTTCTATCACTCAAAGACCAAATTCAATGACTAATGACCCCCACGAAGCCGCAAAACAAGAATTACGAAGAGCAGCACTTGAGTACCATGAATTTCCTACTCCAGGAAAAATCTCTGTTCAAGCCAGTAAACAGCTTGTTAATCAGCACGATTTGGCACTAGCTTATACACCTGGCGTCGCAGCGCCTTGCGAAGAAATAGTAAAAGACCCCAATGCTGCTTATCGTTATACAAGTCGAGGCAACTTAGTAGCCGTTATCACCAACGGAACTGCGGTCTTGGGTCTTGGAGATATTGGCCCATTAGCCTCAAAACCTGTCATGGAGGGTAAGGGGGTTTTATTTAAGAAGTTTGCTGGCATCGATGTTTTTGATATTGAAATCAACGAAAAAAATCTTGATAAATTAGTTGATACGATTGCGTCGCTTGAGCCCACCTTTGGAGGCATTAATCTTGAAGACATCAAAGCTCCAGATTGCTTTTATGTTGAGCGCAAACTTCGTGAGAGAATGAAAATACCAGTCTTTCATGATGACCAACACGGTACAGCGATCGTTGTTGGAGCCGCAATTATTAGTGGCCTTAGAGTTGTAGGTAAAGATATCAAAAAGGTTAAATTCGTGACTTCTGGAGCTGGCGCCGCTGCGCTAGCTTGTCTGAATCTACTTTTAAAGTTAGGGCTAGCTCGAGAGAATATTTTTGTTACCGATTTAGCTGGTGTGGTTTACAAGGGCAGAACAGAGCTCATGGATGAGGACAAAATTCAGTTTGCACAGGAAACAGATTCGCGCTCACTATCAGATGTGATTGAGGGCGCTGATGTTTTCTTGGGCCTATCTGCTGGAGGTGTTCTAAAGCCTGAAATGGTCGCAAAGATGGCAGGAAAGCCTCTTATTCTTGCGCTTGCAAATCCTACCCCAGAGATTTTGCCTGACGAGGTTGCTGCAGTGCGCTCAGATGCAGTCATGGCAACAGGCCGCTCTGATTACCCCAATCAGGTTAATAATGTTCTTTGTTTTCCCTATATCTTTAGAGGTGCGTTAGATGCAGGCGCATCTACTATTACAACGGAGATGGAAATAGCTGCTGTTTATGCCATTGCTGAATTAGCTCAAGCTGAGCAAAGTGAGGTGGTTGCCGCGGCCTACTCTGGGGAAGTTTTGGCGTTTGGTCCAGACTACTTAATCCCAAAACCTTTTGATCCTCGTTTAATGATCAAAATTGCACCTGCAGTAGCTAAAGCAGCACATGACAGCGGTGTTGCACAGCGACCCATTCAGGATTTTGAAGCTTACAAAGAAAAGTTACAAAGTTTTGTCTATGCTTCAGGCTCTGCAATGAAGCCTATTTACGAGGCTGCCAAAAAAGGATCAAAAAAGCGAGTAGCTTTTGCAGAGGGCGAGGATGAAAGGGTACTTCGTGCAGCTCAAATTGTTTTTGATGAAGGTCTTGCAACTCCGACGTTAATTGGACGCCCAGCCATAATTGCACAACGCATAGAACGATTTGGCTTGCGATTAAAAGAAGGAGTTAACTACCAGGTGGTTAACGTTGAGCAAGATCCTAGGTACAAAGATTTTTGGCAAACCTACCTAAGTTTGACTGAGAGAAAAGGCGTCAATATCCAACTAGCCAAAATTGAGATGCGTAGGAGACTATCTCTTATCGGTGCAATGCTTTTACATAAAAACGAGGTTGACGGCTTAATCTGCGGAACTTGGAATACACCGACCGTTCATCTTAACTATATCGATGAAGTGATAGGACATAAACCAGGGGTGAGTACCTATGCCTGTATGAACCTTTTATTACTCCCAGAACGACAAGTTTTTCTAGTAGACACACACATCAATGTGAACCCAACAGCTGAGCAACTTTGTGAAATAACCATTATGGCGGCGCAAGAGATGCTGCGTTTTGGAATACAACCAAGAGCAGCACTTCTATCACATTCCAATTTTGGCTCAAGCAATGATGAGTCTGCACTGAAAATGCGTCAAACTCTTGGCTTATTAAAAGAGAGTGCGCCTTGGTTGGAGGTCGATGGTGAAATGCACGGCGACATGGCACTCGATACACATGCCAGAAAATCTTATATGCCTAGTTCGACACTCCACTCTGATGCAAATTTACTAGTGATGCCAAATCTTGACTCTGCAAATATTTCATACAACCTGTTAAAAGTAGCTGCAGGAGGTAATATTGCAGTAGGTCCAATTCTTCTCGGAGCCGCAAAACCTGTTCATATTCTGACTGCAAGCGCAACCGTAAGACGCATAGTCAATATGACAGCTCTAACGGTTGCAGATGCCAGCGCAGTAAGATAGCCAAAAAATGTAATTATTTTGGTTTCTTTTTAAGCCATAAGACCCCACTCATTACATATCTACTTGCCTTTTTACATGATTTCAGTCACACTACGCATTCGCTAGGTTCGCTTGGCTAGGTTGTTAACACAAATGTCTCACATTTGTGTTAGTTTTTAATTCACTTTTTTCGGTACTTTGTGCTATTTTTTAGGAAGTAGAACGGAGATGGAAATGCCACTTCGTAATGTAAAAACCAATATCGTCCAGTCCATCCGCGCTTTTAGAGTCGCAGATTTGCAAAACGCAGCGCAACAAATGGGTCACCATTTTTTGTATGCGAATATTGCTGCCGCTCAAAGTAAGCAAGATGTTCTCGACATGATCGCCCATCAGTTCACTTTTCCCATGCATACCAGCAAGAGTTTTGACTCCTTGTACGATTGCATGACAGATCCACTTTATAAATCTGGCCCCCAACCAGGCTTTGTAGTTGTGCTTGAGCATATTCCTGCCCACTCAAAATTTGATAAAGAGGCAAGAGAGCAATTGATTGATATTTTCCGAGAGGCCGCAGATTATTGGTCAGATCGTAAAATTTCTTTTCGATGCTTTTACTCTTTCTCCGTTGCAATTGCGCCCGTTATGGCCGGTGATAGACTCACAAATACACCAGATCCTGAAGGCATTAGCCTTCCAGAAGAGGGCGAAAAGATGCCTACCGATAAATTAGTGGATGTATCACCTCTAGCTTTGAGAATGAGTAGCCCATTCAATGCAGGCTATTGGTTATCAGTAGCTTAATCTTTATAGCTAAATCATTCTCTCCATTGAAAAAGCCCGCTATGTGCGGGCTTTTTTGTGCAATCGAAAGGCTTTATGCTTGAGACGAAGCGCGCTGTATCTCAGCCATAACTCTAGGATCTTGAAGGGCTACTTCCCACATTTTTTGATCATTCAAGCGCTCACGTCTATCCAACTTCCATTGTGTAAAGGCCGGTCCGAACGCTGCAACTGACTTTCTAATCGGTGTCGCTAATAAAGCAATTGCTGAAAAGGCAACAATCCACATTAAAATCCATGCTGCTAACATGTGACCATCTGTGTAAGTATCTATAACCTGATTTACGATTACCAACAAGGTCGATACGATCGCAGATAGTAAAACGATTGCTAAATTACGAGCCCCATCAAAATTGTATGCAACGTTCTTTGCACTTGCGAGGACACGTGAAATACGTGCAACGCCAGGGTGGACACTGGGGTATGATGTGTGAACAAATGCAGTCATTTGGTTTTCCTTACGTTGTGATTTGAATTCGATGTTTGAATTATAGGGTTAACACTAGTGTTGTTCAACTTTATATTGATGATAAGATACATTCACAAAAATGATACCCGATCAGATCTCAAAAAAAATCAACTTCAGAACTCTTGACTTGAACCTTCTTCGGGTTTTCGACGAGGTCATGGTTGAGCGCAGTCTGACTCGTGCAGCACAAAAACTCTCGCTTACACAACCTGCTATCAGCAATGCCATGCGAAGGCTAAGGGAGGCCATAGGGGATGACTTACTAAAAAGAAATGGTCAAGCTCTTGAGCCAACTGCTAGAGCTCAGTCCTTATGGCCTGTTGTAAGGGAGTCATTAAAACAACTTCAAGACTCATTAGATCCGGATGAGTTCAATCCATTAAGTGCTGTTACTACTTTTATTATTGCCATGGCAGATGCCACCGCGGCGGAAGTCGTTCCCGCACTACTGGAGATTTTGGAGCAAGAGTCTCCTGGAGTTTCTTTAAGAATCGTCCCTTTAACGACTAGAGATCCAAGAGAGCTATTAAGACAGGAGCTAGCAGATTTAGCTGTTGGTTATTTTCCCGCTGCGATTGCCGATCTCACAAGCCGTGCGCAGTCTGGGGATATTGTTAGTTTTGAGCACTCCCGACTCTTTGATGGTGAGTATGTGTGTGTCATGAGAAAAGACCATCCGCTCTCCCAAGTCGAGATGACTCTTGATTTGTTTTGTTCATGCCGCCACTTATTAGTGAGTTTCTCAGGAAGACCGTTTGGTTTTATAGATGAGTCGCTAGCGGCACTGGGGAAAAAACGAAGAGTCGTTGGAACCGTTAATCAGTTCGCAACAGCTGGGCGAGTTGTGTTGCAAACCAATTTATTGACAGTCTTACCAAGACACTTCGTAAGCGTAGCGGGTATTGAGAGTCAACTTGTTTTAAAAAAGCTCCCCTTTGAGTCTCCGATTGTTCACGTTGATATGCTATGGCATCATCATTCGTTCACACCAAAGGCCCAGCGCTGGCTAAGATCAAGTGTTGAACGAGCTGCAGCTTTGTCTATGAAATCGCATTTAAGTCCAATCGAGAACTTGAATTGATCTCAGATTTAACTTGTCTGCTCATCTCACTCATTTAACAGCCGATACAGGTACAACACCTGCTTTACCTGAGTCTACAAAGTAGTGCCCCTGTTTCCTAAATGACCCATCTACTTTAGCTGGGTGAGTCGTTGTTCTAAATTCACAGTTCAGATCCTGCGGCGTGACACTGATCAGTGCATAACCCCGCTCCTGTGCTTGTAAATGTAATATATCTGAATTATTTGCTTTTATTAAGCCAGTTGCACCCTTTCCCAAGCCGGCAGAGGTAACAGAGGTTGTTACGAATTCACTCGCAACGATTGGGGAGCTCTTGTCGTTGGGTTGAACCCTTAAATTAGCGGCCACATTCATGTGAACATCTCCCCCCAGCGTGACAACGTTGGTTATCCTATTCTGATGAACGTCCTCTAAAAATCTTTTGCGTGCCTGAGGATATCCATCCCATGCATCTGTATAGGTAAGTGTCCCCACAGGAGTTGAAATTGTTGTCGAGCTCATTTGTGTCGCCTGAGCAATCAATTTCCAAGTCTTTTGAGAAGCCTTTAACCCGCGCGAAAGCCATTGCTCTTGATCCAATCCAAACATTGTTCGAGTCTTATCCTCTAGCTCGTCGCACTTCATAAGCACTCTTCCACCACCATTTTTAGGAGCGGAACATGCGTGATAGCTCCTAAATTGTCGGCAATCTAGAGTCCAAAGTTCAGCAAGCTGCCCCCAAGAGTAAGAGTCATTCAAAATCATCGTTGCCTCAAATGAGCTTTTAATCTGAGGACCTATCTCAATTGGCTGATGTTCAAAATAGGCTCGATATGCGGCGGCGCGGCGTCTTAAAAACTCTTGTGGATCTGTATATGCTGGATCTAAATCATTTGCGTAATCATTAGCAACCTCATGGTCATCCCACATCAATATCCATGGATACCTAGCATGCGCGGCCTGCAAAAGAGGATCTTCCTTATACTGTGCATAGCGATCTCGGTATTGCTCGAGCGTTTTGGGCTCTACACCTCTGTGCATTCTTAATGACTTTGATTCGGCTATATTTGTTTCATAAATATAGTCACCCACAAACAAAACAAAATCTAAGTCTTGCTCCAGCATATCTTTATAAGCAGCATACTCACCGGCTTGAAAGTTCTGACATGATGCCAAAGCAAATCGCATTGCTTGCACCATTTCCCTTTGCTCCGGCGCTGTTTTGGTCCTTCCCACGTCACTAACTGCGTCACCAACAATAAACCGATACCAGTATGTTGTGCCTGCCGTTAACCCCTCTACCTTCACTCTGACAGAGTGTCCTCTAGACTGATCCGTTAACTCCTCGCCCGATCTAATGGGTGTTTGGAGATTTTCATCGCCATATACTTCCCATCGCAATATGATTGGTTCACCCGTTTCAACTGAACATTGATAATCACTTGGATCAACTATTAAACGCGTCCACAACAATACTGAATTAGATCGTGGTACTCCACTAGCTACACCAAGTTTAAAGGGCTGTACTTTCCAAGTTCGAACACCGAAACTTGAAAAAGAAGGTGTATGTGCAAAAACTTTTTTTACACCAACCGGCATCAATGCCAAACTTATCGCTGCATTCTTGATTGTCGAATTGAATTTTCTGCGCAACTCAAATTTTGACCTATGAAGATCTTTTGGTGACATATGTATTAAACGATCTATTCGACTTCGGTACGCTCAATAACGGCCCCACCTAAACAGACCTCTCCATCATACAGAACGACGGACTGTCCGGGCGTAACTGCCCACTGAGGTTGCTCAAAATGTATTTTCACCTCCCCGGGAGTTGGGTTAGCTTTTAATTTACAGTTTGCATCTTCTTGCCTATAACGAGTTTTAGCTGCTACGGCTGAGCCCTCAAAGGCCGCCATCCCAACAGGGTTTACCCAGCTGGCGTCAAGAGCATAAAGAGTTTGAGAAAGCAACCAAGGATGATCGTGCCCACGAACAACATATAGCGTTTGTGTGTGGGTATCTTTTTTAGCTACAAACCAAGGCTCATGGGTCCCCCCACCCCTTTGTGCGCCGGGCTCTTTTAGGCCACCGATTTTCAACCCTTGCCGTTGCCCTAATGTATAAAAGCTAAGCCCCATGTGTTCACCAATCACTCGGCCGTTATCGTCTTTTATGAGTCCTGGACGTGAATCAATGTATTTATTTAAAAACTCACGAAATGGTCGTTCTCCGATAAAACATATCCCTGTTGAGTCTTTCTTTTTTGCGTTAGGAAGACCTATTTCTAATGCCATTTTCCTAATCTCTGACTTGTGAATTTCTCCGATGGGAAAAATTGTTTTAAGGAGCTGCTCTTGAGTCAATCGATGTAAAAAATAGCTTTGGTCTTTAGAAGGGTCGACGCCCTTTAATAACTGGACCCCTTTGTCTTGAAGTCTGGTGCGAGCATAGTGCCCAGTAGCAATTTTCTCAGCCCCCAAGCGAATCGCATGGTCTAAGAAAGCTTTAAATTTAATTTCGGCATTGCATAGCACGTCTGGATTGGGTGTACGACCGGCTTTATATTCGCGTAGGAATTCAGAAAAAACTCTATCTTTATAGTCTTTTGCAAAATTCACATGTTCGATCTCTATTCCAATGACATCTGCAACAGCAGCGGCATCAATGAAGTCTTGGTTGGATGAGCAATATTCATCATTGTCATCATCCTCCCAATTTTTCATAAAAATACCAACGACCTCATGACCCTGTTTCTTTAGCAGCCATGCACTGACTGCCGAGTCAACTCCTCCGCTCAGCCCAACCACTATTCTTTGTTTTGAGCTCAATATGAAGTCTTTATGGGTTGAAAAATATCAGTTTGCAAACGCCGCTATTCCCGTCTGTGCCCTACCTAAAATCAACGCATGAATATCGTGAGTGCCTTCATAGGTATTTACAACTTCTAGATTTACCAAATGTCTTGCAACACCGTATTCATCACTGATTCCGTTACCACCCATCATATCTCTAGCCATGCGTGCGATATCCAAAGCTTTACCGCAAGAGTTTCTTTTTAATATTGAGGTAATCTCAACGCTGTCGATACCTTCCTCTTTCATTCTGCCCAATCGCAAACAGCCCTGAAGACCTAAAGTAATTTCAGTTTGCATATCCACCAACTTCTTTTGAATGAGTTGATTTGCTGCCAATGGTCTACCAAATTGCTTTCGCTCCATGGTGTACTCGTGGGCCCTAAACCAACAGTCCTCCGCTGCGCCAAGAGTTCCCCATGCGATTCCGTATCTTGCACTGTTTAAACACGTAAATGGGCCTTTCAGTCCTCTCACCTCAGGTAGCGCATTTTCCTCAGGAACAAACACCGCGTCCATTACTATCTCTCCCGTAATAGAGGCTCGCAAACCAACTTTCCCGTGAATTGCTGGAGCGCTTAAGCCCTTCATTCCTTTTTCGAGAATAAAGCCGCGAATAGGGCCCACCTCTCCTGAAGGGCTAACCTCTTTGGCCCAAACAACAAATACATCTGCAATCGGACTGTTTGAGATCCACATTTTGGAGCCTGTTAAGCTATATCCTCCGTCTACCACTTTTGCTCGGGTTATCATCCCCGCCGGATCAGATCCGTGGTCTGGCTCTGTTAAGCCAAAGCATCCAATCCACTCACCGCTTGCAAGCTTGGGTAAATACTTTTCTCTTTGTGCCTCTGTACCGAACTCGTAAATTGGTACCATCACCAAGGAGGACTGTACGCTCATCATAGAACGATATCCTGAGTCAACTCGTTCAACCTCGCGCGCGATCAATCCATATGAAACATAGTCTAAACCTGGCCCACCGTACTGCGTTGGGATGGTTGGGCCAAGCATTCCGAGAGAACCCATCTCTTTAAAAATAGCGGGGTCTGTTTTCTCATTTCGAAAAGAATCCAAAACTCGACTTTTTAAGCTTTGTTGACAATAATCTCTCACCGCCTCACAGACCATGCGCTCATCATCTGTTAATTGGCGTTCAAGTAAAAATGGATCTTTCCACTGAAAACTTACCTTCGTCATTAAGTACTCCGTTTAATTTTGGTATTTGCACATTATCTCAAATCTATTCTTTTCTACCGGAAATAAGCTTACTTTTCTGAAGCCCTAGATCGATTTGAATCCCAATAGATATCTTGCTTATGTCCCTGTCGGTTAAATATCCGGGCTAATATGAATAAAAGATCTGAAAGCCTATTTAAATAAAGACGCGGAGCATCATTTATTTTTTCTTGTGCACCTAAAGCGACAATTGATCTCTCAGCACGCCTAGCAATTGTCCTGCACACATGCGCCAAAGCCGCAGCCCGTGAGCCTCCTGGCAAAATAAACTCTTCCAACTTAGGCAAATCGGCATTGTATTTTTGTATGGCTATGTCGAGCTCTTCAACTGCACTTTGTTTCAATAGCTCGTATCCTGGAATCGAAATTTCGCCGCCCAGGTTAAAAAGTTCATGTTGTACTTTTTTAAGGAAATCCAGTTCTTGTTTTTCAATAACTTCGCACATCAGCAGTCCGATGTTTGAATTTAATTCATCAACGTCTCCCATCGTTTGTACTCTCAAGCTACTCTTTAATACACGTTCATTATTTCCCAGTCCCGTGGTGCCATCATCCCCAGTGCGGGTCACGATTTGAGTCAGTCTATTGCCCATCTACTTTTGCCTCTTTTACTTGTTAAGTTTTAGCTTAATCACATTAGACTACAAATCAAAATAACAGGGATTTTCCCTTGAAATCAACATTTCTACATCATGCCTACTTCCCCTTAACTACTCCCCCGTCGTACACTCGGGGGGTTAAATACACTAACGAGTTTTAAGGTTGTTTTAATGAATGCTCCAATCCCTGCAAGCCATCTTGCACCTGAGATTAAACCACGCCACATACCTGCTGAGTTTATAGATGAACTTAAAACTCGCTTTGGTGATCAATGCTCTACTGCATTGGCGGTTAGAGAACAACACGGACGTGACGAATCTGCATTTGTAAGCATCCCCCCGCCCTCGGTCGTGGTATTTGCTAAAAATACCCTGGACATTTCAGACGCTGTAAGGATCGCTGAACGGTTCTCGGTTCCAATCATTCCCTTCGGCGTGGGCTCCTCTTTAGAGGGGCATTTACTTGCTGTACAAGGCGGCATGAGTCTAGATGTTAGCCAAATGAATAAAATCTTGTCCATCAATGCGGAGGACCTGACTGTAACGGTTCAGCCAGGCACAACACGCATGCAACTCAACAATGAGCTCAAGAGCACGGGATTGTTTTTTCCTATCGACCCAGGTGCCGATGCATCTATAGGCGGTATGTGTGCAACGCGAGCAAGCGGGACCAATGCCGTCAGATACGGAACGATGCGTGAAAATGTATTGGCTCTTGAGGTAGTAAATGCCAAAGGTGAGATTATCAAAACCGGGACAAGAGCAAAGAAATCAAGTGCGGGCTATGACTTAACGCGTCTTTTTGTTGGTAGCGAGGGTACCCTTGGCGTCATTAGTGAAATTACTCTCAAGATTTATCCACTGCCTGAAGCAATTTCTGCTGCCATTTGTTCTTTTCCCTCTATAGAGTCCGCAGTCTTGACAACGATTCAAATTATTCAAATGGGTATTCCAATCGCTCGCGTTGAACTCATTGACAAAAATACTGTTCGTATGGTGAATGCTCATACAAAACTAACTTTATCTGAGCAACCCCTTTTGCTTATGGAGTTTCACGGCAGCCCAGATGGGGTTAAAGAACAGGCTCAAAGCGTTCAAGAGATTGCGCACGAACACGGGGGTGAGGATTTTGAATGGGCAAGCACTCCAGAGGAAAGAACAAGACTTTGGAGCGCAAGACACAATGCATATTTCGCGGCCATTCAATCTCGTCCCGGATGCCGAGCAATCTCTACTGACACTTGTGTGCCCATCAGTAGACTCGCTGACTGTTTGCTTAAGTCAGTTGAAGAAACAGAAGCGTCTTCGATACCTTTCTTTTTGGTCGGTCACGTTGGAGACGGTAATTTTCACTTTGGCTATTTAATTGATCCTAACAACCCATCAGAGAGAGAGACCGCTGAACAACTTAACGATAAGTTAGTTGCAAGAGCCCTTAGTATGGGTGGAACTTGCTCTGGGGAGCACGGAATTGGACTTCACAAAATGGGGTTTTTAATAGACGAAGCAGGAGAGGCGGCTGTAGATATGATGCGAACAATTAAAGTCGCCCTAGACCCTAAAAATATTATGAATCCTGGAAAGATTTTTTCGTTTACGACCAAGTAAAAACTTACGAAACTATCGCACGCAATTTATCAATCAATCCATTAAGCTCATCTAGTGAGCCGAATTGAATGGTCAGTTCACCCATTTCTTGAGTTTTCCCGTGCCGTTTTATTTTTTTCTTAACAGACACCTCTACGGCAGCCGTCAATAAGTCTGATAGTTCTTCCTCTATTCTAAGAATATCTCCAGATTTGACCTTGGATTTGCTGTTTTTAACCTTGTTTTCGGATGTGTTAGATTTAATTCTTTTTATAAGTTGTTCCGCATCACGAACTGACATTTTTTTTGCTGTCATTTGATGCGCCGCAGATATTTGCTCTGCCTGCTCTAGGCCCAGTAAAGCCCGAGCATGGCCCATGTCCAAATCGCCTGCCATTAACAAGTCTTGAACAGGTTTAGTAAGGTTCAAAAGTCGCAATAGGTTGGACGCCGCGCTCCTCGATCTACCAACTGCTTGCGCTGCTTGCTCATGGCTGAGACCAAACTCTTTTACCAATCGTTCTAAACCATGCGCCTCCTCAAGTGGATTCAAATCCTCGCGTTGAATATTCTCTATCAACGCCATTGCTGCCGCTGCTTCATTAGGCACATCACGAACCAACACAGGCACCGACTGAAGACCGGCTAATTTTGCAGCTCTAAAGCGCCTTTCTCCAGCAATAATCTCATATTTTTCTTTATTAGGTCCATCCTTTAAAAGGCGAACCAAAATAGGTTGCATGATTCCTTGTGCTTTAATACTTTCAGCTAGCTCATACAAAGCACCCTCATCCATTCGAGTGCGGGGTTGATACATACCAGCAACCATTTCTGTAAGCTTTAAAACGGTGGGCGCCCCTGATGCATCTTGATCCCCCCCGTCAGTTGTATCTTTAACGGCTGGGCCGAGCAGTGACTCTAGCCCTCGCCCTAACCCTTTAGGTTTTTTAGTTACCATGTTAATACTTTCTTATTTGTTTTGGTCGGGATTAAGTCTGTCTACAATTTCCTGTGCAAACTCGAGGAAGGCTTGACTGCCTTTGGCCAAAGGATCAAACACCACGCCAGGCAAACCATAACTCGGTGCCTCTGCCAAGCGCACATTTCTGGGAATCACCGCATTAAAAACTTTATCTTTAAAGTGATCTTTTAGTTGATCACTCACTTGTTGCTGCAATGTGACCCTTGGATCGAACATGACTCTTAGCAAGCCTATTATTTTCAGATCCTTATTTAAATTTGCATGAACTTGTTTGATAGTATTCACAAGATCCGTTAAACCCTCCAGTGCAAAGTACTCACATTGCATCGGCACAACTACTCCCTGAGCAGCACACAAACCATTAAGGGTCAACATGGACAATGAGGGTGGGCAATCAATCACAACGAAATCATAATCTTTATCAACCGCAGCCAAGGCGCGCTTAAGTCTCATCTCCCGATGTTCCAAACTGACCAACTCAACCTCTGCGCCAGACAGATCGCGATTTGCCCCTAAAACATCATACTTAGGAAAATGCTTTTTCCCGCCTTCCTCACCCCAACTACTTGAACAAATAGCCTCTCTGGCACTAACCTCCTCAAGGAGAACATCGTACACAGAAAGCTCTAAATTCCTCTTGTCTACACCAGAACCCATCGTTGCGTTTCCCTGCGGATCGAGATCTACAAGCAATACTCTTTGTCCAATTGCAGCCAAACCAGCCGCCAAATTTACGGAAGTTGTGGTCTTACCGACCCCGCCCTTTTGGTTTGCTACACAAAATATTTTTGACATCTAGATCTTCTTTTCAAAAAACAGGCTTGAGTTTACAACCCAGAATAACAAAAGAGCGCAAAAAGTCCTCTTTATTTAGTAACAAATTAGAACTTGTTTCACGTGAAACATAAAACTTTGCCGCCTAAACTCTCAACTCTGCCCCTCTCGCATCCATACCAAACAACGCTCCGCATTCATCATGGGTACCTTAAGCTGAGTTACCTCAATTAAGTCAACCCCCTCTGGCAATTCCTTGATTTCTTCCTCAGGCATCTTTCCCTTCATTGCCATCCAAACACCCCCCTCGAGCAACCGCCCTTGGGTTCCTTTTATGAAGTCTTTCAAACTAGAGAATGCACGAGAAACAATTAGTTCATATTTAAGACCTGTTTCTTTTTCTATACGACCATGCTTTGCAATAGCATTCGGCAAAGCCAGTTGCAAAGCCGCCTGCTTGATAAAAGCGACTTTTTTTGCAACGGCATCAATTGCAACAACGTTTAAATCTGGGCGGGCAATTGCGATCATCAAAGCCGGCAACCCCGCGCCTGATCCTACATCTAGTATTGTAGAACCAGCAACCACTCGCTCAGAAATTGGCTTGATTACACTTAGACAATCTAAAACATGATGAACAAGGATATCTTTTGAGTCTTTGATGGCGGTAAGGTTGTAAACCGTACCCCATTTATTCAAAAGCGCAATGTATTCAAGAATCTTCTCCCTTTGGCCAGCCTCCAGCTCCAACCCCAACTGGGAAAGACCAGATAAAAGTGCCGCCTCTATGGATAATTGCTCTAGAGCGCCCCCCTGATGCGAAGTTAATTTCATAAAATTAGTCTGGGCCAACCGGCCCTGGATCATTCAGAATCAAACTCAGTCGACAAGCCACCTGCAAAGACAGCATCCTCCTTAACAGAAGCAGTATTTCTTTTGGCCTTCATCCTCTTTAAATGAATCAGTAATAGAGAAATCGCCGCGGGTGTGATACCAGAAATCCGAGAGGCCAAGCCAACCGTCTCAGGACGGAATTTGGTCAACTTTTGGCGAGCCTCAAAGCTTAAAGCATCTATTGCGAGGTAGTCTAAATCCTTGGGCAAAAGAAGATTTTCAAAGCCAGCCGCCCTTTCAACCTCCTCTTTTTGCTTTTCAATGTACCCGGAATACTTCGCACTTATTTCAACTTGCTCTAATATTGTTTCACGTGAAACATCATCAAGGGATTCGATTTCAACGCTTTTGAACTCGCCGTTTCCCATGCTCATTAGCGACTGATAAGTAATGTCAGGTCGGCGAAGTAAGTCGCCTAGGTTGTATTCGTGATCGATCTTTTTACCCAACACCCTGACCATTTCTGACTCTGAAAGGTTGCGTGGATTAACCCAGATACTTTTTAACCTCTGTGTTTCTTGGCTAATTAGGTTCTGCTTAATTTCAAAAGCTTGCCACTGAAGAGGGTCAATTAAACCGAAACCATTCGCAATAGCTGACAAGCGTTGATCCGCATTGTCCTCTCTTAGTTGCAAACGATATTCTGCTCTGCTGGTAAACATTCGGTAAGGCTCTGACACACCCTTGGTTACAAGGTCATCTACCAAAACACCAATATAGGCTTGATCCCTAGCGGGTGTCCAAGATGGTTCGCCTTTGCAATAAAGGGCGGCATTGATGCCAGCATAAAGCCCCTGTGCTGCCGCCTCTTCATAACCCGTTGTCCCATTGATTTGTCCAGCAAAAAACAAACCTTCAATGGCTTTTGTTTCAAAACTTCTTTTAAGTTCACGAGGGTCAAAATAATCATATTCAATAGCATATCCTGGCCGGAGAATATGTGCGTTTTCTAAACCCTTCATTGATCTTACAAGTTCATATTGGATATCAAACGGTAGACTGGTGCTTATGCCATTTGGATAGTATTCGTTTGTTGTTAATCCCTCAGGCTCAAGGAATATTTGGTGACTTTCTTTGTCAGCAAACCTGTTAATTTTGTCTTCAACGCTTGGGCAATATCGCGGACCAACACCTTCTATCTTGCCTGTAAACATGGGGCTTCGATCAAAGCCCGAGCGAATGATTTCATGGGTTTTTTCGTTCGTATGTGTAATCCAACAGGCCATTTGCTCAGGATGATGCTCAATCCTCCCCATGTAACTAAATACAGGTATAGGCCCCTCCGATCCGCCCAGCATGCCGTCTCCTGGCTGTTCAGTGCAAGAGGCAAAATCAATAGAGCGTCCGTCAATTCTAGGAGGGGTTCCCGTTTTAAGGCGTCCCTGTGGAAGTTTTAGCTCTTTCAGACGGTCACTTAGTCTTATTGAGGGGGGATCCCCAGCTCTACCTCCTGAATAGTTATCGAGTCCAATATGGATACGTCCATTAAGAAAGGTTCCAGCAGTCAAAATAACGGCTCTTGATCTGAACTCAATCCCCGCTTGAACTATCGCACCAACTACTTTATTTCCCTCAATGCATAGATCTTCTACAGCTTGTTGAAACAAAGACAAGTTAGGTTGATTCTCTAGTTCAAACCTAACAGCAGCTTTGTATAAGATTCTATCTGCTTGTGCTCTGGTAGCCCGCACAGCTGGGCCTTTTGATTTATTCAGTATTCGAAACTGGATGCCCGCCCTATCAGTTGCTCTGGCCATTACACCGCCCATGGCATCTATCTCTTTAACCAGATGACCTTTGCCGATACCACCAATAGAGGGGTTGCAACTCATTTGCCCGAGAGTTTCAATGTTGTGGGTTAACAAAAGCGTATTGAGTCCCATCCTTGCGCTTGCCAAGGCTGCCTCAGTGCCTGCGTGTCCGCCGCCAACAACTATGACATCAAACTCACGAGGATATTTCATTAAAAATCAAATCCAAAACAGGCAATAAAAAATCCTTGCTTTCTTTACGAATAATAAAAAACAAGCAAGTATCAAAGAGTTAGCAAAAACAATAAAATTAGCGATTTTACGATTCCATCTATTTTACGACTTGAGTCGCTTGCTCGACAAGTTAAACCCTTACTTTAAGTGCAGAAGAAATGAAAACATACAGAAATGTAGAACGAATCATTACCGGTCAAGCAACGAGTGACGGTGCAGGAGTTAAATTAACACGTCTTTTAACTCAGGATTTACAACAACGGTTAGATCCGTTTTTGATGCTAGATGCGTTTGGCAGTGATGAGGCAAACGACTACATTGGAGGCTTTCCAGACCATCCCCATCGCGGCTTTGAAACGATTACATACATGTTGCAGGGAAGAATGCGTCATTCCGATAGCGCTGGTAATTCTGGATTATTAGAGGATGGTGGAGTGCAGTGGATGACAGCCGGGAGAGGAGTCATTCACAGTGAAATGCCCGAACAAAGGGAGGGAAGAATGAGCGGTTTTCAATTGTGGTTGAATTTACCTTCTCATGAAAAAATGTGCACGCCGTGGTACAAAGATTTTCAAAATGATGTGATACCCGAAACGACACTATCTAATGGGGTCAAGTTAAGAGTTATAGCTGGTGAATCACACGGGATAGCTGGAGCAGTTCAAAAACAAGCAACCACACCCCTGTACTTAGATGTACATTTTCCAGAAAATAAAGATTTAACTTTTGAGCAGTTTATCCCCCACCAAAACAATGCATTTCTTTATGTTTACGAAGGAGAAGTATCTATTAACGGATCCTCTAAGAACCTAATCGTTCATAGTAAAGAAATGGCTATATTAACCAATGAGGGAGATTTTGTTTTAATGAATTCAAACAAACTGACGAAACTAATCTTAATCAGCGGAGCTCCTTTGAGGGAGAGCATTGTTCAGTATGGGCCTTTTGTAATGAACACAAAAGAACAAATTATTAAAGCTGTTGAAGACTTTAGATCAGGACAATTGGCTTAAACCAAAGTAATCAGATCGCTTTATATCAAACGTCCAAGTTAGCGGCTCTCAGGGCATTTTTCTCAATAAAAATTCTTCTAGGCTCGACTTCGTCACCCATTAGCATGGTGAAAACACGATCCGCTTCAATAGCATCGTCTATTTGAACGCGAAGAAGCCTTCTAACTTGAGGATCCATTGTTGTTTCCCATAGTTGCGCTGGATTCATTTCACCAAGCCCTTTATAACGCTGGCGAGCAGTCGCGTGTTCAGCTTGTTGAATTAACCATTTCATTGCCTGTCTAAAGTCACTGACGGTTTCTTCTTTCATTCGTTCACCCTCGCCTCTTTGAACCTTTCCGTCTTCGTAAATCAGTCCTTTAAAGGTTAATGCCGCTTCAGCTAAAGCAGCATAATCAGCACCGTGAACGAAATCTTGCGTTATTACACTGCTTTTAACATTCCCGTGATGGTGTCTACTAATTCTGAGGATAGGTTTATCTGTTCTAACGTCAAATTCAGCGTTAACTGTTGAACCACTTCCAAGTTCTAAAAGTTTCGTTTGAAGAGTTTGGGCACACTCATTAGCAAGTTCTAAGGTATCCAAATTCAAAGAAACACCATCTGCCATTGCACGTAATGCTTCGGCATCCATTGTGCCTAGAAGTCTTGCAATAACCGATTCTGCAACCTGATGTTTACGGGCTAGCTCTTCTAAAGTATCACCTTTTATAGTTTGAGATTGTGAACCTCCCGTTTGTATTGCTGCTTCTTTTAAAGCCACTTTTAATAAAAAGGAATCTAAAGCCGGAGCATCTTTTAAATATTGTTCTTCTTTTCCTACTTTAACTTTATATAAAGGGGGTTGCGCAATATAGATATGTCCGCGCTCGACAAGCTCAGGCATTTGTCTATAAAAGAACGTTAAGAGTAGAGTTCTAATGTGAGCTCCGTCTACATCAGCGTCTGTCATGATAATAATTCTATGATAACGAAGCTTATCTACATTGAAATCATCGGTACCCGATTTTCCAGATTCAGCACTTACCTTTCCAATACCAGTCCCTAGTGCAGTAATTAAAGTCAATATTT
Organism: uncultured Burkholderiales bacterium; assembly: GCA_903910745.1. GTDB lineage: Bacteria > Pseudomonadota > Gammaproteobacteria > Burkholderiales > Burkholderiaceae_C > Limnohabitans. The sequence goes on from CAIWAO010000067.1 coordinate 69,340, forward strand.
CATTGCTTGTGAGAAGCTTCTCATATCTTGCCTTTTCAACATTTAATATTTTTCCTCTAAGAGGGAGAATTGCTTGAAATTTACGATCTCTACCCTGTTTAGCTGAACCACCTGCTGAATCGCCCTCAACAATATATATTTCACATAACGAAGGGTCTTTTTCTTGACAGTCAGCTAACTTACCAGGAAGCCCCATTCCATCAAGAACACCTTTACGACGTGTCATTTCTCTGGCTTTACGAGCAGCCTCACGGGCGCGGGCGGCATCAACAATTTTTCCACAAATAATTTTTGCATCATTCGGTTTTTCTTGTAGAAAATCGCTAAGAGCTTTTGCAACGATATCTTCTACAGGAGCTCTTACCTCACTGGAGACTAATTTATCTTTAGTCTGACTACTGAATTTTGGTTCAGGTACTTTTACTGATAAAACGCAAGTTAAACCCTCACGCATATCATCACCGGTAACTTCTACTTTAGCTTTTTTTGCAAATTCATTTTCATCGATATATTTATTAATTACGCGCGTCATAGCAGCTCTAAGCCCAGTTAAGTGAGTACCACCATCGCGTTGTGGAATATTATTGGTAAAACATAAAACACTCTCGTTGTAGCCATCATTCCACTGCATAGCTACCTCAACCCCTATTTGAGTGCCTGGGATACCACCATAACTTTCTGAAGGCCGGTCGCCCATAGAATGGAAAACGTTTGGATGAAGTATTTTTTTTCCTACATTGATAAAGTCAACAAATCCTTTGACACCACCGGCTCCAGAAAAATCATCCGATTTTCCTGATCTTTCATCTATCAAACGTATACGAACGCCATTATTTAAAAAACTAAGTTCTCTGAGTCGTTTACTGAGTATCTCGTAATGAAAATCATGATTTGAAGTAAAAATATCTGTATCTGGTAGAAAGTGAACTTCAGTTCCTTTCTTTTCGGTATCTCCCATTATTTTCATTGGCGAGATCTCAACACCATTTGTTAACTCAATAATTCTATTTTGAACAAATCCTTTGGCAAATTCCAAATTATGAACCTTACCTTCACGACGAACAGTTAAGCGTAACCATTTAGACAAGGCATTGACACAAGATACACCGACACCATGAAGACCGCCTGAAACTTTATATGAGTTTTGATTAAATTTTCCTCCAGCATGGAGCTCTGTAAGAGCAATTTCAGCAGCACTTCTTTTAGGTTCGTGCTTATCATCCATTTTTACACCAGTAGGTATTCCTCTGCCATTATCAACAACACTAATAGAATTGTCTGAGTGTATGGTTACGACGATATCATCACAATGACCCGCTAGAGCTTCGTCAATGGAGTTATCTACAACTTCAAAAACTAAATGATGCAAGCCCGTTCCATCTGAAGTATCTCCGATATACATTCCAGGACGCTTTCTGACTGCTTCTAAACCCTCTAATATTTGAATAGAACTTTCACCATATGAATCAATGGAAGGGTTACTTGAGGAATCAATATTTTCTGTCATATACGAATTTAAAAATTAAAAAAAATAGAAAAGTTAAATTATTAAATTCTCATGGGCATGACAACATACTTAAAAGAGTCTGACTCTGGCATAGTTATTAATGCAGAACTGTTTGAATCAGGTAAATCAAATCTAACCATTTCTTGATTCATGTTGTTTAAAACATCTATCAAATATGTAACATTGAAACCGATTTCGATTGGATTTCCTGAATAATTTATGTCCAATTCATCAACCGCTTCTTCTTGCTCTGAATTATTAGATGCGACTCTTAGTACACCTGGTTCAATATTTAACTTAACTCCTTTGAATTTATCACTAGTTAAAATAGCAGTTCTTTGCAAACAATGTAAAAGAGCTTCTCTGCCGAGGATAATTTCATTTTTATTCCCTTTTGGAATAACCCTGTTGTAATCTGGAAACTTACCTTCAACTAATTTTGTGACAAAAACTAAATTTCCAAATGTAAACTTTGCTTGATTAGAAGCAAATTGCATTTCGATTGATCCTTCAGAGTCACTTAAAAGCCTTAATAATTCCAAAACAGTTTTACGGGGAAGTATGACTTCTTGCTTGGGAACATCATGTTCAAGAACAGATGATGCGAAAGCAAGTCTATGACCATCAGTTGCTACCAAACTCAAACTTTTATTTTCAGCAACAAAAAGTATTCCATTTAAATAATAACGAATATCATGAACGGCCATTGAAAAAGAGACTTGTTGAAGCAGACTTTTTAATGTCTTTTGAGGAATATTAAAAGTTGTACCTAAACTAGATGACTCTTTAATTAAAGGATAGTCCTCTGCGGGCATAGTTTGAAGTGTGAATTTACTTTTTCCACCTTTTAGTATTATTTTATTTTGATTAGATTCAAGTGTTACCAATTGATCAGATGGCAAGGATCTCAAAATATCAATTAACTTTCTTGCTCCAACAGTAATAGAAAAAGTGGACGCATCGCCATCAAATTGTGTTTTAGCTTTGATTTGAATTTCCATATCACTTGCTAAAAACTCAATTTGATTGGCTTCTTTTTTTATAAACAAATTTGCCAATATGGGTTGAGTATGTCTTTTTTCAACAATTCCTGAAACTGATTGAATTGCATTGATTAAAGTCTCTTGTGTGGCTTTTAGGATAATCATTAAAACCTCTTTATTTATATATATTAAATTAGTAGTAGTAGTAGAGTGTATTGTTTTTTGTTGAAAAGGTTTTTTTTCTTATTATTTTCAATAACTTACGATCTTTAAAACTATGTTTGTAACTGTTGTTTGGACAGGCTGTAAATTATGAATAACTTGTGACAAACTTGCCTTTCTGTGGATAACTATGGAGTTATTCAAATTTAATCCACAGACTTTGTCTAACATTTTACTTTTCAATTTTTTAACCTTTTAAAGTTTGTTCTAAAACGTGAAGTTGTTGGTTCAGTTCATTAAGTTGAAGTCGTTCAGAAGAGATTTTCCGTACAGCATGTAAAACAGTAGTATGGTCTCTTCCACCAAAAAGTTCACCAATTTCTGGTAAGCTTTTTTGAGTTAGTTCTTTTGCCAAGTACATTGCGATTTGTCTTGGTCTGGCAATAGAAACTGGTCTTTTCTTTGAATACATATCAGCAACTTTGATTTTATAAAAATCAGCAACTGTTTTTTGAATATTTTCAACTGATATTTGTCTATTTTGAATAGAAAGAAGATCCCGAAGGGCATCTCGAGCTAATTGAATAGAAATGTCTTTTTGGTTAAATCGTGAATAGGCAAGTATTTTGCGTAAAGCACCTTCTAATTCTCTAACATTTGAGCGAACATTCTTTGCTACGAAAAATGCAACTTCTTCTGGCATTTCAGAGCCTTCAAGACGTGATTTAGTCATCAAAATAGCAACTCTCATTTCCAATTCTGGAGGCTCAATGGCAACAGTTAGACCAGAATCGAACCTAGAAACCAAACGTTCATGTATATCAGCTAAGCCTTTCGGATAAGTATCACTCGTCATTACGATATGTGATTTTTTTGCTAAAAGGGCTTCGAAAGCATTAAAAAACTCTTCCTGAGTACGATCTTTATTAGCAAAAAATTGTACATCATCAATTAAAAGTAAGTCTAAAGAATGATACCTAAGTTTAAACTCATCAAAAGTTTTTCTTTGATACGCTTTGACAACATCAGATACGAATTGTTCTGCGTGTATATAAAGAATTTTGGAGTCGGGTTTGTCTTTAAGTAATTGATTGCCAACTGCATGAACTAGATGAGTTTTACCAAGTCCAACACCACCATATATGAATAGTGGGTTATAAAGATGTCCTGGAATAGAGGCAACATGCATGGCAGCGGCTCGAGCCATCCTATTTGCTGATCCTTCAACAAACGATTCAAACGTAAGTGAAGGATTTAATCTATTTTTAAAAGGCTCTTCCGCTGGCTCTTCAGCCAAAATCGGGGCTGAATAAGAAAACTCAACATCCTGCGTATTTGAGGATAAAGAACTTTTTAAGACCGTGTCTTTTGGCGAAAGCGCTAGCTCAACAGCAATAGTTTGTCCATGAAGATTTGTTAGGATATTTGATAATTTTTTCGAATATTGCGTCCGAATCCAATCTAATTTAAACCGGTTACCCACCAAAATAGTGATTTTTGAAAAATCATTGGAAAAAGTCGCTTGTAAAGGTTTAATCCAGGTATTAAATTGCTGCTCTGGAAGCTCTTGAGCAAGTTGTTCTACGCAGTTTTGCCAGAGATCTTGCATATTTAAAGGTAGAAAGGGAAATAAAAATAAAGATGAAAAATATTGTGGATAGTATGGCAGTTTAAATGCCACAAAACCTATCTTATCAAAAAATTATCCACAGTCTAAATTAGACTTCATGGGGGTATGAGAAAATTAGACAGATATACTCCCTTACATGTATATTATAACAGTGCAACAATAAAGAAACAAAAGTAGCTTTTTTAAATATCCAAAAGCGTTTTAAGTCTAATATATTGCAAGCAGTAAAAATTTTTGCGATAATATCAGGCTCTGCTAATTAATGGTTATAAATTATGAAACGTACATATCAACCCTCGAAAACACGTCGAGCAAGAACTCACGGGTTTTTAGTCCGCATGAAAACTCGCGGCGGCCGTGCAGTTATAAACGCACGTCGTGCCAAAGGCCGTAAACGCTTAGCAGTCTAAAAGCGATAAATTAAAAGGGATATTTTTGTTTTTGCAAAGATACCCTTTAACAATCTTTTTAAATCAATGATAGATCATATTGTTGATAAAGAGATTTTTAGGGAAGTACTTGAAACGGGCATATTTGCAAGATCTGAGCATTTCGCGTTGCATAAATTAAAGTCCGGAGAAGGGGAAAACCAACGTAATTTAAAAGTAGGCGTAGTCGTTCCAAAAAGATGGGCAAAGCGAGCTGTAACTAGAAATGCAATTAAAAGACAAATTTATATTGTTGCAGCCGAATTAGCATATAAACATCAGCTGGAAAAACATGTTGTGAGATTGAGCAGAGCATTTGACAAGAAAATTTTTTTAAGTCCAACATCAAAGGACTTTAAAAAAGCAATTAAAAAAGAAATATTATTTTTATATGGTTCCACTGGTGTAACCAATGCTTTCTAAATTGCTCATCTCACTCATAAAAGTTTATAAGCTAGTACTTAGTCCAATGATCGGGTTAAACTGCAGATTTACACCGACGTGTTCAACATATGCAATAAAAGCAATACAAGTACACGGTGCGGTTGTAGGCTCATACTTGATGCTCAAAAGAATTTGTCGGTGCAATCCTTTGTTTAATGGCGGGGAGGATCCTGTGCCTAGTAAGCCATTAAAATTATTTTAAATGCAAATAAGATAAAAATTTATGAATGATATTCGTCGATCAGTGTTGTGGGTGATTTTTGGCTTTTGCATGGTAATGCTATGGGATAAATGGCAGGTGTATAACGGCCATAAAGCATTATTTTTTCCATCTGGAGACAAAGTAGAGGCGCAAATGCCGGCGTCAAGTACACAGCCAGGAGTAACTGAAATCCCGCAGTCAACAACTGCCCTGTCCTCTTCCCAGGTGATGGCAGGCTTAGATAACAAAACACAGCCGCCACCATCAAGAAAACGTGTAGATATTGAAACAAATGTTTTGAAATTAAGTTTTGACTCTGCTGGAGGAAACTTAGTAAGGGCTGAGCTCCTTGCACACAAGGACATTAATCATCCAGGCGATAACGTTGTATTGTTTAATGATTCACCCGAGAGAGTTTACGAGGCGCAGTCGGGTTTGATATCTAAGGACGGTGTAACTGAATACCCAACACATAAAACAGTGATGCTCCAAACTGGGCAGACAAAATTTGTTGACGGCGAAGAAAAACTAACTTTGAAATTTGAATCGCCAGAAATCAGTGGAATTCAATTGATAAAAACGTATGAAATTAATAAAAATAAATATGACATCATCGTAAATCAGTCTGTAGTGAACAAAAGTGATAAAGAAGTTTCTCCCCTTTTGTATGTGCAATTAATGAGAGATGGTAATAAGCCAGAGGGAGAATCATCTTTTTATTCAACATTTACCGGGCCAGCTATATATACTGAAGAAAAAAAGTATCAAAAAATTGAGTTTAAAGACATAGATAAAGATAAAACCAGTTTTGAGAAACAATCCAATGAGGGATATGTTGCGATGGTTCAACATTATTTTGTAAGCGCTTGGTTGTTGCCAAACAATATGTCGAGAAACTATTTTGCTAAAAAAATAGATACAAACTTATATTCAGTTGGAATGATTGGTCAGTTTCCAAAGGTAGCTCCGAAATCAAGTGAGTCCTTATCCACGCATTTATATGTAGGACCAGAAGAAGAAAAAACACTTGAAGCAATATATCCAGGATTGGAGTTGGTAAAGGATTATGGTTGGCTTACGATATTGGCAAAACCCCTTTATTGGCTAGTAGATAAACTATATGGATTTCTAGGAAATTGGGGATGGTCGATTGTTGCTTTGGTAGTGTTGCTTAAAGCAGCATTTTTCTGGCTAAATGCACAGGCTTACAAGAGCATGGCCAAAATGAAGGCAATCAACCCTAAGATCATGGAAATGAGGGAGCGGCTTAAAGACAATCCACAGCAAATCCAAACAGAAATGATGAGGATTTATAGAGAAGAAAAAGTTAATCCAATGGGTGGTTGTTTACCCATTGTGATTCAAATCCCCGTATTTATTGCTTTGTATTGGGTTTTGTTATCTACAGTAGAAATGCGAAATGCTCCTTGGCTTGGATGGATTCACGATTTATCGGCGCCGGATCCTTACTTTATTTTGCCTTTTATTATGACCGGAACCTCCTTGTTGCAAACTTGGTTGAATCCAACACCACCAGACCCTGTTCAGGCCAAAATGATGTGGATCATGCCACTTGCTTTTAGCGTTATGTTCTTCTTCTTTCCATCGGGTTTGGTTTTATACTGGTTGACTAACAATATTTTGTCCATTACGCAGCAGTGGATAATTAATAAAAAACTAGGTGTGTTAAACAAGTAAAAATAATAGGGTTTGGTAGAAATTCACTTTATGATTGAAAAAAACCAGCCCATTATTGCAATTGCAACAGCCTCCGGCGTAGGTGCTGTTGGTATAGTTAGGATCAGTGGAAGTAAACTAAGTAAGTTTACAGAAATACTTTTTAACAAAAAACTAAAGCCACGGGTAGCAACTCTCTGTGAGATAAAGGATGCAAGTCATGCTGTTATCGATCAGTTAGTTGCTATTTTTTTTGAGGCTCCGAATAGTTATACCGGTGAGGATGTCATAGAGCTGCAAGGTCATGGGGGGCCGGTTTTATTGAACATGATCCAAGAGCGGTGTATTGAATTAGGTCGTCAAATTAATGCTGGTGGCGCACCTTTGTTGGACGGAATAAGGATGGCGCGAGCGGGGGAGTTTACGGAGAGAGCGTTCCTTAACTCTAAAATGGATCTAACCCAGGCGGAAGCTGTGATGGATTTAATTTCTGCCAGTACTAGACTTGCAGCGAAAAGTGCAGTTAGGTCTTTGCAAGGAGAGTTTTCTAAAGATATAAATTTCTTAAAAACCAGGCTTATACATTTAAGAGTATTAGTCGAGGCAAGTATTGATTTTCCAGAAGAAGAAATAGATTTTATTAAATCAGATCACGCCAATAGCCTTGTCAAAGAAATAGAACAAAATTTAATTAATATCTTAAAAAAAACGGAACAAGGAAAAGTCTTACGTCAGGGAGTCAATGTTGTTATAGCCGGTCAACCTAACGCAGGAAAAAGCTCGCTTATGAATGCATTATCTGGTGACGAGATTGCAATTGTTACCAGCATCGAGGGAACAACTAGAGATGTATTGAACGAGACTATTGCAATAGAAGGTGTGCCATTTCACTTATCAGATACCGCAGGACTTCGTGAAAACACAGAAGATGAAGTAGAAAAAATTGGTATAGAAAGAGCGTGGAAGAGAATAGATGACGCAGACGTTTTATTACACGTACACGATTTAACTCGAAAAAATGATACGGCCTACTTAGAAAAAGATGAGTGGATAATCAATGCAATAAAGAAAAGAGGAGTTTCACAAAATAAAATAATTCATGTCTATAACAAGTTTGATCTGATTAATAAAGAGGCATCAAAAGATGCAATGAAAAACGAACATGAAGGCATATTTATTTCCGCAAAAGAGGGTTCAGGTTTAAAAGAATTAACGTCTAAGTTATTAAATCTTGCGGGCTGGAGACAAGAGTCTTTGGAAAACATATATTTAGCTAGACAAAGACACATAAGTGCTTTGAAGCAAATAGATGAGAACATTAAAAAAATTATGTCATGCTTCATAAGTAAATCACCTGCTCTAGAGTTAATTGCTGAAGAGTTAAGGCTTGCACAAAATAGTTTGAGTGAAATAACGGGCGAGTTTTCAAGTGACGATTTGTTGGGCGAGATATTTTCCAACTTTTGTATTGGTAAGTAAAACTATTTTTTTGGTGTTGTAAACTAAGATCAAATAAGAATATGAAATTAACTATGGCCAGAGAACAAATATTAAGATTAGGGATTGAGACTCTTGAGATTGAAGCTACAGCTGTAATGGCATTACAAAAAAAATTGGGTGAGAGTTTTGTAAATGCTGTTGAGATAATCTTAAATATTAAGGGTCGCGTTGTTGTAATGGGGATGGGCAAAAGTGGTCACATAGGCTCTAAGATCGCGGCTACTTTAGCATCAACCGGGACACCTGCAATGTTCGTACATCCAGCGGAAGCAAGTCATGGAGATATGGGGATGATTACGGCTCAAGATGTCGTGCTTGCTTTATCTAACAGCGGCGAAACAGAAGAAATTACTAAACTAATTCCACTTGTTAAAAGGCTCGGTGTTGCGTTAATAGCTATCACAGGTAATTTAAATTCAACCCTAGGCAAAGAATCAAATTATTCAATTGATTGCAGCGTTGAAAAAGAGGCTTGTCCGTTAAATTTAGCCCCAACTGCAAGCACAACTGCCCAATTGGTTATAGGGGATGCATTGGCAGTCGCCCTATTAGATGCGCGAGGTTTTAAATCCGAAGACTTTGCTCAGTCTCATCCCGCTGGAGCGTTGGGGCGACGACTTTTGACTCATGTTAGTGACATTATGAGAAAAAATGAAATGGTTCCTAAAGTATCTATGACAGCAACTATGAATGAGCTGTTAAGAGAGATGAGTAGCAAAGGTCTTGGCGCGACTGCCGTTGTAGATGAAGACGGGCATCCATGTGGTATCTTTACTGACGGAGATCTACGACGCTTAATAGAAAAAGGAATCTCACTAAAAGAACTATTTGCAAAAGATGTCATTAAAAAAGAGCCGCAAACCATTTCTCAAAATGCATTGGCAGTTGATGTCGTAGGAATGATGGAACAACTGAGAATAAACACTTTACTTGTTGTGGACTCAAATAATCTGTTAATTGGCGCATTAAATACGAACGATTTGATGCGTGCTAAAGTAATATAGAAATATTGATATGTACAGTCCAGAAAACCTTTTGAAAGCCCTAGATATTCGATTGATGTTTTTGGATATTGACGGAGTTTTTACTGATGGCCGATTGATTTTTTCAGAAACCCATGAATCTTTGAAACAGTTTAATGTTCTGGATGGTCAGGGGATTAAATGGCTACAAATGATTGGTATAACACCAGTTGTCATCTCTGGACGTAGCGGCTTACATGTTGAAAAAAGACTCAAAGACTTAGGTGTTGAGCATATCCATATGGGTGTTGATAAAAAAATTGTAATTGCTGAAAATGTATTGAAACACTTTAATATAAATTGGCATCAAGTCGCTAGTATGGGAGATGATTGGCCCGATTTGCAAATCATTATAAAAAGCGGTTTCTCTTGTGCGCCTATCAATGCGCATAAAGAAGTACTTACTCGAGTGAATTACATCAGTCCCAAAAGGGGGGGAGATGGTGCGGTGAGAGATGTTTGTGATTTACTGTTGACCGCAAAAGGGAAATACAATGAGTTTCTTGATGCAGCCCTAGGTATCGAATAGTTTTTAATAAGTCTAAATGAAAACAATTCAAACGGTAAAGAGATTTTGGGAGACGATAAGTGGTTATCTTCCAGTACTTTTGATGTTGATATTTGCAATGTTTACATATTGGCTTTTACAGGTAACTCCAAAAGCAATCAAAAAAGAAGTTTCTTTACCTCGTGCCCACATAGAAGATTATTTTATGAAGGGATTTGCCGTTACAACCTATGAACCGAACGGTGATATTAAGGCCCATATATTGGGTAGATATGCGAGACACTTTGCAGATACTGACAACTTAGAGATCGAGGGCCCCCACCTTTATGGTCAGTCCAGGTCAAATACAAGGAGCTTACAAAAATCTGAGGCTGTTGCAAACGTAGCGATTAGCAACTCAGATGCAACTCAGATCGAGTTGAAGGGAAATGTAGAACTGGTAAAACAGGACTGGTCTACAACCAAGTCTGCACCTATTACACTTAGAATAAAAAGTGAGTACTTACAAATAAATTCAGACCTAGAGAGAGTCCATTCAAATTTGCCAGTAGAAATAACTAGAGGTTTACAAACCATATCAGCAGACTCTATGGAATATGACAACTTAGAGCGGCATATGCATTTATCAGGAAATGTAAAAGTTGTATTTGGCAAAAAATGAACAAAAAAAAGGATACTGTAAAAACAGCATCCTCTTTTGTTTAGTTTATTTATTAAACTAAATGATATGCGGTAATTAACCGCACCTTATTCAATTAACGGAAATCACCGCCGCCGCCATCACGACGACCACCGCCGTAACCGCCGCCGCCTTCACGTCGGCCACCGCCACCGCCGCCACCATAACCGCCGCCGCCGCCACCACCACCATAACCGCCGCCACCACCAGTGCGAGGTGGGCGAGCTTCCATTGGGCGAGCTTCGTTAACAACTAGGCTACGACCACCGAGTGACTGACCATTCATTCCAGCAATTGCTGCTTGAGCTTCGGCATCACTGCCCATTTCGACAAAGCCAAATCCTTTGGATCTGCCGGTATCTCTTTCCATCATTACTTTAGCGCTTGTAACGGCGCCGTATTGACCAAATGATTGCTCTAAATCGTTGTCGCGCACAGAATAAGGCAAATTGCCTACGTATAGTTTGTTGCCCATGAAAGGGACTCCTTGAAACACAGTAAGAAAAGCGATGGAGTCCCGAATGCACCACAAAAAACGAAGCGAAGCGCGAAACTAACCGATCACCAGAAACCACGAATTAAATGTTACATTAATTGCGTGTTCTCACATTATGAGGCACAAATGCCTTCATGTGTTAAGTACTTACTATCATTAATATCAAAAAAGCCCAAAAAGCATTAAAAATTCATGTTTTTTGATTAAAAGGCATCAATAATCTTAAAAATTTTGATTAGCTGAACATGTAAGAATCTATGATCAATGAACCAGAAATGTTCATTTGACAGTTGAAATTGAGCTATTTAAGATACATTTTTGGTTGATATACTTGACCTCCTCGCCTGATATTATGCTTACTACTAGCGGGACAAATCAAAGTAGGTGGACAAATCTAATCGTATGACTTTTATTGCTACCCCGCAGATTATGAATTTCACAGAGCCATTAATATTGCGCTCGGGTGAAAAATTAGATAGTTATCACCTTGCATATGAAACATATGGGGCGTTGAACAGTTTAAAAAATAATGCGGTATTAATTTGTCACGCGCTAAATGCATCGCATCATGTTGCCGGCGTCTACGCAGACGCAGAGTCTGCATCTATTGGCTGGTGGGATACCATGATAGGGCCGGGAAAGCCTGTTGATACAGACCAGTTTTTTGTAATTGGTATTAATAATTTAGGATCTTGTTTTGGGTCTACGGGACCAATGCATTTAAATCCGAAAACTCAAAAAGCTTGGGGTTCGCAGTTTCCAGTTGTAACGGTTGAGGACTGGGTTGAGGCGCAACAAAGGTTAGTTAGTGCACTTGGTATTGAGAAACTTTGTGCCGTGATGGGGGGGAGCTTGGGGGGGATGCAGGCGTTGAGCTGGACTCTTCAGTACCCCGATAAAGTAATGCACTCAATCGTTATTGCTAGTGCACCAAACTTAAATGCCGAGAACATAGCATTCAATGAGGTTGCTAGAAGGGCCATCGTCAACGATCCTGATTTTCATGGTGGAAACTTTTATGAGTACAACGTAATTCCACGCCGTGGGTTAAAAATTGCAAGAATGATCGGACACATTACATATTTAAGTGATGATGTAATGAATGCAAAATTTGGGCGTGAGCTAAAAAATGAAAAAATTAAGTATTCAACCCAGGATGTTGAGTTTCAAATAGAGAGCTATCTTAGATATCAAGGCGAAAAATTTAGTGAATATTTTGATGCGAATACGTATTTGTTAATCACAAGAGCGTTAGATTATTTTGATCCAGCTAAAGATTACAAAAACAACTTAAGCTTAGCTTTTAAAGAATTACAGGCTAGTTTTTTAGTTATAAGTTTTAAGACCGATTGGAGATTCTCCCCCTCAAGAAGTCGAGAAATTGTTAAAGCGTTGATAGATAATAAAAGAGCAGTCACTTATGCAGAAATTGACGCCCCTCACGGCCACGACGCATTCTTGTTGGAGGACTATCGATATCTATCTGTCGTTAGAGCATACTTTGAAGAAATTGAAAAGAAAATAAACGCAAAGGAACAGAACAATGAATAAGCAAGCGTTCATTGCCTGTATTGCGGATTTGGTACCTTTTGGTAGCAGGGTTCTTGATTTGGGCTGCGGAGACGGAGAATTGCTTAGCTACTTGCAACAAAGCAAGGGTTGTAGTGGCTATGGTGTAGAGATTGACGATGAAAATGTTTTGGAATGTGTAAAGCGAGGTGTCCAGGTTATTCAACTAAATTTGGATCAAGGATTAACGATGTTTGAAGACGCATCTTTTGATGTTGTGCTCCAAATTGATACATTGCAAAACCTGAGAAATGCAGAGACCATGTTGGTAGAGACGGTACGAGTTGGAGAACTTGGTATTGTGGCGTTCCCTAATTTCGCTCACTGGCCTAATCGATTGAGCATATTACAGGGGAGAATGCCAGTTACCAAAAGACTACCATATCAATGGTATGACACCCCAAATATTAGAGTGGGAACATTTTCTGATTTTGAAGTATTGGCTCAAAAAAATGATATTGAAATATTGGATTCATTTGGTGTGAAAGATGCAAAAACCGTAAGAACATTTCCAAATCTGCTTGCGCCTACAGCTGTGTTTAAAATCCAACGATAGTCTTCAGAGCATAAGACTTATAGCTGCAAGTGTAGCAATTGCTGCTGTTTCAGCGCGCAAGGTTCTGTTGCCAAGACTTAGAGCTTTAAAACCATGAGTTTCTAGTAAAAGCTCTTCATCTTTGCTCCAGCCGCCCTCGGGACCAAAGGCAATTAAAATTTTGTTATCAGATTTAAAAGCTTGATCGCTCAAAGCTTTAATTTGAGCGCCCAGTGACATAGCATTTGAATCAAGTGAGAAGAACCATTTTGTTATATTATCGTTAGCAATATTTAGGTTATCAGAGAAAGATTTAAGCCAATGCGATAGTCCAATGGGGTTGTCGATGAGTGGTGTGGTATTCCTACCGCATTGAGTGCATGCGGTTGCGGAGATAGTGTTCCAATGTTGGGTCTTTTTTTCTCCTCTAATGGAGTCTAGACGCACCACATTGTGTTGAGTCATTAATGGTGTAAGCTTTGTGAGGCCAAGCTCAGTTGCTTTTTCAATGAGCCAATCCATCCTCTCATTAGCTGGCATTCCTATAGCAAGGTGAATTGATGTCTTCAACTCACGTTCGATAGGGTTAAATCTCTTAATAGATACGATAACTTCTTTTCTGGTCATCTCAAGGATTAATGCAGTGAATTCTCCCCCTTTGCCGTTGAATAAAGTGAATTCACCCCCAGGTTGTAGCCTAAGGACTTGAATATGTCTTACAGCATCAGCTGGTAAGGACCAATGATCTACTAGATCGATGGGGACATTACAAAAGATTCTAGGCATTGAAAGGGCTTTGATTTAAATTCGACCAAATGAGAACATATTCTCGGGTTTTTTGTTTTCCAACGAATCTAATAATCTGATGAGAGGAAAAAGCTCCCGATAGCGTTCACTCGTTTTTCTAATATAGTTAATGAATCTTGGCGTATCTGCAAGGTACTTTGGTTTTTGATCCCTGATGGTTAGCCTTGCAAAAATACCCGCAACTTTTAAGTGTCGTTGTAGACCCATCAACTCCACTGCCCGCCAAAACTCTCCAAAATCCTCAGACCATCCATTTTGATCAATTAGCCCAGTTAAACGGATACGTTCCCAATAACGTACTGTAATATCTAGTACAAACTCCTCAGACCAGCTACAAAAGGCGTCACGCATTAAGCTCGCAATGTCGTAAGTAATTGGACCTAAAAGCGCATCTTGGAAGTCTAAAACCCCGAGGCGGTACTCATTCTCTTCTTTAGGAATCATTAAATTACGAGTCATAAAGTCTCTGTGAACAAAAACTTTTGGTGCACTTAAATTAGACTTCACAATAAACGAAAAAATAGACGAGAGGCTGTTTTGCTGATCCAAAGTCAGGGAGACAGCCATGTGTTTATTGAGATACCACTCGGGAAATAAATCTAGCTCTCTCATTAATACTGATTCGTCATAAGCAGGTAAACCATCTGCGGTCGTTGCTTTTTGCCAAAGTAAGAGTGCATCAAGTGCTTTTTTAAACGGCTCAACGGGGGGTACGCTCTGCAAATCGTTAAGATCAAGGTCAAGACTTAATTTCTCTAAAAGAGTTTGATGACCAAGATCTGTAATGAGCATAAAACCATGAGGCTCATTCCAATTCAGAATTTCAGGAACCAAAATCCCTGCATTTCCCATAAGTTTTGCAATAACGACAAAAGGAGTACAGTTTTCCTTATCAGGGGGAGCGTCCATGATAATGTAGGATCTTGAATCGGGGGCCATGGAAAATATTCGAAAATAACGCCTAAAACTAGCGTCTGAAGAAGCAAGTGTTAATGTGCTTTCATCTAAGGAAAACGTTCCAACTAAAGAATTTAGCCAATGGTCAAAAGAACTTTTGCGATCGGCATTAGGCCAATCAAAAGTGTGCTTTGAGGGATTATTTTTAGGCATAGAAAATAAGTGTGAAATAAATCTTAAAAGCTCGGGGATAATCTGTATCTTACAAATCACCTCTTACTCAATACCATTAAGAGGCTAAGTTAGTCATCATAAACATTTCATGTCATTTTTCTGCAGAATTTTAATTTTTTTCGGAGGTCTTGCTTATTTGCAGGCCTCTTTTGCAGATCCTATGGTGCTTTTGGAGTCTACTGAGTTAGACCAGTATAGTAAAACGAAAGATCAAGATCAAATTGCCAGTAAGAATTTAGCCAATATGCCGTTGATATTAAAGCCTAGTTCTCTCTTACAAGAAAAATCACTGATTAAACAGTCTACCCAGTTACCAATATATGTTCAAAGTGACTCAATTACAGGAAAATCAGAGGGGCAGACAGATTTAGACGGGAATGTAATTTTTAGACGAGGGGACACCTTAGTTCGTGGAGATCATGTTCAGTATTCGGATTTAACTGAAAAATTGCAAGCGCAAGGACATGTTTACTTTAATAAAGCTGGAAATATGTTTAGAGGAACTTTTTTAGATATACAAATAGATAGCTTTGAGGGATATTTTTTGGCAACTGACTTTAAGCTTGCAAAAAACCTAGCGTATGGGACAGCAGAAAAAATCAATTTTATAGATGATAAAAGAGCCATTATTCGCAACGCAACTTATTCAACATGTCAAGCAAAGCCTATATCAGGTTGGGCTCCGGCGTGGATACTTAAAGCGGACACTTTAAGTATCAATACGTTAACAAATGAGGGAGATGCAAAAGGTGCAACGCTTATGATGAAAGATTTCCCTAGCGTGCCGTTGCCAAGTCTTTCTTTTCCATTAACGAACGAGCGAAAATCTGGTTTTTTAGCGCCTACGGTTGGAATAGATAACATCAGTGGCGTACAAGTCAGTCAGCCTTATTATTGGAATATTGCTCCAAACCGTGATGCAACCATAACACCTACTTATTGGAGTCGAAGAGGGACTGATATTGGTACAGAATTTAGGTATTTAGAAGGACAGCAAGGAGAGGAGCGCGGACAAATTTATTTTGATCAGATGTCTAATGACCCTCTTCGAGATAAGGACCGTTGGGGTTATAGTCAGCAACACTTAGGCAGTAAATCATTTGATGATCGTAATCTGGGCAAGCTCACCTACTCTTTAAACATTAACCGTGTAAGTGATGACTTATATTGGCAAGATTTTCCCAGAGCTCCAGGTCTATTGGCCCAACAATTGTTACCGACTGATTTTAATGTAAGTTGGATGACTCAAAACGTAACTACTTTTGTGCGCTCCTTGAAGTGGCTAACTTTGCAGGATACAACAGCTCCAATTACACCCCCATATGACCGATTGCCAGAGCTCAACTCTAGGCTATCTGTATATGACATCCATGGGTTAAATTTTTCAATTGAAGGCGATTACACACAATTTAAGTCTAATAGAACTTATGCTTGTAGCCAAGCCAGTGTGGATTGCCAACCCAATACGCAAAGGATCTATGGTTTATCACAGATGAGTTATCCAATGCTCAATGATTATGGCTACCTTACTCCCAAATTAATGTTGCACTCACGTTCCTACGAGTTTGAGACTCCTACAACAACTGGTTTGTTGGGCGCCAACATAACGGTGCCAACATTTAGTTTGGACGGTGTTCTTAATTTTGAGAGATCTGTTGATTTATTAGAACATTCTTGGACACAAACACTTGAGCCAAGGGTCTTTTTTGTTTATACCCCATACAGAGATCAAAACAAGTTACCAGTTTATGATTCAAGTACGTATGACTTTAATTTTGCTTCTATTTTTAATGAAAATGCATTTTCCGGGAATGACAGAATTTCTGATACAAAAATGGTAACTGTGGGGGCAACTTCAAGGTTCATAGATTCAGAAAATGGATTTGAAGCAGCAAGGTTAGGTGTTGCTCAAAGAATACTGTTGCGCAATCAAGATATATATTTGCCTACTGATCCTGTTCCAACGACCGGAAGATTGAGTGACTTTTTAGTGGGGGGAGGTTTTAATTTTAATGAGAGATGGAAATTAGACTCAACTTATGAATACAACCCACAAAAGGCACAATCGGATCTTTCTTCTGGCAATATTCGTTACAACCCAACCAATTACAGGCTTTTAAGCATCGGATATAGATATGATCGACTATTGGGCGCGGATATGATAGACACGGGATGGCAGTGGCCTATTAATGATCTTTGGGGAGACAAAGGACATGACATAGGGCCGGGTCGAGGACTCGGAGAAGACCGTTGGTACTCCGTTGGGCGGATAAACTATAACAAAGATACGGGTCAAATTGGAGATGCAGTGGTTGGAATTGAATATGATGCTGGGTGTTGGCTTGGTCGAGTAGTATTGGAGCGATTGCAAATTAATTCAACGACAACAAATCAAAGAATCATGTTTCAAGTTGAGTTTGATGGAATCTCAAGAGTTGGGTCTAACCCGCTATCTTCTTTAAAGCAAAATATTCCAAGATATCAGAATTTGAGAGACCCTCTTGCTGAGGCCAGTCATTATGCTAATTACTAATTAAGAAAATGAATTTAAATAAAAATAACTTTAAGAACTTAAACCTAACAATTGGTCTTGCAATTTCTTTATGCTTTCAAGCGAGCTTAGCGCAGGGGTTAAAAATTCCAGGGATGGGTCAGCCTTCGGGCTCGAGTATCTCTACAGGCTCTCCCGTTGCACCTAGTGTAGGTTCAAGTAAAACAGGCCTTCGGGCTACCTCCTCTCAAGTTGACGCTGTGGCACCCACGTCAGAGACTCAAAAAGAAGCGGCTACAAGTCCTGGTCAAACCCCCTCAGGTGAACGAGATAAGGAATATTCAGATTTCATTGTCGCCATAGTTGATAGTGAGCCCATTACAAACAGGGAGGTTAATGTAAGGGCCTTAGAGCATCTTGAGCAAATGCGCTTACAAGGTACAGTAATTCCTCCAAAGGATAGTCTTTTAAGCAAAACTTTAGAAGAACTCATATTAGAAAAAGCCCAACTTCAATTAGCTTTGGAGTCTGGAATTACGGTAAATGATGAAGAGTTACTTCAAGCCCAGTTAGGGATTGCTGAAAAAAATTCAATAACACTTGAACAACTTTATGCTCAAATCAAAGATCAAGGACAAACTATAGAGCAATATAAAGTCAGGTTGAAACAGCAAATCATCTTACAAAAGTTGCGTGAAAGAGATGTTTTGTCAAGACTTAGAATTTCAGACTTAGAAGCAGACCAATATATTCTGGAGCAACAAAAAAAAGGGAGTTCTGCTGCTCAGTTAGTTAACGTTTCACAAATCCTTATTGCGGTACCAGACGGCACAGGTGATGCTCAGCTAGAACCTTACCAGGCAAAGGCGAACCAGGTCTTGCAAAGAATAAAATCGGGTGAGGATTTCTCTGAGTTAGCCAAGTCTACATCGGATTCAATGGATGCCAAGAACGGGGGCTCCATGGGTTTAAGGGCTGAGAGCCGATACCCTACACTTTTTATAAATGCGGTCAAGAACGTCAAGCCAGGTCAAGTTGTAGGACCAATTAGATCAGGTGCAGGATTACATATATTGAAATTAATGGATCGTCAGCAAGTAGACTCTGAAAATTCAATGGTGACCCAAACGCATGCACGTCATATTTTGATTCGTCCGGGAGGCCAGGTGAGTCAAAATTCAGCGCGTGCTCAATTGTCTGAATTTAAAAGACGCATCGAAAAAGGGGAAACTAATTTTGCAGAACTAGCGAAACAGTATTCCCAGGATGCAAGTGCAAGCGCTGGGGGAGATTTAGGTTGGGCTGCGCCGGGTCAATTTGTTCCTGAATTTGAAGCCGTCTTGTCTCAGCTCGCCCCTGGACAAATTGCAGACCCTTTGGTTTCTAGGTTTGGAGTTCATTTGATTCAACTTATTGAGCGAAAGCAGGCTCCAATCTCTCAAAAAGACAGGCGCGAAAATGCGAAGAAACAAATGCAAGAAAAGAAATTTGAGGAAAGTTACACAACCTGGGAGCGTGAACTAAGGGGGCGTGCTTTTATAGAATATAGAGACCCGCCTGTTTAATTTTAAGGCGAGGTTATATTTTTGAAACATATTGCACGAAAACGCTTTGGCCAACATTTTCTAGTTGACCAAAGCGTCATTGAAGACATCATCACAGTTATTGCTCCCAAGGGTGATGATTTAATGGTTGAAATCGGTCCGGGTATGGGTGCAATGACTGGTCCTCTTTTAGAAAAACTAGGCAAACTTTGCGTCGTTGAACTAGACAAAGATTTGGTTGATCGACTAAAACAAAACCCATTGTTAAAGGTGGTTTCAGGTGATGTGTTGAAGGTCGAGTTTTCAGCCTTGGCTGATGAATTACTTCAAGACAAACTATTTACTAAAACTGGCACAATAGAAAATGCAGGGCAAAGAGAAAGAGACTGTTTGCGCGTTGTAGGAAACTTGCCTTACAACATCTCCACTCCAATATTGTTTCATCTACTTGACTATGTTGACCGAATAAAGGATCAGCATTTCATGCTTCAAAAAGAAGTGGTGGACAGAATGATTGCAAAGCCATGCACATCTGATTACGGCAGGCTTAGTGTGATGCTTCAATGGCGCTATGATATGGCGTCATTAGTCGAGGTGCCTCCTGATGCGTTTGATCCGCCGCCGAGGGTTAAAAGTGCAGTTGTAAGGATGACACCAAGAAAGAGTTTTGAGAGGCTAAGGTTTGATGTCTTTCAAACAATAGTTCAAGTCTCCTTCAGTCAAAGAAGAAAGTTACTTCGTCATACGTTGGGTCACTGGCTTGAAGAGCGATATTTCGGGGGGCAATTTGATCTAAAAAGACGCGCTGAGGAGGTCCCTGTGCATGAATATATTGCTTTGGCGGGACAATTCAACGCTCTTTAAAAAAATAGACCTTCGGTAAGGTCTATTGATTGTCTAGACTAAGTCTATCCCAAATGAGAGCGTTAAGCGTGTAAACGTTCTTCTAGTTTTTCTTTTGTCTTAGAGAGTGCTGGCGGAAGATGATATGCCAATTGCTCAAAGAGTTCACCGTGTAATTCGAGTTCTTTAACAATCAAATCTTTATCAAATAGCGTTACCTGATCAAACAAAGACTGATCAAAGTTTAGGCCCTTCCAATTTATTTCTGTATAAGAGGGGCTGATACCGAAGACGTTATCTACCCCTTTAGCTTTGCCCTCGATTCTGTCGATCATCCACTTTAGGACGCGCATATTTTCACTGTAGCCAGGCCAAACAAATTTTCCGTCAGGACCTTTTCTAAACCAATTGGTCGTGAAAATCTTAGGTAGCGTGGCACCTGTTGCTGCTAGTTTTTCACCCATATTAAGCCAGTGCTGAAAGTAATCGCTCATGTTGTACCCGGCGAACGGTATCATGGCAAATGGGTCACGTCTGACAACACCTTGGGCCCCTGTCGCAGCCGCTGTGGTCTCAGAGCCCATGGTCGCGGCCATGTAAACTCCCTCTACCCAATCGCGAGCCTCGGTGACGAGGGGAACTGTGTTGGAGCGTCTTCCTCCGAAAATGAAGGCATCTATTGCCACACCTTTAGGGTCATCCCAGGCTGCATCGATAGCAGGGTTGTTGGTTGCGGCAACTGTGAATCTTGCATTGGGGTGAGCTGCTTTTGCACCGCTTTCTTTTGCAGTCTCAGGTGACCAATCTTTGCCTTGCCAATCAATACAGTGAGCAGGTGCGGGACCCATTCCCTCCCACCACACGTCGCCATCATCCGTTAGCGCTACGTTGGTGAAGATAACGTCTCTCTTAAGGCTCATCATGCAATTTGGATTAGTTTCTTCATTGGTTCCAGGGGCAACACCAAAGTAACCAGCTTCTGGATTAATGGCGTAGAGTCGTCCATCTTTACCCGGTTTAATCCATGCAATGTCATCTCCAATGGTTGTAACACGCCAACCTTCAAATCCTTTGGGAGGAATCAGCATTGCAAAATTGGTTTTTCCGCAGGCACTTGGAAACGCTGCTGCGACATGGTATTTCTTGCCCTCAGGAGACGTGACGCCTAAAATTAACATATGCTCAGCAAGCCAACCCTCATCATGCCCCATGATGGAGGCAATACGAAGAGCAAAACACTTCTTGCCTAAAAGAGCATTGCCTCCGTAACCAGAGCCAAAAGACCAGATTTCTCGAGTTTCTGGGTAATGGACGATGTATTTGGTTTTGTTACACGGCCAACTAGAATCTTTATGACCTTCAAGTAGAGGCGCACCAACTGTGTGTACACAAGGAACAAATTCACCGTGGGACCCCAACACTTTATAAACATCTTTGCCCATGCGTGTCATCATTCGCATATTTACTGCAACGTAGGGGCTATCAGATAGTTCGATACCGATATGAGAGATGGGACTGTTGAGCGGGCCCATAGAAAAAGGAACCACATATAAAGTTCTGCCTCGCATACAGCCATCAAATAACGGGTGAAGTGTTTTCCTCATCTCGTCAGGATCCATCCAGTTATTAGTAGGACCGGCTTGATTTTTTTCTTTAGAGCAAATGAATGTCCTGTCTTCAACACGTGCCACATCGGTGGGGTCAGAGCAAGCCAAATAAGAATTGGGTCGTATGGCAGGGTTTAGCTTTTTGAATGTTCCAGCTTTCACGAGTAAATCGCAAAAATTTTGATATTCTTCCTCACTCCCGTCGCACCAATGAACTGCATTTGGTTTGCATAAAGCAACCATATCAGATACCCAAGCAACTAACTTAGGGTGCTGAACAAATGACGGTGGTTTGACACTGAGTTCGTGGTTAGCAGGTGCGTTCATAAAAAGGACTCCCAATTAAAGTTATTTAAGGAAAGCCCCCTGCAAGTCTGATAAGACTTTGTGCAAGTTTTATGTTTAGAACGGCTTACCATAAAGAACTTTTCTTTAAGGCAGTGCGAAATTTTATTAATTAGATAGTCGCTTGACTATCAGGGTAAGCATCGTGTTGAGTATGATTTTGAGCTAAAAAGTACACAGGCCGTGCAGTAGACTAGGAAATTGCTGTAAGGCGATTTCAGGCCATGAAAATGGCAATAAAAGCCAAAAGGAATATTAAAATTCCGCCGGCAATTGGTAAAACAATGGGCATCAGTGGAACAATGGATTCAATCACGTCTTCTTCGTGGTTGTCATGATTGTGTGAATTATCTTGTGAAGACATATTAACGACCTTAAAACTTAGAAAATATCCCAACATTTTAAGGCTTTAAAAAGATTAATTCAATAGCACTTGAAACATTTGGATATTAAATTAACAGCAAAAATGCTGATAAAGCAGCAACTTACAATAGAAGCATGAATAATTTTGAAAATGACTACACCAGAGCCCAGGAGCTGCCCTCAATTTTGAGAAAGCGAATTGCAATCTTAGACGGTGCAATGGGGACAATGATCCAGCGTTTTAAATTAACAGAGGAAAATTTTAGAGCCGAGAGGTTCAAAAGCTTTCATAAGGACGTAAAGGGTAATAATGAGTTACTCAGCATAACGCGGCCAGATGTGATTTTGGATATTCACAGAGGATATTTAGCTGCAGGCGCTGATTTAATTGAGACCAATACTTTTGGAGCGACGACGATTGCTCAGGCTGATTACGATATGCAAGATTTGGCTGTTGAAATGAATGCAGCGTCAGCCCGACTTGCCAGGCAAGCTTGCGATGAGTTTACTACCGCAGATAAACCAAGGTTTGTAGTTGGCGCACTCGGGCCTACGCCCAAAACTGCTAGCCTTTCGCCAGATGTTAATGATCCAGGGGCAAGAAATGTGACATTTGAAGAATTAAGGGCGGCATACTATGAGCAAGTACAAGCCTTGGTTGAAAACGGGGTTGATGTGCTTATGGTGGAGACTATTTTTGATACTCTCAATGCAAAGGCGGCTTTATTTGCTATTGAGGAATATTTTGAGATCTCAAAAGAGAGATTGCCATTAATTATTAGTGGTACTGTGACAGATGCTTCTGGGCGAATATTAAGTGGACAAACGGTTACTGCCTTTTGGCATAGTGTGAGGCATGCTAAGCCACTTGCTGTTGGGTTAAATTGTGCCTTGGGAGCTGCTTTAATGCGACCTTATATGCAAGAGCTAGCAAAGATTGCCGAGGACACTTTTATAAGCTGCTATCCTAACGCGGGGCTTCCTAATCCAATGAGTGATACTGGGTTTGATGAGACGCCAGAAGTTACGAGCCGTTTATTGCATGATTTTGCTAGTAGTGGACTTGTTAATATTTTGGGTGGTTGTTGTGGCACCACGCCTGAGCACATTGCAGCCATTGCCACGAGTGTTCAAAGTCTAAAAGCCCGCAAGATTGCGAGAGGTGTTTTTTACTCAGATTGAAAACAGTAGTAAAATCAAAACTCCCAAGGAGCGTTGCATCAAATCATTATTTGGCAGGCTTGGGACGTATCTCTAAGAATAACGACGCTCACCTGTGTCATATTTTCAGGTGAGTGTTCATGAATACATCAAATAATTCCCAAAAATCAGCTAAGCCTGACAACACAAAAAAGGCAACTGTTTTACCCTTAAGGCTAGCAGGGCTGGAGCCTGTCACTCTTGATCAAAGCTCTTTATTTTTAAATATTGGGGAGCGTACAAACGTAACTGGCTCCAAAGCATTTGCTCGCATGATTCTCAACGAGGAGTACGAACAGGCTTTGCAGGTTGCTCGCCAACAAGTAGAGAACGGCGCTCAAATTATTGACATCAACATGGATGAGGCCATGTTGGATAGTCAAGCGGCTATGGTTAAATTCTTAAATTTATTAGCCTCAGAACCCGATATCGCACGAGTTCCTATCATGGTGGATAGTTCTAAATGGACTGTAATCGAAGCTGGACTCCAGTGTTTACAAGGAAAGGGAATAGTTAATTCCATAAGCATGAAGGAAGGTGAAGATGAGTTTTTGCGACAAGCTAAACTTATAAGGCGTTACGGCGCGGCTACTGTTGTAATGGCATTTGATGAAAAAGGACAAGCAGACACGTACGAGCGAAAAATTGAAATTTGCAAGCGTGCTTATGATCTTTTGGTTGAGAAGGTAAATTTCCCACCTGAGGATATCATTTTTGATCCTAATATTTTCGCTGTTGCAACTGGGATAGAAGAGCATAACAACTATGCAGTTGACTTTATCAATGCAACACGGTGGATTAAAGAAAATTTGCCAGGTGCAAAAGTCTCAGGAGGGGTATCAAATGTAAGTTTCTCTTTTCGTGGAAACGATCCAGTTCGTGAGGCAATACATACCGTTTTTCTGTACCACGCAATTAAGGCTGGAATGGATATGGGAATTGTTAACGCTGGAATGGTTGGTGTTTATGATGACCTAGAGCCGGTGCTTAAAGAACGCGTTGAGGATGTGGTTTTGAACCGAAGAGATGACGCTGCAGAAAGACTCATTGAAGTTGCAGAGCAAGCAAAAGGTTCTGCAAAAGATGTTACTGAAAAAAATAGCTGGCGCGGTAGTCTAGACTCACCAGTGAGCGTTACGCAAAGACTTTCTCACGCCCTCGTGCATGGAATTACTGAATTCATAACAGTGGACACAGAGGAGGCTTACCAAGAGATCTTAGCGCGCGGGGGAAGGCCTTTAGAAGTGATTGAGGGGCCTTTAATGGAGGGTATGAATACAGTAGGCGATTTATTTGGCCAGGGCAAGATGTTTTTACCTCAAGTGGTTAAGTCTGCCCGCGTCATGAAACAGGCTGTTGCGCATTTGATTCCTTATATTGAGGAAGAAAAATTAAGACAAAAAGAAGCTGGTGAAGAGGTTAAAACCAAAGGGAAAATAGTGATTGCAACTGTAAAAGGTGACGTTCACGATATTGGCAAAAACATAGTCACTGTTGTTTTGCAGTGTAATAACTTTGATGTGGTTAACATGGGTGTTATGGTGCCCTGTCACGAAATACTTGCAAAGGCAAAAGTCCAGGGTGCAGATATTATTGGTTTATCCGGACTAATCACTCCAAGCCTTGAGGAGATGCAATATGTAGCTAGCGAGATGCAAAAAGATGAGTATTTTAGGATGCGTAAAATACCCTTGCTTATTGGTGGCGCGACAACAAGTCGCGTACATACAGCAGTAAAAATTGCACCTCACTACGAGGGACCGGTTGTGTATGTGCCAGATGCTTCAAGGAGTGTTGGGGTTGCCCAGGGTTTGTTGTCCACCAAAGCAAGTGCATTCATTGCTGAATTAAATGCGGACTATGATCGTGTAAGAGATCAGCATGCAAATAAAAAGCAAACCCCTCTTTTGACCCTTGAAAAAGCGAGAGCAAATTCTGCAAAAATAGATTGGAAGGATTACCTAGTAAAGCCCCCCAAATATATTGGACGAAGGGTATTTAAAAACTTTAATCTCGCAGAGTTAGAACAGTATATTGATTGGGGTCCATTTTTCCAGACTTGGGATTTGGCTGGTCCCTACCCGGCTATTCTTAAAGACGAGATCGTAGGTCCTGAAGCCGTTCGCCTAATGAGCGACGCTAGAAGAATGTTAACGCGCTTGATTGATGGAAGATGGCTGAGCGCACAAGCAGTTGTAGGTCTCTATCCAGCAAATAGCATTGGAGATGATATTGTTTTGTGGCGAGATGAATCTCGCAGTGAAAGGCTTTTAACCTGGACGGGACTTAGGCAACAAACCTTAAAACCAGAGGGTCGTCCAAACAGATGCCTATCTGATTTCGTTGGTCAAGAGGGTGTTCTTGATTATGTTGGTATGTTCTCCGTAACGGCAGGCATTGGTGTTGAGTCTAGAGAAAAATTCTTTATGGATGATCATGACGATTACAGTGCCATTATGTTCAAGGCCTTAGCTGACCGATTAGCAGAGGCAATGGCCGAATGCATGCACGCCAGAGTTAGGGTGGATCTTTGGGGGTACAGTGAGAAAGAGCAATTAATTCCTCAAGACTTAATCGCTGAAAAGTACGTTGGAATTAGACCTGCGCCCGGCTATCCTGCTTGTCCCGACCACAGTGTAAAAAAACAGATGTTTGAAGTCCTTCAGTGTGAGGATATAGGTATGAGCTTGACGGAGAGTCTTGCCATGTATCCAGCAGCAAGCGTGTGCGGCTTTTACATCGCACACCCGCAAGCCAAGTACTTCAACGTTGGAAGAATCGGGTCAGATCAAGTCAGCGACTTAGCGAAAAGACAAGGCATACAGGAGGCGGACCTTAAACGAATGCTAGCCCCTAATCTTTGATAACTTTAGTGGTAAGTTAGACTTTGTCTATTCAAGTCCGATACAAAACGTGAGAAAATAATCGAAAGTGAAGTTTGGCTTTGATCATCATGAGAAAAAGCTGTAAAGAGCACAGGAGTATTTGTGAACAATAAAAAACGATCAGTCGCATTCTTGTTATTAGCCACTTTGGGTTCTTTAACGGCATTTTCACAAACTACGACTGCTGAACCAGAGTCATCGCTTACCTATAACGCTGGATTTGTAAGTGACTACAGATACCGAGGAATTTCTCAATCAGGACATAGACCAGCGTTGCAGTTTGGAGCAGACTATGCCGATAAAAGCGGTTTCTATATTGGAAATTGGAACTCAACTATTCACTGGATTAAGGACACCGCGGACGCTAATGCCACGCCTCCTCAAAGCGCTAAGGGGTCTTTGGAGATGGACTTTTATGCGGGTTACAAAGCCTCATACAGTGAATTAATTGGATATGACGTTGGCGTGCTAGATTACTTTTACCCTACCAACAATTTAGGTGGGGTAACTAATGCTTCGAATGCCAATTTTTCAAACGCCAACACCACAGAGTTGTACGGTTCTATATCAGTGGGCGCATTTGTATTTAAACTATCTGATTCAGTGAGCAATTTATTTGGCTATGTTGGATCTAAAAATAGCATGTATGTAGATCTAAGTTACAGTTTTGATTTTGGTGACGGACTTTCAAGTATCGTGCACTTCGGGAATCAAAGTATTAAAGCCACAAATGCTAGGTATGTTACGAATGGGGTAACTGACTATACCGATATCTCAATGTCCTTGAACAAGGAATTTGATGGTTGGGTTGGTAGCGCTACAGTCATCACTACTGACTGGGTAAAACGTGGATATACACATACAAATGATGTTTTACCAGGCAGTGGTAATACCAATCTTGCAGGAAATACATTAGTATTGGGTATCAAAAAGAATTTTTGACACTCTACAGTTTTAAACAATTAGGATAAATTATGAAAATGATAATGGCGATTATTAAACCTTTTAAATTAGAAGAGGTTCGTGAGGCGTTGTCTTCTATTGGAGTGCAAGGTATAACAGTCACTGAAGTTAAGGGCTTTGGTCGCCAAAAAGGTCATACTGAACTATACAGGGGCGCTGAGTATGTTGTTGATTTTTTGCCAAAAGTCAAAATTGAAGCCGCAGTATCTGACGAGTTAGTCGAGAGTGCAATTGAGGCGATTGAAAAAGCCGCGAGAACAGGTAAGATTGGTGATGGAAAAATATTTGTCTCTAATTTAGAGCAAGCCGTACGTATTAGAACAGGTGAAAACGGAAAAGAAGCACTTTAAAATAATTGGAAATAATCTAATCATTTCAATAGTCCTTCGTTTAAAAAATTTGGATAAGTTCAGACACATCACCTTTTTTAGATCTAAATCAAAGGTTCATTATTTCAGTGATGGACAACTTGGTTAAAACCATTCATACTGCCTGGTATCAATATTTTTAGGCAGTTGTGTATGAAAAAGGCTGATGTTGAACTCAAAAACGATAAATTAGTTTGTGTGATAAGACCAGATCTAGGTGCTTCAATATTAGAGTTAACCTACCTTGGTAAAAGCGTTCTAAGGTCAATTAATAAAGATACAGTAACAAGCGCAAGACAGTCAGCGAGTTTTGCACTGGTCCCCTTTTCAAACCGAATGTCTCATGCAACTCTCAAGTGGATGGGGACTGATCATCCATTGATAAAAAATAATGCAGATGAGCCCCATAATATTCACGGGGTAGGTTGGCAAAGACCTTGGACGATATTAGAACAAGGAGAAGATTTTTTATTAGTTTCCTACGAGCATAAAGCAGATGGGGGTTGGCCTTTTGATTTTGACGCTTCACAGGCCATAAAAATAAAAGACAATGAATTACATCAAACATTGTCTATCACCAATCAAAGTAATAAACCAACGCCTGTTGGACTTGGGTGGCACCCTTATTTTGTAAAAAGAAAAAATTCCTCTATTTATTTTGAAGCCTCTAAAATTTGGGAAATGGGAGATGACCGTTTGCCAACTCACGCTGTGAAGAGCGGTGGATTAGATCAGTTATGCGAGCAGCTTGAAGTAGATCATTGTTATGACGGTTGGAATGGTCAAGTTAAGCTAATTGATAGTGAGCTGTCAATAAACGTCAGTTCTAATTTAGATAGATTGGTTGTTTATACAAAACCCGGTATGGACTCCGTTGCAATAGAGCCAGTTAGCCATGTAAATAATGCAATTAATATGTCGAGCAATCTAGGGATCGATGCTAATCAATACGGGATTAAAATTTTAAATCCTGGAGAAACGATTAACGCTCAAATGACTATTAATATCCAACAAGTTTAAATTAAAGATGTAACCTTTATGGATGTTTTATTACTACAGAAAGATGAGTATCCCAGGACATAAAAACATTCTATTTTGAGTCGGACAAATCAATAGCATAACCTAAGTATTTATAAATAAATTCGCCCGTCACTTTTGAGTAAAGGCAGCCACCAGGGGAATCGGCCTCTAGAGATTCCTCTTAATCTCTTCAAGCACATTTAAATAATGATAAATCCTATTGTTATCAGGATCTAAAAAAACACCATTAGGATCTCTTGCGGCGAATTCCACCTCTAATACTTTAGACTCGGGGTCAAAACTATTGAGCCAATATGAGATGAAATCAATTCTAAGCGGCCCATGTGATTTTTATATAATTTATAAATATTATATTTTCAAGAAAAAAACGGTAAAAACACAAAAATTAAATTAAAACGGTATGTCATCATCCATGTCATCGAAACCCGTTTTTGTAGCAGGCTTCGCTGCGTGATCTGATTTCGGTGCGCTTGAAGAGGAGGTTTGACGAGGAGCAGCGCCTTCATCTCCACCAGAGCTTGTACCCTCTCGTCCGCCGAGAAGTTGTAACTCCGTGGCAATAATGTCGACGGTGTTTTTCTCGATACCGTCTTTATCAGTGTATTTTCCGTACTTTAGTCTGCCTTCAATATAAACTGGGCGACCCTTTTTTACATACTCACCAGCGATTTCCGCGAGACGGTCGTAGAAGGTCACTCTGTGCCACTGTGTATCATCTATGTACTCACCGCTGGTTTTATCCTTCCTTTTTGAGGAAGTTGCGATGCTTATATTTGCAACTGCCTGACCTGATGGGAGGTATCTAATCTCAGGATCACGACCACAATTGCCTACCAAAATTACTTTATTTACGGATGCCATATTCGCCTTAAAAACTTTTTGAGAATGCTTTGATTATGTCTTGAGAAAACTCGGATTAACAAGAAGAGAAATCAAGAAAGTTTGAAAAAGTGCAAAATTTGATGCAAAAGTAAGCAAATTTTGACATTAAAAAGGATTTTTGAAATTGACGATGAGGTTTTTAACCCAAGCAAAAAAATGATTTTGAAGATCCGGCAAGCCCTTAGCTAGAAAGAAGATACAGATAATATTTGAAACCCCCAATAAAAGGAAAACCTGCGCAATAGTTAAACCAATTGACAAAAGAAACCCAACAATGACAGCGCTACCGATCATGAAGAGTGCATTTAATATATTGTTAGCGGCTATGGTTTGAGCGCATTGATCGGATGGGCTGTAGGTTTGAATAAATGTGTAAAGCGGCACGCTGAATATACCGATAAAAGCAGACAAAAAGCCTAGATCCATGAGTACGTGAAAGTTACCTGACCGCGATAGGAAAACTGTAATTGAGACCAAAGGCTGGGAAGCGATGTTTAGTAATTGAGATGGGGGTTGTAATCTAAACAAATTGTCCGCGTAAGCCTGTGTATTGACCGTAAAAGCCAAATCAATGGTGAAAATCGTCATCCCAATTAGACCCAGAAAAACAAGTGAGAGTTCATAAATGGGATGCTTAAGCGAGTTACAAAGCAAAGATCCGATACCGATGCCAATTGAGAAAACAACCAACAGCATAGAGGCCACATCTGAGTTCCCGTGGAGAAGATCTTTTGAGAAGCTTGGAAAAAGACTTAGGAAAACAGCCCCATAAAACCACATCCAACTGATGCCGTACAACGCAGTCCTCATGCCTTGAATTTGGTCTGATTGGCGTAAGCTCCGTAACGTTTGGCTCCAAGGGTTTAGTCCCTTTAGTAAGTTCTTTTTTGAACCAATTGGATTGAATTCATCAAATGTAGAGTTTGATTTGGAGTAAGGTATAAAAAGACTGATCAGTAAGCCAGTTAAAGATAAAAGGATACAAAAAAGTGCAACAGACTGTTCAGGAAATGAGAATTTCATAAAGGCAGCAATTCCGAGTTGGTTTGAAATCAACACACCACCAAGCAAATTCCCAAGCAAAATTGCTAAAAATGTCCCTGCCTCAACCAATGCATTTGCGCCCATGAGTTCTGCTTTGCTGATATGCACTGGTAAATATGCGTATTTCGCGGGACCAAATAAAGTGGAGTGCAGGCCCATTAGAAAAATGCAAACGAGCAGCACGGTTGCAACATGTTGACTAAACCCGAAGTATGCAATGCTCATAATCACAATCTCTAGAACCTTTACGCCTTGAAGGACTCGTGTTTTGTTGTAGTGATCGGCCAAAATGCCACTAAAAGCAGAAAAAAGAACGAATGGCAATATAAAAACTGCTCCAATAACAAGCCCAGCTAAAGAGGGAGGCAACCAATCGATTCTCCATTGATAAGTGATGAGCAATGTAACAGCAAACTTATATAAATTATCATTGCATGCCCCCAAAAACTGTGTGCCAAAAAAGGGGCCAAACCTTTTTTGGGTTATGAGTTTAAATTGATCGTGATTGGACTCTAAGTTCACAAAATATCTTTAAATATATCGGCTTTAAAATAAAAAGGTTCTGTATTTTGGCCTATTCATCTTACACTGACACTGCTGTTTTAGGCCTAAAGAAGATATGATTTAATTCAATCTGGAGAATTAAAACTAAATATGTAAGAAAATTGATTTTCAAAATTAAATCGGCAATGTTTGACGCATATGATTGCTTATGGCAAAAGATAAAACAATTTATACCTGTACTGCGTGTGGCGGAACTAGCGCTAAGTGGCTTGGAAAGTGTCCTCACTGCGAGGAGTGGAATACGCTAATAGAAAGCGTTGAAGGTGGGGCTGGGCAAAGCAAGAATAGGTATAGCGGTGCTAAAAGCTTAGCACCGGCAAGTGCAGTTAGTCTATTGTCGGATATAGAGGCCCAAGATGTTGATCGAACCCCAACCGGCATAGAAGAATTAGACAGAGTTTTGGGGGGCGGTATTGTCCCTGCTGGCGTTGTCTTAATTGGAGGGGATCCAGGCATTGGTAAATCAACGTTACTATTGCAGGCTTTAGATGCAATACAAAGACGCGGAGGCCACACTTTATACGTCACTGGTGAGGAGTCAGGCGCTCAAGTTGCAATGAGAGCAAGGCGGCTTGGCTTGGATAGAAGTGGAGTAAGTGTGTTGGCGGAGACGCAACTAGAAAAAATCATCGCAACCCTTGAAACTCAATCACCTAGTATCGCGGTTATAGACTCAATTCAAACCGTTTATTCAGAACTTCTGAGCAGTGCGCCTGGCTCGGTTTCTCAAGTTAGAGAATGTGCAGCGCATTTGACAAGGCTTGCTAAAACCAGCGCAATATCGATAGTTTTGGTAGGTCATGTAACTAAGGAAGGTGCTCTAGCAGGGCCTAGGGTGTTAGAGCACATGGTGGATACCGTTTTGTATTTTGAGGGCGAAACCCATTCTAGCTTTCGGTTAGTTAGAGCGATCAAGAATAGGTTTGGCGCTGTAAATGAAATTGGCGTCTTTGCTATGACTGAACGTGGATTAAAAGGCGTTAGTAATCCTAGTGCTATTTTCTTGAGCCAACATGCAGAGCCAGTTGCCGGTAGTTGTGTAATGGTTACTTTAGAGGGGTCTAGGCCTTTACTGGTTGAGATTCAAGCTTTGGTAGACCAATCGGGCCCAAGCCCTAGAAGGTTGAGTGTGGGGCTGGACCGTGATCGATTAGCAATGTTGCTAGCGGTTTTGCATAGACATGCAGGAGTTGCATGTATGGATCAGGATGTGTTTGTGAACGCGGTGGGAGGGGTCAGAATTTCAGAGCCTGCAGCTGATCTGGCTGTATTGCTGTCGATTCAAAGTAGCCTAAGAGGGCGAGCGTTACCAAAAGGATTTATAGCTTTTGGTGAAATTGGGTTGGCCGGTGAGGTTAGGCCTGCGCCAAGGGGGCAGGACAGGTTGAAGGAGGCAGCTAAACTGGGTTTTTCAGTTGCGGTCATACCGAAAGCAAATGCACCCAAAAAGCCAATAGAAGGGCTTACGGTGCACGCCGTAGACAGGGTGGATGAGGCAATGAACCTAGTGAGGGAGGGTCTTTTTTAAGGGGCTTAATAAAAATACAATATAACAGTGTTGAAAACCCCTTTAATGGGGAAAATTATCTGAATTAAGGGTCTTGTTTTGAATTCGTTCCTTGGGAAAACTGAAAAATATTTATATCCATTGTTGGGAATAGGCTTGCTCGTCTTTGCCTATAGATCTTATGAATGGATGGGCATAGCCTTTGTTATCTCAGGGGGGGTGATGTGGGCCTTATTGCATTTATCTCGAACGTTGCAAGTTTTTAAAAAAGCGGCTAACAGACCCATCGGTTATGTTGACAGTGCAGTCATGTTGAATGCTAAACTTAAAAAGGGTATGTCTTTATTGCATGTCATTGCGTTGACTAAAAGTTTGGGACAACAGGATGCTATTAAAGGAGCTGAAAACACTGAAAACAAGGAAAAAGAAGTCTTTTCCTGGCGTGATGGATCGGACTCTTTCGTTATTTGTGAGTTTGAAAACGGAAAACTCAGACATTTTCAAATGACTAGACCTGCACAAGATTAGTAGTTTTTTCATTCCAGAGGTACTTAAACAAGTAAAATGTCTGACTCAATTTGATAATTTAAAGAATGGCGCAAGGCGCTTGAAAGGAAAAAATAATGAACCAGATGCCCCCATCAATGGCAGACCGCGATGGAAAAATTTGGATGGATGGTCAATTGGTCGAATGGAGAGATGCCAAGATCCATGTTTTAACTCATACCCTTCATTATGGGTGCGGAGTATTTGAGGGCATTAGAGCGTATCCAACATCCAAAGGTACGGCTATTTTTAGATTAGAAGATCATACTGAAAGATTATTTAATAGTGCCAGAATTTTGAGAATGAATATTCCATTTTCTAGGGATGCGGTGAATGAGGCTAACAAACAAGTCGTTAGAGAGAATAAATTAGAGAGTTGTTACATACGCCCACTGTCATGGATTGGGTCTCAAAAGTTGGGAGTATCGCCAAAGGGGAACACAATCCATTTAATGGTTGCTGCTTGGGCTTGGGGTGCCTACTTGGGCGAAGAGGGGCTAGAGTCTGGAATCCGAGTAAAGACTTCTAGTTATACACGTCACCATGTCAATATCACAATGACTCAGGCTAAAGCGGTGAGCAACTACACCAATTCAATATTGGCTAATATGGAGGTAACCGAGGACGGATATGATGAGGCTTTACTCCTTGATACATCTGGCTTTGTAGCTGAAGGCGCAGGTGAGAACATATTCATCATCAAGTCAGGCGTAATTTATACACCTGACTTGTCTGCTGGTGCTTTAAACGGAATCACAAGAAATACGATTTTTGAAATAGCTAAAGACCTTGGCATTGAAGTGATCCAAAAGAGGATAACAAGAGATGAGGTTTATTTAGCTGATGAGGCCTTCTTTACGGGTACAGCCGCAGAGGTAACTCCTATTCGCGAGTTAGACAGAATTACGATCGGAGAGGGAAAGCGGGGCCCGCTGACCCACAAAATTCAATCCGCATTCTTTGACATTGTGAATGGACGCAATGCAAAGTACTCACATTGGCTTACTTTGGTCTAATGGCACACATGAATAATGAAGTAATTGTTTCATCCGATGACTTAAATGGGCACGGTGGTGTGTTTTGCCCGAACCCCAAAGCTGATATGAAGCTTTGGAACTCTCACCCAAAGGTGTACCTAGACGTCTCTAAAACTGGATCTGCTAAATGTCCTTACTGCGGAAATTTGTATACGCTGAAGCACAGCGAGAACGAGCACGTTGCCAAGCACCATTAATAGAACGCTAGTTATTGCACCCCAATGGATTGGGGATGCGGTTATGACTGAGCCGATGGTTCGTGCTTTAAGTTCTGCAGGTCACAAAGTAACAGTCGCGGTGTTACCCCATATTGCGCCCGTTTATCGCTCTATGAGCTGTGTTGATGAAGTATTAGAGTGGTCCTTTAATAGAAAAGAATTGCAAATAGTTAAACGTTGGCAAATTGCAAACTCAATTAAAGGACAATTTGACAATGCAGTTATTTGCCCTAATTCATTCAAAAATGCACTGATACCCTTTTTCTCTTCAATAAAGAATAGAGTGGGATATAAAGGTGAATTAAGAGGGTTTTTGTTATCCACAACGATTCCTAATCCAGATAAAACCGATCGGGGTTCAATGGTTAATTTCTATAAAAAGATTGCATTGAATGCCATTAAAAATACAGAAAATATTTTTAGGAAAAACTACTTAGAACCGAATTATTCTGAGTCGCTCAAAGAGCCTTTGCAGGGCTTAGATCCAGTACATACACTATTAAGTTCTCCAGAAGAAACGCCGTTACTTACATTAGATGCAAAAAATTTAGAAAACACGTTAAATGACTTCAGGCTAGCGAAGATGAGCTATAGCGTGTTGGCCCCTGGCGCAGAGTATGGATCTGCTAAGAGATGGCCCATAGAGTATTTTGCGCAATTAGCCATCAATATGAGCCTTGGTGGATCAAAAATTGTATTGATGGGATCACATAGTGACGTGCAGGAGTGTCTTCAAATTGAGAAAGTTTGTAAGTCAAGGAGTGTGGAAGTGACTAATTTGTCGGGACAAACAGATCTTACTCAGGCTATTGCTTTAATTGGTGGCTCAAACGGAGTGATTTCAAATGACTCCGGGTTGATGCATATTGCTGCGGCTTTAAAGAGACCGCAGGTCGCTATTTTTGGTTCATCAAGTCCGCTACATACTCCACCATTGAATAAATTGGCTAAAGTGCTTTGGTTATCGCTTGAGTGCTCACCTTGCTTTAAGAGGATCTGCCCCTTAGGCCATCTTAATTGTCTAAAAAATATAACAGTTGCAGAGGTTGAAAGGGCGTTTGATCTTATTAGAGGTTAACAATTCTCCTTACTACTCCTCGGACTTAAGTAATCTAATTACGAAAGAGCTTCCCCCCCCAGCGCGCTCAGCATAATGAACGCTTCCCCCGTGCCGTTCGCAAATGGTTTTGACGAGTGACAATCCTAGACCAGCCCCGGAACTGGTGCTGGTTTTTGAATTGAAATCAACTTGTTGTGATTTATGGGCTAACGTTCTTTTGGTTCTATAAAAAGGCTCAAAAATTTTCACTTGTTCATCGATTGGAACGCCGGGACCGCGGTCTAGAACGGAAATCTTAATAAAAGATTGTTTGGTCACTTCCTCTGATGTAATTTGAACAAGTGGTATTTGATAATTTAGAGATGAATAATCGGAATGATGAAGAGCATTGTCAATTAGATTACGAATTGCTCTACGAATTAAAACCGGATTACCTCTTGTCATGTAACTTTGTGGATCGGTGCCCAGGTCAAGTTCAACATTGAATTGTGAACACTCCTCAGCTGCTAATCCAGAGAGATCAATCAACTCAAGTTCTCCCAAGTTGGACTGAGGCGCGTCAAGCCGGCTTGCAGTCAGTATTTCGTCAATCAATTGGTCTAGTTCTAGGACACTCCTGGCCATTTCATTTTTTAGATGATCAGGTGCCCCATCTCCTAAAAGCTCGAGAGCCATTCGAATTCGAGCTAACGGTGTTCTCAGTTCATGTGAGGCATTGGCCAACAAAGATTTGTGTGAATTAACCAAAGATTGAATTTGATCGGCAGACTGATTGAATTGCTGCGCCAAATAAGCTATTTCATCTCGTCCCTCTACTGGGATTCGGGTAGATAGTTGACCCTCCCCCCAAAGAGCTACGCTATGTTTTAAATTTTCTAGTCGACGAGTTAGTCTGCGAATAATGGGATAGGTTGCAAATGAAACACTTACTGCAACGATGATAAAAAGCCAAAGCCAACCGTACTTTCTTCGGTTCCAAAAAGAATGGGGTACACGGTGGGGCAAAAAAATATGTAGCCATGAGCCTTCAGTGGTTTGGACTAAAAATTCAGTACCAGGTCCATATTGTCCGTTAATAATATTGGTAGGATCGCTCTTTTGACTAGATAGGTCGCCCACCTTATCGTTAGACTGCGTTTGAGAAATGTTTCTTGGGCTAACAAAGCCGTGGGCAATAATTGTTCCCTCACTATTTCGTATGGTGATTTCGCGGGGGAGTGGTTGATGTGTAGCCCTATTGACCCACCCATACAGCACTGTCACAACAGTAATAGTAAGAACAAGAGCTAACCAGATCCGAAAATAAAGCTTTGTGGTGAGGGTTTTATAAAACATTCAATTAGTCTTGTTGTTTGGCAAAGACATAGCCAACTCCGCGGACGGTCAGAATTCTCTTTGGATTTTTAATATCTCTTTCAATATTTAGACGAATGCGCCCGATATGTACATCTATTGATCGATCAAACGCATCGAGCTCCCTCCCCCTGACAGATTCCATTATTTGGTCGCGACTTAGAACTCTACCGGCTCTTTCCGCAAGTACAAGCAACAAATCAAACTGGTAGGACGTTAAGTCACAGGGGATACTTGAGATGGATACTGTACGTGAATTCTTGTCAATCTCCAAAGAGCCAAATTTTAGAACTTCAGAGCTGTCTTCAATACTAGCCTCGTGGAAAGGGTTGCGTCTTCTTAAAATAGCTTTAATTCTGGCAAGCAACTCTCTGGGTTCAAAAGGTTTACCAATATAGTCATCTGCACCTAACTCTAGGCCTACAACTCTATCCATTGGATCGCCCTTGGCAGTTAGCATTAAAACAGGGGTGAAATTTATTGGCGTACTCAATGCACGAATTTTTCTACAAACCTCTAGACCGTCAATGTCTGGGAGCATTAAATCAAGGATTACTAATCCAAAGGCCTTTGTGCTTTGTCCTAGCATTTGTAGGCCCTGTAAACCAGATGATGCATGCACAACTTCAAATCCGGATTGGTGCAAATACTCTCTCACCATTTGTGCGAGTCTAAAGTCATCTTCAATAATTAATAATCGGTCCATATTTTGACTTATTCGATTGAGCATGTAGAACTTTAGCCCAAAGCATTAAAACCATTAGCATGCCTTATTAAGCTAAATCTCATGTGAACTTAGAGTAAAGAAAAGTAAACCAACCGAGATGTAACGATTGAGTTAATTTCCTTGGAACATCAAATTCATTGTGTGATAAACCGGTAGATAAATCAGGTGAAATGTTCTGGTTTTTGTTTATTTATGACTAAGATTAATAAAATCACTGGAATGCCCAAAAAAGCAGTGGCTATGAAAAAATATTGATATCCAAAGTGGTTCACAAAAACACCAGAAAATCCAGCTAAAAATTTAGGAATTAAAAGCATCACTGAGCTCAAGATTGCGTATTGTGTTGCTGAATACTCAATATTTACCAGTGAGGATAGATAGGCAATAAAAGCAGCAGATGCAATTCCGCCACTTAAATTGTCCATTGAGATAACACCAATTAAAGCTCGTACGTCGTGTCCGTACAAACTGAGCCATGAAAAAAGTAAATTGCTTAACGCACTCAGTATGGCCCCCCATAACAAAACACGCATAACTCCAAAACGCACTGAAAGAGAGCCCCCTATAAAAGCGCCCAATAAGGTCATTACAACGCCGTACACTTTACTAACCGTTGCAATCTCGGTTTTGGTATATCCCATATCTACGTAAAAAGGATTTGCCATGATTCCCATCACGATATCACTAATTCGGTATGTGGCAATTAGGGCAAGGATAGTGAAAGCCCGCCATTTATAACGGATACAAAAATCTTTGAACGGTGCAAACAAAGTCGTGGCCAGCCAAGATTTGAAGTTGGGTGAGGCAGGCTTTGGAGTAAAAGCAGGTTCTCTAGAGAAAATCACGGTGACAGTTCCAACTAGCATAGAAGCTGCCATACAAAGATAGGCAATTCTCCATCCGGAAGGGTTATAAGCATTGATATCCGCTGTGTTTGAGGTATTTAGAGAGGCGATCCAAAGGGCACCTGCTCCTGCCCATATCATGGCAATCCTGTAACCCGTTTGGTAGCATGCGGCAAGCGCTCCTTGCAACTCGGCACTGGCTGACTCAATTCGGTAAGCATCCAAGGCGATGTCTTGTGTAGCTGAACCAAATGCGACAACAAGGGCGCATCCAACAAGTAATTCCAAATGAATTTGTGGATCAACAAAACCCATCCCAATTAAACCAATAATGATAATGAATTGAGCCATTAGCAGCCAGGCGCGTCTTCTTCCTAAGGCGCGCGATATGAAGGGCAGGTTAAGTTGATCAACAAGAGGAGCCCAAACCCACTTTAGACCGTAAGCCAAGCCTATCCAACTTAGAAAGCCAATCGTAGATAGGTCAACCGCTGCCTCTCTTAGCCTAAAGCTAAGTGTACCCAATACCAACAAAAGAGGTAGCCCAGCAGAAAAGCCAAGCGTCAACATCCTGAGGCTACCAGGTCGGAAATAAACTATTAACCAATCAGGTATCTGGAGGTGAGAAGTATCTTTGAAGTTTTTTAACATTGTGTTATTGTCAACTATCTTTATTTAAATTATTCGGTTGATTAAAAGCTAAAGATTAAAGTATGAAATTTTTTCAAAAACCCCCAAAAAATAACAAATTTAAATTACTTACACTGTGCTTGTTGTTGATTTTTTTTCGAGTGGGGGCTGCCAGGGAAGGGGTCAATGTTGGGGCTGAATCTGCGTTTACCAATCTCGTTCCTGCTGAGCAGGTTGAACAAACAGCTAAACAACAGTATTATCAGCTCTTAAATGAAGCTAAATCTAACCGCGCATTAGCCGCATCCTCACATCCATTATTCTTACAAGTTAGCGCCATTAGTCGCAGGTTAATTCCGATTGCGGTTACATGGAATAAGAGGGCTCAAAATTGGAAATGGGAAGTCAATGTCATAGGCTCCAATACAGTAAATGCTTTTTGCATGCCGGGCGGAAAAATTGCAGTTTATAGTGGCCTTTTGCAACAACTCAAATTAACTGACGACGAAGTCGCTATGGTTTTAGGTCATGAGATGACTCATGCTGTTCGTGAACATGCAAGGGAGCGAATGGGCAAAGGAGAGGTCACCCAAGGCGTGGCTGCGGTTGGAGGCTTCGTTGCGGCTCAGGTTTTTGGAATAGATCCAAGATTAACAGGCATGGTTGCACGACAAGGGTCAGAGTTGTTGTTATTGAAATTTAGCAGACAAGACGAGACCGAGGCTGACTTAATCGGAATGGAACTCGCTGCCAGGGCGGGATATGACCCTAGAGCTGCAATAACGCTTTGGCAAAAAATGTCTCAAATGAACGGCAATAGCCCCCCTCAATGGCTCAGTACTCATCCCGCCGCTCAGACCAGAATCAAAGAGCTTGAGAATAATTTGTCACGAGTTATGCCCCTTTATCAGCAGGCAAGAAAAAACCAAGGCTTGCCATAATTGATTGGGTGAGAAGTCGGGTTATTTTTATTAATTTAGATCGCCTACATGAGTCGAGTTTTTAATTGCAGCCAAAACACACTGCTTTTGCCTCTCGCGAGCCTTAATTTTTTGCTCTTCAGTGGTTTGATCAAAACAGTTATCGCAACTCACACCCAATTCGAATTTGGCAGAATTTTCATTCTCTTTCGTGATTGGCTGTCTACATACTCTACACAAATGATACTGCCCTGGACGAAGTGCATGATCAACTGTAACTCTTTCATCAAATACAAAACATTCCCCATTCCACAAGCTCTTATCTTGAGGGATTGTTTCCAGATATTTAAGAATACCTCCTTGTAAATGGTAAACCTCATCAAAACCAAGACTTTTCATGTATGCAGTTGATTTTTCGCACCGTATACCTCCAGTGCAAAACATAGCTACTTTGGGCTTTTGATCTTGCAAAAGCATTGGCTGGTGTTTTACCCATTCAGCTAGTTCTGTAAACTTCCTAATTTTGGGGTCGATTGCACCCGAGAAAGTACCTAGTTCAACTTCGTAATCATTTCTGGTATCGATAAGGAAAACGTTGGGATCTTGAATGAGAGAGTTCCAATCCTCTGGTTTTACATACGTCCCTGTGTTGATATTGGGGTTAATATTAGGGACACCAAACGTTACGATCTCTTTTTTGAGTCTTACCTTCATTCTTCTGAATGGTTTGAGGTGTGTCCATGACTCTTTATGTTCTAGATCATGGAAGGCTGGATCCGATTTAAGAAAAGAAAGAACGGCTCTGATATCATTTTCTAAGCCACTGATGGTACTGTTGATGCCTTCTCTTGCTAGTAATATGATGCCCTTGATATTGTGAGTTTCACAAAACTCAAGAATAGGCTCTCTTTTTAACTCAAAGTCAGGTAAGTCCACAAATTTGTAGAATGCCGCAGTTAAAAACAAAGGCGGAGTTGGAGCGGTTTGTTGATCCAATTGATTAAACATGTTGATTGAATTGCCTTGTATCAACCAAAGTGGTTATTTGGTTAAGGGAATTTCGATATTTTACCGCCAGTTCAGCGGGGCAAAATAATTGAAAAAATAAGACTTGATATAGCTCAAAATTAATGCTTAAATTTTTATACCTTGAGCTTTAAGATGCAATCTTTCAACTCTTGGATATTAATGGGTTTAGAAATATGATCATCTATACCGTAGCTTTTCATTTTTAAGAGATCAGTTGGATAAGCGTAACCCGTTAATGCAATTATTTTTGTTTTCTTATTAAGTCCTTTTGAGCGAATGATCCTAGTTGCTTGTTGACCAGTCATCTTTGGCATCTCTAAATCCATCAAGACTAGATCAAATTTAGTTTTCATTGCAAGCGAGACTGCTTCCTTGCCGTTTGCAGCTTGAAAAAAAGCGTGCCCGTACTTAGACAAAATGCGAATAATAATTTCCCGGTTCAACTGCACATCATCT
Organism: uncultured Burkholderiales bacterium; assembly: GCA_903910745.1. Classification (GTDB taxonomy): domain Bacteria; phylum Pseudomonadota; class Gammaproteobacteria; order Burkholderiales; family Burkholderiaceae_C; genus Limnohabitans. The sequence goes on from CAIWAO010000067.1 coordinate 111,088, forward strand.
ACTACTAAAATTTTGTAGTGATTGTTAGCCTCTGGACTTACTAAATTTTCAACCTCAATCGGAAGTTCGAACGCCTCTTGAAAATCGAGTACGATATGAAAGGTCGTACCAAACTGTTCGATTGAATTAACAGAAATAGAACCTCCCATTGCATCTATTATGCTTTTGGTAATAGTCAATCCAAGTCCACTACCGCCGTAATGACGAAAGATTGAGGAATCTGCTTGTTCAAATTTATTAAAAATACGGTTAATCGAGTGAAGTGGAATTCCAATACCTGTATCAGTAATTTTTAAATTTAGAGTTAGAAGGTTAAGATTTTTCCTGCTCAAATCTGAAAATACTTTAACTCCTCCAGTGTGGGTAAATTTAATAGCATTAGAAATTAAATTAATAAGAATTTGACTTATTCTTATGGGATCGCCAATTAAGAGATATTTAGAAAGCCCAGACATTTCCAAATCTAGGGTTAAGTTCTTTTGTTTTGCGACTTGTTTAAATAAATAGACAGATGACTCAAGTACTTCCTTTAAATTAAATTCTAGGTGCTCTAGACTTAATTTACCTTCTTCAATTTTGGATAAATCTAATATATCATTTAAAATTTTTGAGAGCACTTGCGTAGTGTTGATGATTCGTTGCAAGTCAATTTTTAATTTTGGATCAATACTCTCCTCCTTGATAGCTTGAGATAATCCTAGGATAGCGTTAAGAGGCGTTCTTATCTCGTGACTCATCGTAGCTAAAAAATAACTTTTAGCGTTGCTTTCTGCCTGTGTCTGTAATTTACTTTCTTGGAGAGCCTGAGAATTAAAAAACCACGAGAGAATTGATTTATTACTTCTAATCGTGTTTTTTGTAGAAACAAATATAACGAAACAAAAAATTGAGGTTAATAAGCTTAGACCAATTGAATTAAACTGCCAAGAAACCGGCAAATCACTCTTTGCCAAACCCATCAAAATTGCAAATGGCAGATGATTAAATCTTTGAAATGCATAAATTCTTTCAATGTTGTCAATGGGAGAAACTGCCGAGTATGCAACCGCAGTTACATCTATATTGGAGTGTAAAAAATCTTTAAGTTTATTGGATGTGTTCGCAAAACCCGGACCACTGCCGGGCCCTGTCCCTACTGGAAGTCTGATAATTTGAATTAAATTTTTATCTCTTAGGCTTATAACCCCTTTTTTACCAAGATTGATATTCAAAAAGGAAGCGTTGATTGAATCAATTGGTATTTGAAGAAATATTATTCCATAAAATTTATTTTTAACGGAGAGCCTTTTAACTCCAAAGATTGACCATTCACTGTTTGGTAATGTTTTGATCGGATCAGTGAAAAGGAAATCTGAAGTGGAGTTAGAAAGATAAGGTAAAAAATTTTGTAAAAGAGGATTTAACTTATTCCTAAAATGATCTTCATCTGTTGAGGTATTCAATTTAATATGCCCCTCAGGTGTTGAAATGAGCAAGCTCAAATTTTTGAGTGGCAAGTGCCCTATTTCTTCTTTAATTTGAAGCTTAAATGCATTTAATTCTATTTTGTTAGACAAATCCATTTCTAAATATCTTGAGCCAATTGTGTTCATGATTGACTCAGATTGATCAAGTGTGCTTTCTACTTGTATTGCAATAATTTTCGCAGTATTTTGAATGTTTGATTTTGCTGACCTATCGTCCTCTGATAGTTGAATCCATAATAACAAAAAACAAATGATGACAAATAACAATGACACCAAGGCGGGCACGAGATAATGATTGAGGGGCTGTTTAAAACTAGAGATTAAATATTTATGAGCCGAATTCATGTGATTTGGTCGAAAGTTCTTTGAATAGAATATGGTTTATTCAAAGCGCTTAGTCAATAAATATCTTGACAGGCTTTGATAATTATCCGGCGCGAATATTTATGTCTATTGACCTTTAATTCGCTAATCGAATCAACAAAGAACAAATAGAGTTTTTCTTAAATAAATCATTCACAAAAAACAAAGTGGATTAGATCTTTTAAATTGGACACTTTATGAGGCTAATAAGGTTGGGTTCTTATTTGGTATTACTATTCTCTTCATTCAAATCATTTTCAGAAATGGATAATCAATATAGATGCGATGGTGTTAAAGTGATTTTAAGAATTTCAGATATAGTTCCTGGTGATTCGATTTAAGGATTAAAAAAAGCAACGCAGATGCATGAGTCTTGGCATCGAACGAATGGTGTGAAACATAATCGTATTGTCCTAGGCGAGGTTTATAAATCCGACGCGAATACAAATACTATATTTGCTGACAACACGAAAGTGATTAGTTTGCACATTAATACTCCCAGCCTTGATGAGGGTGCTGCTGACATAAAAACCAGGGAGATGCTGGTTATTAAGAATTTAAATCTGAGTACAATAAAAATTCAAAAATGACATATGAAATTAGGGCCTATTTACCAAAAGTGTATTCGTTCAAAACTGAGAATTTTTACGCTTAGCTATAAATAAATGCATCACTTAAAAGAGTCAAGAAGTTGGTTGGTCTAAAAGATTTATTCAATGATCAAATTTTGAATTCATAATTAACAATAATTGGCGCATGGTCTGAGAATCGCTCAGCCTTGTGTATTTGAACATTCCTAGCAAGTTGGCCAAGTGCCTGGGTAGCTATTTGATAATCTAAGCGCCATCCCACGTTATTTGCCCACGCTTGTCCTCTGTTGCTCCACCAGGTATAGCAATCATCAGTCGTATCTGGGTGTAGATGTCTGTAAACATCTGTTAATCCTGTTTCGCTTAACAACTTAGTCATCCATTGTCTTTCCTGGGGTAGGAATCCGCTGTTTTTTTGGTTGCTTTTCCAATTCTTCAGGTCTTTCTCTTGGTGAGCAATGTTGATATCACCGCATAAAATAAATTCACGAGACCCTTTAAGTTTTTTTATGTAAGGCTCTATGGCATCTAAAAAACGATATTTAGCTTCTTGCCTATCCTCCCCAGAAGATCCACTCGGAAAATAACTACTGATGATGGAGAGCTTTCTAGAAGGAGTATCAAAACATAGCTCAAGATAACGCCCTTCTGCATCGAATTCAGAGTTCCCAAAACCAACTTTAACATCACTGGGCTCGTGTTTGGTGTAAACACCGACACCGGAATAGCCCTTTTTTTCGGCAAAATGAAAATGACCATTTAGCCCGGCCAGATTTTCTAATGTGCCTTGAATATCTTCTTTTTGGGCTTTAAGCTCTTGAACACAAATACAATCGGCATTGGATTGACTCAACCAATCTTCAACACCTTTGCGGGCTGCTGATCGAATTCCGTTGAGATTTAGAGATATGAGTTTGAACAAAGGGAGCCTTTAATGCAAAGTTTTGAGTTGACTAGTGATGAATTAGCCCAAGATTTCGTCCAGTTTTCCATAGATTGTGGAGTGCTTAAATTTGGAGAATTTAAAACCAAAGCAGGTCGAATTTCCCCATATTTCTTTAATGCAGGATTGTTTAACGATGGACATAAACTTGGCAAATTAGCTCAGTTTTATGCCAAACGTATTCTATCAAGTGAGTTAGAGTTTGACATGATTTTTGGTCCTGCTTATAAGGGAATTCCGCTTGGTGCAGCAGTAAGTATAGAACTTGCAAGGCTAGGAAAAACCGTACCTTTTGCTTACAACCGAAAGGAGATCAAAGATCACGGTGAGGGAGGCAATATTGTTGGCGCAGAGTTAGTGGGGCGAGTGTTAATTATTGACGATGTAATTAGCGCAGGTACCGCTGTCAGGGAATCTATCGGCCTTATCAAGGCAGCAGGTGCGGCACCGTACGCGATTGCTATAGCTCTTGATCGACAAGAGCGAGCCACAATAGTTCGAGACGGTAAGGTCATAGACTCAGATAACAGTGCGATTGATTACATTCGCTCAGAGATTGGTCTCAAGGTCTGTACGGTCGCTTTGCTTGAAGACCTTCTATCGTTTTTAAAAAGGAGCAAAGATCCCGCATTACAGCAGCACTTAAACAACGTTCAAAGATACCGTGATCAATACGGACCGAGGTAGTTATTATTGAAGTTTTTTCTTTAGAAGCTCAGTTAATTGCTGAGGATTAGCCTGACCTTTACTGGCCTTCATAGCTTGTCCAATTAGGGCATTAAAGGCTTTTTCTTTACCTGCCTTGTACTGTGCAACATTATCCGCATTCGCTGCAATGACTGTGTTCACCAATGATTCAAGAGCTCCAATATCATTTACTTGTTTAAGCCCCTTTGATTGAATCAGCTCATCAATATCTGAGTCTGGGCTGGACCAAAGAGCGTCTAATAGAGTTTTAGCTGAGTTGTTGGAAATATCGCCGCTGGAGATTCTAGAAATGAGAGCTCCTAGCGCAGTCGAGCCGACGGGGGAGTCTTGTATTTCAATGCTCTCCTCATTTAGTTTCCGCGACAATTCACCCATCACCCAATTACTCGCCAATTTTGCTTGTCCACAATGACTAACCGTCTCCTCAAAGTAGGCCGCCATATGAGTACTTTGAGTAAGGGTTGAAGCATCATACAGAGGCAAAGAATAGGCTGTTACAAAGCGGTCTGCCATAGCTCTTGGGAGCTCGGGCATAGTAGCGCGGACTTGATCGATCCATTCACTTGAAATCTCCAGGGGAGGCAAATCTGGGTCGGGGAAGTAGCGGTAATCCGCTGCATCTTCTTTACTTCGCATGCTTCTGGTTTCGCCAGTATCAGGATCAAATAACACAGTAGCCTGTTCGATTGTTTTGCCGTCCTCGATTTGTTCAATTTGCCAGCGCACTTCAAAGTCAATGGCTTGTTGCATGAACTTGAAGCTGTTTAGATTTTTAATTTCTCGACGAGTACCCAGGGGTTGACCCGGTTTACGAACAGATACGTTTGCATCGCATCTAAAAGAGCCCTCTTGCATGTTTCCGTCGCAAACCTGGATCCAAGTCACAATTTTGTGTAATTCTTTTGCATACGCTACTGCCTCTTGACTAGAGCGCATGTCGGGCTCGGTGACAATTTCTAAAAGAGGTGTACCGGCTCTGTTTAAATCAATGCCGCTCAATCCCACAAAATCTTCATGCAATGACTTGCCAGCGTCCTCTTCTAGGTGCGCTCTGACCAATCGAACGCTTTTTGGGGTATCTCCTAAAAAGAACGAAACTTCTCCTCCTTGAACTACAGGTATTTCAAATTGACTAATTTGATAGCCTTTGGGTAGGTCTGGGTAGAAATAATTTTTGCGAGCAAAAATGCTTCGTTCTGAAATGTGAGAGCCTAAAGCGAGACCAAGTCGAATTGCACACTCAACAGCTTTCATGTTCATGACTGGTAATGCGCCGGGTAGTGCCAAATCAACCGCACATGCCTGGGTATTTGGTTGTGCCCCAAAATGAGTTGATGCTCTTGAGAAAATTTTACTCTTTGTTAAGAGTTGCGCGTGCGTCTCAAATCCAATGACAACTTCGTACCCTTGCACCAATGTAGAGGACGAAGATGCATTGTCTTTAATGCTAGCTTTAGACTGATTAGAGGATTTGCTCATCGGGCATCTCCAGTTTTAGTTTCAATCATCGATTCAGTTGGGATCATGCTGTGCCACTGGGTAAGCGACTGGAACATATGAGCCACATTAAGCAGTTTAGATTCCTGTAAATAATTTCCAATAAGTTGCATACCAATTGGAAGCGGTTTTGGATTTAGGCTCATGCCGCAAGGAACGCTCATGGCTGGCAACCCAGCAAGTGAGGCTGGTAATGTAAAGATGTCTGCAAGATAGCTACTAAGAGGATCTGATACTTTTTCGTTAAGTCCCCAAGCTGGTGTTGGTGCTACGGGGCCCAATATTAAGTCACATTTCATAAATGCAACTTTGAAATCTTCTGCAATCATGCGTCTTATTTTCTGTGCTTGAAGGTAGTAAGCATCGTAATAACCATGTGACAAAACGTATGCACCAGTCATGATCCTTTTTTTAACTTCTTCACCGAATCCTTGCGATCTGGTTTTTTTGTACATATCAATTAAGTCTGTGTACTCTTTTGCCCTATATCCGTAACGCACACCGTCAAAGCGACTTAAATTAGAACTCGCTTCAGCGGGGGCGATGATGTAGTAGACGGGAATCGAGAGTTCGGTTTTTGGTAGGGATATTTTTACAAACTCAGCGCCAAGTTCTTTTAGGACATTGATTGCATCATCTATTGCTGCTCGGACTCCTGTGTCCAAGCCATCACCAAAAAACTCTTCAGGGATGCCAATTCTTAAACCTTTGATAGTGCAATTTAGGTCGGTGGTGAAGTCCTCTTGGGCAATATCAAGGGATGTTGAATCTCGGTCTAAATCGCTTGCGCACATAGCGCTGAGTAAAAGAGCACAGTCTTGAGCTGATTTTGCAATTGGGCCTGCTTGGTCAAGGCTTGAGGCGTAAGCTATCATTCCGTACCTTGATATCCGACCGTAAGTGGGTTTTATTCCTGTTACACCGCAAAAACTAGCGGGTTGACGAATTGAGCCCCCCGTGTCGGTTCCGGTGGCCGCTGGGATCAACCTAGCGCTTACAGCCGCTGCGCTGCCGCCAGAGGAACCTCCTGGAACTTTTGAGGTGTCCCAAGGGTTTAAAACATTTCCATAAGCAGAATTTTCGTTAGACGAGCCCATGGCGAATTCATCACAGTTTAATTTTCCTAAGTTGATGCACCCGGCATCTGCAAGACGTTGTACAACAGTTGCATCAAAGGAGGACATATACCCTTCAAGTATTTTTGATCCTGCAGTGCTGGGGAAGTCTTTAGTAACGAAAACATCTTTGTGAGCAATGGGAACTCCTTCAAGTGGACCGCCATTATTTGAATCGAGTTTAATTTGGCTATTTCTTGCAAATTTGAGCGTTGTTTCTCTGTTGTGACTTAAAAAAGTCCCAAGTTTTTCATGCTCTACTCGGTTTAAAAAATGCTCTGCAACTTCTACAGCGCCAATTGTTTTGGTTTTTAAAGCGCGGACCATCTCGGTTACGCTTAAATCATGAATAAAACTCATTCAACTACCCTTGGTACTAAAAATAAACCATTTTCTACAGCTGGCGCGCTTCTTTGATTTGCCTCTCGGTTGTCGGCTTCCGAGACAATATCCTCTCTTAATCGAAGTTGGATATGCGTTAATAACTCAACTGGGTGCGCCAATGGGACTATGTTGCTCGTGTCAACAGCGCTTATTTGTTCCACAATTTCGAAAAAGTCGTTGATTTGGTTCATCATTCGAGACTCTTCTTCAGGGAGAAGCTCAAGTCTGGCCAAACGCGCAATTCGGGTTATATCTTCTTGATTCAGGGCCATGATTTTTATTTAAAGTCTGACAATTGGGTCTAATCTACAAGGGTTATGTAAAAATTTCACATTAAACGTCGTGCATCGGGTATTATCTCGCCTTTAACGTTTTACTGAGTAGATTGACCTCAAATCCATATTAAGATCATCAATTTTGGTAATTTTGGTCCAAAATCGATTTTATTTTGGGTGATTTAGGGTTTTCAAGCTCAAATATTTGAGAGGTATTTAATGTTTGGTGCATTTCGTCGGTATTTTTCAACCGACCTGGCTATTGATTTGGGTACAGCCAATACGCTGATTTATGTTCGCGACCGCGGTATCGTTTTAGATGAGCCCTCTGTGGTTTCGATTCGTCATGAGGGGGGACCTCAAGGCAAGAAGACAATTCAGGCTGTTGGACATGAGGCTAAGATGATGCTGGGTAAAGTCCCGGGCAATATTGAGGCAATTCGGCCTATGAAGGACGGTGTGATTGCTGACTTTACTGTTACTGAGCAAATGCTTAAACAGTTTATCAAGATGGTACACCCCAGGTCTTTATTAAAGCCCAGCCCTAGGATTATTATTTGCGTGCCCTGTGGGTCGACCCAGGTGGAGCGCAGAGCTATTCGTGAGTCCGCATTGGGCGCAGGAGCGTCTGAGGTTTATTTAATTGAAGAACCTATGGCGGCGGCTATCGGAGCAGGGCTACCAGTCAGTGACGCCAGTGGATCTATGGTGGTAGATATAGGAGGAGGTACGACTGAAGTTGGCGTTATCTCTTTAGGCGGCATGGTCTACAAGGGCAGCGTGAGAGTGGGTGGTGATAAGTTTGATGAAGCCATCATAAATTACATCAGACGTAACTACGGAATGCTTATTGGTGAACCAACCGCGGAGACCATTAAAAAACAAATTGGATCAGCTTTTCCTGGCAGTGAAGTCAAAGAAATGGAAGTTAAGGGTCGCAATTTAAGTGAAGGTGTGCCTCGCTCGTTTACGATTTCTTCCAACGAGATTTTGGAGGCCCTTACTGACCCACTGAACAACATCGTATCAGCCGTTAAGAATGCATTAGAGCAGACGCCCCCTGAGCTTGGAGCAGATATTGCTGAGCGAGGCATGATGTTAACAGGAGGAGGCGCCTTATTAAGAGATCTTGACCGATTGATGGCTGAGGAAACAGGCTTGCCAGTTTTGGTAGCAGAGGATCCTTTAACCTGCGTTGTTAGGGGCTGTGGCTTGGCTCTTGAGCGAATGGATCGCCTGGGCTCTATTTTCACAAGCGAGTGATCATCAAACATTGCGCTTTTGAATACTTAATGCATTTTTGTAGCGTTTAAAGCGAGTCCCTATCGTGGCCTTTGGTACGTTAGATTCATCACCGCCTCCTTTTTTTAAGCAAGGCTATTCAGCATTGACAAAGCTCGTCTTTTATGGCGCTTTGTCATTGTTTTTAATGATGGGGGACACGCGTTTCAATTTGTCTTATCCCCTACGGACGGGGTTGTCTTTTGTCATTTACCCCGTGCAATGGTTAGCAATGCGTCCAACTGTGTGGTGGAATGAGTTTTCTGAAATAACTCAAGGCAGACAAGAGGCTCAGGTTAGGGAGGCTGAAACGCATCAAAAATTATTAAATCAATCTTTGCGTGCTTTACAGGTAGATCAACTGACATTAGAGAATCAGCAGTTAAGAAATATTTTAGGGCTGAGAGAGAGGTTAGAAACTCACGGATTGGCGGCAGAGGTTTTATATGATGCAGCAGACCCCTACACGCGTAAATTAGTTATTGACAAGGGTGCGTTACAAGGAGTTAGCCTCAGTTCGCCGGTGATGGATGAATACGGTATCTTGGGTCAGGTGACTTCGGTTCACCCCTTGGTAAGCGAGGTTACTTTAGTGATTGACCGCGAGAACTCTATTCCAGTTCTAAATACCCGTACTGGTGCAAGAGGTGTGGCTTTTGGAGAGGCAGGTGGCGCCCCCTTACTCGAGCTCAGGTATATGGCAACCAATGCCGACATTGAAGTGGGAGATGACCTTAGCACGAGCGGAGTAGACGGAGTTTATCCGCCAGGCATACCAGTTGCAAAAGTTATACAAGTTGAGCGCAAAGCAGACTCGGTATTTGCAAGGATTCTTTGTGAACCACAGGGCAAAGTCCAGGGGGCTCGAATGTTAATGATACTGGACCCTTTGCACGCACAATTACCTGCAAGACCATTGCCTGAAAAGGCTCCTCCTGCAACGGGAGGTAAAAAATGATCATGCCCAGAGGGCAGCAACTATTACTGCCTGCAAATCCAATATTTATATACCTAACTTTGTTTTTTGCCTTATTGCTAGATATGGTGCAAAACATCGCACTTTTTGGTAATGCAAATTGGGCGCCCGAGTTGATTGCTGTTGTCTTGTTGTTTTGGGGAATTCATCAGCCTCTCAGAGTCAGCATAGGATTGGCCTTTTTTTTCGGGCTGCTGACAGATGTCCATCAATCCTCAATGCTTGGCCAGCATGCCCTATCGTTTACTGCACAAGGTTTTTTTGCCGTTCTGATACACAGGCGAATTCTGTGGTTTAAATTGTCCTCACAGTCCCTTCAGGTTTTCCCAATCTTTTTGGTTGGACACATGATTGAGTTAATTATTCGCATGGCCTCTGGTAGCCCATTTCCCGGATGGGGTTTGTTTTTGTCCCCAATTATTCAAGCTTTGTTGTGGCCCATTGTTTCAGAAATACTGTTGGCGCCACAAAAACGATCGCCTAATCCAGACAATACCAGACCATTATGAGCTTGATTCGTAATGTTGAAATGGATGTACGCCGTTTTCGAGAGCGGATATATATTGTTAGTTTACTTGTACTTGGTGCATTTCTATTTTTGATAATAAGGTTGGCGTATCTTCAAATTTGGAGATATCAGGATTTGAATGAACAGGCAGAAAGTAACCGTACTGCCATTGTCCCAATCGTGCCAAACAGAGGCGTCATCATGGACCGCAACGGTGTCGTATTGGCAACCAATTACTCTGCATACACGCTTGAGATTACTACCTCAAAAGTTCACTTACCGATTGATGAATTAATTGATCGATTGGGTGAAGTAGTTGAAATTCAAGGTAGAGATAGAAGACGATTTAAAAAGATGCGAGAGGAGTCAAAAAGTTTTGACTCTGTACCCATCCGTACAAGGTTAACTGACCAAGAGGTCGCAAGGTTTGCAGCCCAAAGATTCAGGTTCCCCGGTGTGGAAATTCGAGCAAGATTATTTCGCTCTTACCCATTTAATGGCCTAGCCAGTCACGTGATTGGTTATATTGGACGCATCAATCAAACAGAAAAAGACAAGTTGGCCGATACAGAGGAAGCAAATTACAGGGGCACCGATTACATTGGTAAGTTAGGCGTAGAGCAAAGTTATGAGACACAGTTGCACGGAACCACGGGTGTGCATGAGATGGAGACTTCTGCCGGTGGGCGGGCAGTGAGGAGGCTAAGAAGTAGTCCAGCAACACCTGGCAATACGATTGTCTTATCAATTGATATCAAATTACAAAAACTAGTGGAGGATCTATTTGGAACAAGACGTGGAGCGCTAGTTGCAATGGATCCCAAAACAGGGGAAATCCTTTCATTTGTTAGTAAGCCAACGTTTGATCCAAATTTGTTTGTTGAAGGCATTGACGTAGAAAATTGGCAAGCCCTTAACGAGTCACTTGACCGCCCTCTTCTTAACCGGGCACTTCGGGGGACATATCCACCGGGCTCAACCTATAAACCTTTTATGGCACTAGCCGCACTTCAAACTGGGAAAAGAACGCCAACTCAGCAAATATTTGATCCTGGATTCTTTATGTTCGGAAATCATCGATTTCACGACGATAAAGAGGGTGGTCACGGTACCGTGGATATGTATAAATCAATTGTTGAGTCTTGTGACACGTATTACTTTATGCTAGCAAGAGACTTGGGTGTTGATGTTATTCATGAACAAATGCAACAACTCGGCTTTGGACAATTAACAGGGATTGACATTTTAGGAGAGGCAAGAGGAGTTTTGCCATCAACTGAATGGAAGAAAAATACTTACCATAAGCCAGAGCAGCAACGGTGGTATTCGGGTGAGACGATATCCTTGGGGATTGGTCAAGGGTATAACAATTTCACAATTTTGCAGATTGTGCAAGCATTGTCTGTGATTGCAAATGATGGCGTGAAGATGAGGCCTCACTTGGTTAAAGAGGTTGTAGACGTTGATACCAAAGAGAGAAGACTGGTTGCTAAAGAGCCAATGGGAAAGGTTTCATTGGCTCAAGAAAACTTAGATGTTATTAAAAAAGCTTTGATAGGTGTGAATATAGAGGGTACATCGGCTACAAGCTTTGTTGGAGCAACTTACACAAGCGCTGGAAAAACCGGTACTGCTCAGGTGTACACAGTTAAAGAAAATGAAAAATACAATAGCAATAAGATAGATGAGAGGATGCGAGATCACGCACTTTACATGGCCTATGCTCCCGCAGACGAGCCAAAGGTCGCTATTGCCCTCGTAGTTGAAAACTCAGGATTTGGTGCTCAAAACGCAGCACCTATTGCTCGCAGAATCTTTGATTATGTTCTTTTGGGACAATATCCCTCCCAAGAGGATATTGAAGCTGTCCAAAAGGGGCAAGCAACCAGACCAATAGGCAAGGTCAGAGATGTTTCCAAAATAGCATGGCCACCTAAAGACGAGAGTAAGGCTGTTGAATCACAAGACACGAGTTTGCAGTAATTTTTTGAAATGTGGACTGAATATTTTGGTCATTTAAATACTTGTGCCCAAATAAAGTCATAGCTGGTTTTAATAATTAAGACAGTTACGACGAGAATAAAGAAATAGCGAATAAATCCTGCGCCTTTACTAATTGCAAGGCGGGTACCAAGAAAACTACCAAAAACGTTTGCAATAGCCAGGGGAATGGCTACATGCCACCAAACGTAACCATTCATAGCAAACAATAAAAGAGCGGCAGAATTACTTGCGGTGTTCATAATTTTTGCACCTGCAGAGGCATGCAAAAAATCGAATCCAAGCCAACGAACAAGTATGAAAACAAAGAAGCTTCCAGTACCAGGCCCAAAAAATCCATCATAAAACCCAATCAATATGCCAATAATGGACAGTCTAATTAGCTCTCCCCGCGTGTTAAACCTAGGGGCATGTATTTGGCCTAATTCTTTTTTTATCAGTGTATAGATTAAAAGAGCCAAAAGAATAATAGGTAAGGCAGCTTTAAAAACGGTTGCAGATATTTGAGTTACACACCATGCGCCCGTGAATGATCCTATGATTGCAAAGAAAGCACCTAAAAGTAAGCCTTTGACAGGCAAATTAATTTTCCGTGAGTAGGCCCAAGAAGCAAAGGCCGTCCCCCAAACAGAAGCTCCTTTGTTGGTGCCTAAAAGAGTAGCTGGAATGGTGCTTGGATACGCGGTAAATAGGCTGGGCACTAAAATGAGTCCACCTCCGCCAACGATCGAGTCTACAAACCCAGCAACTCCTGCTGCAACAGTGAGGAAGATAAAGTTAAAAATATCCAAAGCGGGAGATGACAAAGTCAAATAATTGTAGATACTAGGGCACAATGAAAAACACCACCCAAACCTGATAAAGCTTAGGTGGTGTGTTGTGTGCTATTGTAATCAATCGCAATCAATAGCCGATTCTGGTTGTATTATTTTTTATTTGTCTCCTCGCACCCCAGTTTTTAAATGCGAAACATGACTGTAATCTGCACTTTAAAATAAACGAATAGGTGCTTACCCGTTGTGATCGCTGGCAATCCAAAACGCCGCTCGTTCTGCGATCATGAGCGTTGGACTATTTGTGTTCCCGCTAGTAATCGTAGGCATAACGCTAGCGTCAACTATGCGCAGATTCTTAATGACCGAGCCTTTTGAGTCATACACGCGCAGTCTTGAGTCTACAACAGCTGTTGGGTCATTCTTTTGTCCCATTTTTGTAGTTCCAACTGGGTGGAAAATAGTAGTGCCGATATCACCTGCTAAGCGAGCAAGTTCTGAATCGCTTTGAAACTGGATTCCTGGCTTATATTCAACTGGATAGTGCTTGGACATTGCCGGTTGTGAAACTATCTTGCGAGTTAGTTTAAGGGAATCTGCGGCAATATCTAGATCTTCTTGGGTGCTCAAGTAGTTGGGCTGAATTTTAGGAGCCTCTTTAAAATTGGGGCTTTGAATATGAATAGAGCCACGACTGGTCGGATTTAAATTACAAACACTTGCCGTGATTGCTGGAAACTCATGCAACGGTTCTCCAAAAGCTTCAAGACTTAAGGGTTGTACGTGGTATTGCAGGTTGGGCCATAAAAGATCTGGGTTGCTTTTTGCAAATACGCCAAGTTGAGAGGGAGCCATACTCATTGGGCCACTTCTGTGCATGGCATATTCAAGACCAATTTTTAATTTACCCCACCAACTGTTTGCTAGTGTATTTAAAGTCACCGCATTTTGTACTTTAAAAATTGCTCTAATTTGAAGATGGTCTTGTAAATTCTCACCCACCCCTTCAAGGGCTACAAGGGGTTGAATGCCTGCTTCTTTGAGTTTTGAGGGATTGCCAATGCCTGACAACTCTAGAATTTGAGGGGTGCCAATACTACCAGCGCATAAGATGACTTCTTTGGATGCTGTGGCTGCGGTACTTTGGCCGTTGCGAACTATTTGAACGCCCGTGGCTTGACATCCCGCTACTGGGTGCTGCTGTGCAAACAATAATCGTGAAACCTGAGCGTTCGTCCACACACTTAAATTGGGTCTATTTAAAACGTCGGGAGTTAAAAAAGCCTTGGGGGTATTTAATCGCCACCCCTTATTTTGATTGACTTCAAAATACCCAACACCTTCGTTATTGCCCTTGTTAAAGTCCTGTGATTGAGGGATTCCGCTTTGCTCTGCTGCGTGGGCAAAGGCATCTAAAACGTCCCAATGCAATCGCTGTTGTTGGACATGCCACTCTCCTCCAGCGTGGCTGTTGAAAAGTCTTTCTTTGTAGAAGTTAGAAATGTTTAGGGCGCTTACTCTATCATTTAAAGTCTGGTCTACACCTGAGTGCATTGAGGTGCTCACTAAATGATGAAGCTCATGAAACTTAAAAAAAGGAACGCTGTTGTCCCAGTTCCAAACATCATCATTAACTTGCTTGGCCCAGTGGTCATAGTCTCTAGCTTGGCCTCGCATGTAAATCATGCCATTTATACTTGAACACCCCCCCATCACTCTTCCTCTGGGATATTTAAGAGTTCGACCATTAAGCCCTGCGCAGGGTTGGGTCGAGTACATCCAATCGGTTTTGGGATTCCCAATACAATACAAATAGCCAACAGGGATATGTATCCAGTGATAGTTATCTTTTGCGCCTGCTTCAAGCAATAATACGTTTACTTTTGGATCAGCGCTAAGCCGATTTGCAAGTAAGCAGCCTGCTGTACCTGCGCCCACAATAATAAAATCAAAGGATTTAGAGCTCACGTCAATATATTTCTAATAAATAATCATAACTTACGAATTTTGCAACTTGATAAGTATGCCACCCATAACTTATTGGCTCGTTGGCATCACAAACTCTGCGCCCTTAGGCGTACTCTCTGGCCAGCGTTGCATGATACTTTTTTGTTTCGTGTAAAAACGCACACCCTCTTCCCCGTAAGCGTGCATATCGCCAAATAGACTCTTTTTCCATCCCCCAAACCCATGCCAAGCCATAGGTACGGGTATAGGCACGTTGATGCCTACCATACCGACTTGGATTCGACGTCCAAATTCGCGAGCAATATGGCCATCTCTTGTAAAGCAAGATACCCCATTGCCAAACTCATGATTATTGATAAGATCAACTGCCTGAGCAAAATCATTAACCCTTACACACGAGAGTACGGGACCAAAAATTTCTTCCTTGTAAATGGACATATTTGGGCTAACGTGATCAAAAAGGGTGCCCCCTAACCAAAATCCATTCTCACACCCGTTACCTGTGTTTGAAGTGTTAAACACTCGTCCATCTACGAGTAACTGTGCGCCCTCGGAAACCCCTTTTTCGATATAACCAGATATTCTCTCTTTTGCAGCTTTAGTCACAATTGGACCCATTTCTGCTGCGAGATCGGTTCCGTTGAGAATCTTGAGGGTTTTGGTACGCTCAATGAGCTTGGGTATGATTTTGTCAGCAACATCCCCCACCATTACAGCAACACTAATGGCCATGCATCGCTCTCCAGCTGAACCGTATGCGGCTCCAATAAGAGCATCTACTGCTTGATCAAGATCAGCATCAGGCATGATGACCATGTGATTTTTAGCGCCACCAAGAGCTTGAACACGCTTTCCGTGTCTTGCCCCTGTTTCATAGATGTAGTTGGCGATAGGGGTCGATCCAACAAAGCTGATCGCTTTTACATCTGGATGATCCAATAATGCATCTACTGCTTCCTTATCACCTTGAACAACGTTAAAGACCCCCTTTGGAAGTCCCGCTTGCTCTAATAATTTAGCCATGAATAAAGAGGGCGATGGGTCTGTTGGGCTTGGTTTTAAAACAAATGTGTTGCCACATGCAATGGCGACTGGAAACATCCACATTGGAACCATGACTGGGAAATTGAAAGGAGTAATGCCCGCAACTACGCCAAGGGGTTGACGAAGGACCCAATTGTCTATGCCGGTTGAAACCTGATCTGTGAAATCCGTCTTAAGGAGTTGAGGTATTCCGCATGCAAACTCCACAATTTCAATGCCTCTTGTAACTTCACCTTGAGCATCAGTAAAAACTTTCCCGTGCTCGGCTGTGATGAGATGGGCTAATTCATCTCTATGTGTGTTTAATAGTTCTAAAAATTTGAACATGATCCGGGCACGCCTAAGTGGCGGTAGATCCGCCCACTTAGGAAAAGCTTCGTGGGCAGCTTGCACAGCGGAGGCCACATCATCTCTATTCGCAAGCTTTACTCGAGCAGTTACTTTGCCAGATGCGGGATTAAAAACATCTTGTTCTCTGGTGCTTTTGCCTAAAAAAGGAAGGGCATTAATATGGTGTGAAATGATTTGAGACATGTTTTAAATATGTAAAAAAATTAATTAACGCCCGCCGCTTACATCAAGCACACTGCCTGTTGTGTAAGAGGACTCTTCGCTAAGTAGCCAAAGAATAGCTTTGCCTACCTCCTCTGCGGTTCCTGGGCGTTGCATTGGAACCATAGAGGACGAATCTTTTGCACGGTTGGGTTGTCCTCCGCTTGCGTGTATTTCCGTATCAATAATGCCGGGCCTGACAGCATTAACTCTGATATTTTGAGTGGCGAGCTCTTTGGAAAGCCCAATCGTAAATGAGTCAATTGCGCCCTTGCTGGCGGCGTAGTCAACGTATTGTCCTGGGCCACCAATTTTGGCGGCAACACTGGAGAGATTTACAATACTTCCACCGACTCCGGCATGTAGGGGGCTCATTCGCTTAATGGCTTCCTTTGCACAATAAATTGAGCCAATGACGTTGATACGCATCATCCTCTCTAAACGACTCCAGCTCATATCCTCAACCTTGCTAGTCATGTCCACAACGCCGGCGTTGTTAACAAGTCCGTGAAGCGCGCCAAAGTGCGAGTCGATTTGGGAGAACATCTTTAGAATTTGAGACTCGTCTCCTACATCTGCTTGTATACACAATGTTTTGGCTCCAAGTTGATGAAGCTGATCGCATAATGCGTCAGCAGCTCCTTTGTTTTGAGTGTAATTTACGACAATGTCCCATCCTGCTTTTGCACAAAGCACAGCAGTTGCAGCGCCTATTCCACGACTTGCTCCAGTAATTAGTACGACTTTTTTCAACTTATATTGCTCCTGTTATGTATAAATTCATTTCTTCTTAACAAATTAAATAGTAAAACTTTATTGATATTTGCATTGACGGTTTGGATAGCTCACGTTTTACGACATAAGATTGTGGTTCAATGTAGAGTCTCGACATTTGATAAAAAGTGTTAGCCAAATACAATTCGAAAATATAATACTTATCCTACCCCAAACACATGCTGCCAACTGTTAATTATTATTTAGCCCCATCTAGCCCGTGGACTTATTTAGGACATCAACGATTTACTCAGATTTTGAATGCCAGGGGGATTAATGTACGCCTGATCCCGGTAGATTTGGGGGGTAAAGTATTTCCTGCAACAGGGGGTTTACCCGTGGGGCAGAGGTCTGCACAAAGACAGGCCTATAGACTCCTTGAGCTGAGGCGGTTTAGTGATCATTTAGGAATGCCGTTAAATCTTAAGCCGAAATATTTTCCAGTTTCTGCAGATTTGGCCGCCAAACTAATTATTGTTGTGCAGGCAAAGCTGGGTCAAAACAAGGCTATGCAAATGCTCGCTGGCATTTTGGGCAGTGTATGGGTGCGGGAGGAAGACATTGCAGACCCCGAACAGCTGAAAGTCAATTTAAAGAAGCTTGAGTTGGATACCCGTTTTGTTGAACAAACTGATGAGCCTTGGGTTCAAGAGGAATACGATAGAAATACAATGCAAGCCATAGAACATGGTGTATTTGGATCGCCTAGCTATGTTTTGAATGGGGAGATTTTTTGGGGTCAAGATCGATTGGATTTTTTAGATTCTAGGTTAAAAGAAATCGCAATTAATTAAGAAAGGAAATATTGATTATGGGCCAGTCTATTCAATTAAAAGCCACTGATGGATTTATGTGTTCTGCATATTTGGCTTTGCCTAAAGTCCCAGTTAGGGGGGCTGTTGTGGTGGTGCAAGAAATTTTCGGTGTTAATTCACACATCCGAGCGGTCGCGGAGAGCTATGCACTGGCGGGTTTTTTAGCAATTGCCCCAGCAACATTTGACCGAGTAAAAAAAGGGGTTGAATTAGGTTATACGAGCGATGATATGAAAGAAGGAATATCCTTGAAGGCACTAGTGGAAGCCCTTCCTTTGCCTGGGGTAATTGCAGATTTACAAGCGGCTGTAGATTATGCTGGATCCAATGCAAAGGGTAAAGTTGCAATGGTTGGATATTGTTGGGGTGGACTGCTTACATGGAGAAGTGCAGAGTTGGTTCGCGGTTTAAGCGCTGCTGTCCCTTATTACGGTGGAGGTATAACCACAGAGGCTGAGTCAATTCGCAAACCAAGATGTCCCGTTATGACGCACTTTGGTGATAAAGATAGTCATATCTCTATTGAGTCAGTTAGGGCTTTTGAGAGGA
Source organism: uncultured Burkholderiales bacterium (assembly GCA_903910745.1). Taxonomy (GTDB): domain Bacteria; phylum Pseudomonadota; class Gammaproteobacteria; order Burkholderiales; family Burkholderiaceae_C; genus Limnohabitans. The sequence continues at coordinate 129,670 of CAIWAO010000067.1, forward strand.
GTCAACCGCAAGTGCAGGTCAATGTTTATTCTGCCGATCATGGATTTAATTGTGATCAAAGAGGTTCATACGATGTAAAAGCGGCGGATGAAGCGCTTGAGAGAACTTTGGCATTTTTGATAAAAAATTTCTGATAAAAATGCTCTGGATTAAGTCATTACATATTATCTTTGTTGCAAGTTGGTTTGCTGGGCTATTTTATTTGCCACGTATATTTGTAAATTTATCCATGGTTCCTAACGACTCATATGCCGAAAACCAGCGGCTAATGTTGATGGCCAACAAGCTATTTAAGTTTACAACTATACTGATGGTTCCTGCTCTGGGATTTGGAATTTGGCTTGCATTTGAAGAAGGTTTGTTTGAGGCTTTAAATTCAAGCGGCAATACGGGTTGGTTTAATGCCAAAATGGGTGTTGTAGTTTGCACGATTATTTATCACTATATGTGCTTCAAACATCTCAAACAATTCCAGCAAAAAAATGAAACTCACACGCATATTTGGTATAGATGGTTTAATGAAATCCCAGTACTTTTTATGACATTGGCAGTCATATTGGTTGTAGTTAAGCCTTTTTAAAAGATTGCGGGGCGAGCATGTCTAAAAAGTTCGCTGAAGACTTACTGCCTGAACATGAGCCCACATCAGCTTGGGCTTTAAGCATCATATATATATTGTTGATTGTTTATGCAAGTCTATATCCCTTCCAAGACTGGCGAAATCAAGATTTAAACCCCTGGGATTTCTTTTTGGCCGGGTGGCCACACTACTGGTCTGGATTTGACGTTGTTGCAAATATTTTGGGTTACGCTCCTTTGGGTTTTTTCTTAACCCTTGGTTTTGTCAGAACCAATCAAAAGCGAGTAGCTTGGCTATATGGTGTTTTGATAGCTTCATTTTTATCTTTTGCATTGGAGAGTATGCAGAGCTATTTGCCTGCAAGAGTTCCCTCTTTAGCTGATTTGATGTTTAATATTATTGGCGCCATGTTTGGGTCAGCACTCTCATTTTTATTGGAAAGAGTTGGACTTTTGGAGAGATGGAGTTTATTTCGACAGCGTTGGTTTAGCTCCTCAGTTAGAGGGGTTAATGTGAGTTTAGTTCTCATTGCTTTATGGCCATTTTGTCTTTTATTTCCTTGCGAAGTACCTCTTGGATTAGGACAAATCCATGCAAAGATTTACTTCGCATTGCAAGAGCTTTTGGAGGAAACTCCTTTTAAAGAATGGCTACCTTCTTTTGATTTTCAAAGTCAACCACTTGCACCGAGTGTGGTTTTGGTTTGTGTTGCACTTGGCCTACTTACTCCTTTTTTGTTGGGTGCCGCGGTCATCAAAAAAACTTGGCAAAGACTTGCTTTTCTTGGTCTCGTGTTTTTACTTGCGCTATTATCGACATGGCTATCTACCGCTTTGAGTTTTGGACCTGCACATGCTTGGGCATGGTTAAATCCGTTAGTTGGGGCGGGATTACTTTTAGGGATATTTTTATCAATTATTTCTCTGAGACTTGATTCAAGTAGTTTTGACGTTTTTTTAATTATTATCATTACGCTTCAATTGTTTTTAATTAACCAAAGCGGCGCTGATGTTTATTTAGAGCAGACCCTGAAAACCTGGGAGCAAGGACGATTTATACGTTTTAATGGCTTGGCGCAGTGGTTGGGATGGGCCTGGCCATTTGCTGTTTTATCATTGATTTTTTATAAACTGATAAGAGGCGTTAAAGTAAAATAATTCACTAAAATAGAGTAATGACTAAAACAGATACTGAATCTCAATATTTCAAACACCATGTATTTTTTTGTTTAAACCAACGCACGAGCAATGAGGAGTGTTGTGCTAATCATGCTGCGCAAGAAGCATTTGATCATTGCAAAAAAACAATTAAAGATTTGGGATTAAATGGTCCTGGAGCCGTTCGTGTGAACAAGGCTGGTTGTATGGACCGCTGCGCGGGAGGACCTGTGTTGGTTGTTTATCCTGAGGGTACTTGGTACACCTATTTAGATAACTCAGACATAGATGAAATCATTCATTCTCACTTAACAAACAATAAGGTAGTTGATCGTTTATTGTTGGCTCCGGATATAGGACGTTAACAAGTGAACAGGCTTAGCGAAGAGTTGACCCTTACCGGGCAAGCCGGACAGATAGACTGTCTGGTTGATTATCCAACCGTAGACACCTCAAGCGTTGAGCATGATGGTGTTGGCTGGGCATTTATTTGTCACCCTCATCCATTGTTTGGGGGAACTATGGATAACAAAGTAGTCCAAACATTGGCTCGTGCCTTTCTTGCCTGTGGTTGGAAGGTCTTGCGCTTTAATTTCAGGGGCGTTGGTAAAAGTGAGGGGGTGCACGACAATGGTGTGGGAGAGGCTGCTGATTTAATGGCCATCATTCAGAATATTGCTCCTGTTGGGCCGATTGCTTTGTCAGGATTTTCATTCGGAGCTTTTGTGGCTTCACACGGTATAGATACTTTATTTTCCCAGGGGCGAGCGGGACAACCCGGTGAAGAGGCGGGAGATTTAAAAAAGATTGTTTTGGTTGGCACAGCTACTACAAGGTTTGATGTGCGTCCCCTCCCTCTTCATATGCAAAACCAAGCTCTTGTGATTCATGGAGAAGATGATGACACGGTTCCTTTGAGTTCAGTGATGAATTGGGCTCGGCCGCAAATTTTGCCTGTTACTGTCATCCCCGCTGTAGGACATTTCTTTCATGGACAACTTCCATTGTTAAAGTCTTTGGTGATGCGACACTTGGTTTTTTAGTATGTGATTGCTTTTTGTTTTGGCTATTCAGAGATTGTTCTACAGGAAATACTTAATGTCTTTAAGATTTAAATATATCAAAATATGTGCTGCTTCCCTTTTGGTTTCATTTTTTGTTTTGGGATCTGCCAGAGCACAACAGCCGCAAGCGCCGGAAGTGGCCGCAAAGGCATATTTGCTTTTGGACGTCAACGCACATCAAGTACTGGCAGAAAAGGCCTCTAATGATCCCGTTGAACCTGCATCTCTTACGAAGTTGATGTCTGCTTATTTGGTTTTTGACGCTTTGAGACTAAAGAAGATTGCGCTTACGCAAACCTTTCCAGTAAGTGTGCACGCTTGGAAGGTTGAAGGTTCCAGAATGTTTATTGACCCTAAGATGCAAGTTCCAGTTGAGGATTTAATTAAGGGCATGATAGTACAGTCAGGTAACGATGCAACCATTGCACTCGCAGAGGGCGTTGGTGGAACTGAAGAACATTTTGTTCAAATGATGAACGAGCAAGCAAAATTGCTAGGTATGAAAAACACTTCCTTTAAAAATCCTGAAGGATTGCCCGAGCAGGGCCATATCACTACTGCCAAAGACCTATCAATTTTGGCAACTAGATTGATGCAAGATTTTCCTCAATACGTGGGCTACTATGCCATAAAAAAATATAGGTATCCTGGTACTCCCGCGTCCAATGAAAACAATCGGAATTTGTTGTTATTTCGAGATCCTTCAGTAGATGGTTTAAAGACTGGACACACAGAAGCCGCCGGATATTGCATGATTGCAACGGCCAAACGAGACTTCCCTAATTTAATTGGCCGAAGATTATTGGCAATTGTCTTAGGCGCATCTAGTGACATATCCAGAGCAAATGAGGCTCAAAAGCTTTTAAATTGGGGTTTTACGGCGTTTGATGGAGTTAAGCTTTACGACGCAGGTCAGGTCGTTCAAACTCCAGCAGTTTGGCAGGGTAAGGATTCGACTGTAAAGATAGGACGTAATGAGCCTATAGTAGTTGCTGTTCCAAGTGGCCAGGCTGGCAAAATGACTACTGAGGTGTTAAGGAGTGATCCTTTATTGGCTCCTATCTCCATAGGCCAACCCGTTGCCAAGTTGTTGATTAAAGTCGATGGAGTTGCATTATCAGAGTTGCCACTTCTCAGTTTGCAGACTGTTGAGCAAGCTGGCTTTTTGGGTCGAACCTGGGACTCAATTAGGCTGTGGATTAAATGAGACAAATTGATAGCCCATCCACTTACTCATAATTTGATGGGTTTTTGGTGCTGAGTATGTAAATAAAATCAGCGCTTCGTTTGCTTGTGCGGCTTAATAAGTTGTGTTGCGCGCAAATTGGTGGATTTAAGTATCAAATTAGATTTGATATTAATTGAAAACTGTTATACTAGAAGGCTTTTCGGAATTTCCCCGAAGGTTCAAAGATTTACGTTAACAACGTTGAGGGACGTTTAAATGCCAACCATTAGTCAATTGGTGAGACAAGGACGCACGGTCGAGAAGATCAAGTCCAAAAGTCCAGCTATGCAAAATTCGCCGCAAAGGCGCGGAGTATGTACACGTGTGTACACAACAACTCCTAAAAAACCAAATTCTGCGCTTCGTAAAGTTGCTAAGGTCCGCTTGACCAATGGATTTGAAGTTATTTCATACATTGGTGGTGAGGGTCACAACCTTCAGGAGCACTCAGTGGTATTGGTCCGCGGTGGTCGTGTAAAAGACTTGCCTGGTGTGAGATATCACATTGTGCGTGGCTCGCTTGACTTGCAAGGTGTTAAAGACCGTAAGCAATCGCGTTCCAAGTACGGTGCTAAGCGTCCTAAAAAGGCGTAAAGAATTTTGGGTGTGCCTGCCTTTTGTGGGGCGGATGCATCTGAATAAGAGTCTCGTTAACAATTTGGTTTATCCTTCGGGTGGGTCAATTCTGCGAGATTAGTAAGTGGTAGTTTGATGGCTACCGAGGCGATTTCTTAGTCGCTAACTGAAATTTTTTAAAAGAGGTTATTTTTATGCCACGTCGTCGCGAAGTCCCTAAACGTGAAATTCTGCCTGATCCAAAATTCGGCAATGTTGAGCTCTCAAAATTCATGAACGTAATCATGGAGAGTGGAAAAAAAGCAGTTGCTGAGCGCATTATTTACGGCGCTTTAGAGCAGATTGAGAAAAAAGCCAACAAAGATCCCTTGGAGCTTTTTGGGTTGGCTATTAACAATGTTAAACCAATGGTTGAAGTTAAATCTCGCCGAGTTGGTGGAGCAAACTACCAAGTTCCAGTTGAGGTGCGCCCAGTCCGTCGTTTGGCATTGTCCATGAGGTGGATTAAGGAGGCTGCACGCAAGCGCGGCGAAAAGTCAATGGCACTGCGCTTGGCTAATGAATTGCTAGAGGCCTCAGAGGGTCGTGGTGGTGCTATGAAAAAGCGTGACGAAGTTCACCGCATGGCCGAAGCCAACAAGGCCTTCTCACACTTCCGTTTCTAATTCCCCCTTCCTAACCTTCGGCTTGGCTTGATTGATCGTTTTTCGATCCAGTCAGGTTCCGCCGAAATTTTGATTTTAAAAAGGTAAATCCATGGCTCGCAATACTCCTATCGAGCGTTATCGTAATATTGGAATCTCCGCACACATTGATGCTGGTAAGACAACTACGACTGAACGCATTTTGTTTTACACCGGTGTAAATCATAAGATTGGTGAGGTTCATGATGGCGCTGCCACCATGGACTGGATGGAGCAAGAGCAAGAGCGCGGTATCACTATTACCTCTGCAGCTACCACGTGTTTTTGGAAGGGAATGGATTTGTCCTTCCCTGAGCACCGAATTAACATTATTGACACTCCCGGACACGTTGACTTTACGATTGAAGTCGAGCGTTCGATGCGTGTGTTGGACGGTGCATGTATGGTTTATTGTGCTGTGGGCGGCGTGCAGCCACAGTCAGAAACTGTGTGGCGCCAAGCAAACAAATACCGTGTACCTCGCTTGGCTTTTGTTAACAAAATGGACCGTACCGGCGCGAATTTCTTTAAAGTTTATGATCAGATGCGACTGCGCTTAAAAGCCAATCCGATTCCAATCGTGATTCCGATTGGTGCTGAGGAGAACTTTACTGGTGTAGTGGATTTGCTGAAAATGAAGGCCATTATTTGGGATGAGGCTTCACAAGGTATGAAGTTTGAATACCAAGATATTCCTGCAGATTTGGTTGCGAGCGCAAAAGAATGGCGTGAAAAGATGGTGGAGGCCTCGGCCGAAGCATCTGAGGATTTGATGAATAAGTATTTGGAAGAGGGCGATTTGTCAGAAGAAGAGATTCGTCTGGGACTGAGAACTCGTACGATAGCTGGCGAGATTCAGCCAATGCTTTGTGGTACTGCATTTAAAAACAAAGGCGTTCAACGTATGTTGGATGCTGTTATTGAATTAATGCCCTCCCCCGTTGACATTCCTCCTGTGGGTGGATTGGATGAAGACGAGAAGGAAGTTCATAGAGCAGCGGATGACAAAGAAAAGTTTTCTGCTTTAGCATTTAAATTAATGACAGATCCATTTGTAGGTCAGTTAACATTTATTCGAGTTTATTCAGGCATTCTTTCTAAAGGCGACACAGTCTACAACCCGATCAAAGGTAAAAAAGAGCGTATTGGACGTATTGTTCAAATGCATGCTAACAATCGTGAGGAGATTGATGCAATTTGTGCTGGTGATATTGCAGCTTGTGTGGGTTTAAAAGACGTCACAACAGGTGAAACATTATGTACCCCTGATGCAATTATTACCCTTGAGCGTATGGTGTTTCCTGAGCCAGTCATTGCTCAAGCGGTTGAGCCAAAAACCAAGGTTGACCAAGAGAAAATGGGTATTGCACTTCAGCGTTTGGCTGCAGAAGATCCATCATTCCGCGTCAAGACTGATGAAGAATCGGGTCAAACCATCATCGCCGGAATGGGTGAATTGCACCTTGAAATTATTGTTGACCGTATGAAGCGTGAGTTTGGCGTTGAGGCAAACGTAGGTAAACCTCAAGTTGCTTACCGTGAAACGATCCGCAAGACCATCGAGGATGCGGAAGGCAAATTTGTACGTCAATCAGGCGGAAAAGGTCAGTATGGGCACGTTGTGTTCAAAATCGAACCTAATGAAGCGGGTAAAGGTTTTGAATTTGTGGACGCGATCAAAGGCGGTGTGGTACCCAGGGAGTACATTCCAGCAGTAGAAAAGGGTGTTATTGAAGCCTTGACTTCTGGTGTTTTAGCTGGCTACCCAGTAGTAGACGTAAAGGTAACCTTGCATTTTGGCTCATACCATGATGTTGACTCCTCTGAGATGGCCTTCAAGATGGCTGGTATATTTGGCTTCAAAGAAGGTTGTAAAAAAGCTTCGCCCGTGATTCTTGAGCCGATGATGTCTGTTGAAGTCGAAACGCCTGAAGATTATGCAGGTAACGTGATGGGCGACCTGTCATCACGTCGTGGAATGGTACAAGGAATGGAGGACATGGTCGGAGGCGGTAAAGCAATTAAAGCTGAGGTACCGTTGTCTGAAATGTTTGGATACTCAACAACACTGCGTTCAATGTCTCAGGGCCGTGCAACTTACACAATGGAGTTCAAGCACTACACAGAGGCTCCGCGCAATGTAGCAGAGGCCATCGTTGCATCACGTGCAAAATAATCTAGGCATAAAGATTTATTAATTTCACTGCGCTCCAATGCCTTGGGGCGCACGTCTGCGACAAAGTGCCTTCTTGTTTCCCGTGCAAGAAGATCAAGCAATTTTGTGCAAACGCTAAACCGTAACACGGGCATGTTCTTTGGAGAAAAAAATGGCAAAAGGCAAGTTTGAGCGTACCAAGCCCCACGTCAACGTGGGCACGATTGGTCACGTGGACCATGGTAAGACGACGCTAACAGCGGCGATCACAACGGTTTTATCGACAAAGTTTGGTGGTGAAGCGAAGGCTTACGATCAAATCGATGCGGCGCCAGAGGAGAAGGCGCGCGGAATTACGATTAACACAGCGCACGTTGAGTACGAGACATCTGCTCGTCACTACGCGCACGTTGACTGTCCTGGGCACGCTGACTATGTGAAGAACATGATCACGGGTGCGGCGCAGATGGATGGGGCGATTTTGGTGTGTTCGGCTGCTGATGGCCCGATGCCTCAAACGCGTGAGCACATTTTGTTGGCGCGCCAGGTTGGAGTGCCCTACATTGTTGTGTTTTTGAACAAGTGCGACATGGTAGATGATGCTGAGTTGTTGGAGTTGGTGGAGATGGAGGTTCGTGAGTTGTTGTCTAAGTACGACTTCCCAGGAGATGACACGCCCATCATTAAAGGTTCAGCAAAGTTGGCGATGGAAGGCGACAAGGGGGAGCTTGGAGAGGGGGCGATCCTGAAGTTGGCTGATGCGCTTGATAGCTACATACCTACACCAGAGCGAGCAGTAGACGGGGCGTTTTTGATGCCTGTTGAAGATGTGTTCTCAATTTCTGGACGCGGCACGGTTGTGACGGGTCGTATTGAGCGCGGAATCGTGAAGGTGGGAGAAGAGATTGAGATTGTGGGTATCAAGGATACACAGAAGACGACATGCACGGGCGTTGAGATGTTTAGGAAGCTGCTGGACCAAGGTCAAGCGGGAGACAACGTTGGAATATTGTTGCGCGGAACAAAGCGTGAAGACGTAGAGCGTGGACAAGTGTTGTGTAAGCCTGGGTCAATCAAGCCACACACGCATTTCACGGCTGAGGTGTATGTGTTGTCTAAGGACGAGGGTGGACGTCATACGCCTTTCTTTAACAACTACAGGCCACAGTTTTACTTCCGTACAACGGACGTAACGGGTGCGATTGAGTTGCCGGAAGGAAAAGAGATGGTGATGCCGGGGGATAACGTGACGATTACAGTCAAGTTGATCAATCCGATTGCGATGGAAGAGGGCCTTAGATTTGCGATCCGTGAGGGTGGTAAAACTGTGGGTGCTGGCGTTGTTGCAAAAATATTGGCTTAA